>JBEKKH010000079.1:0-18394 GCA_050010815.1 Streptosporangiaceae bacterium | reverse complement strand
CCACCGGCGAGCTGGACTGCCGTAAGAAACGATGTGGGATAGCAGGGTTAAGGATTTCATGTCCGCGCTACACTCGCGGATTTAGCGATGAGTAGAGAATTCAACGGCCTAAACAAAGGCAAGCCGGAAATATGGGCATTATGCGTAAACCATGATCATATTTTTAGATTTGCGCCAGCGGAACATAGCCAAATGATAGCCGTGTCAGGTGCCGGGCCGGGCCATCGAGGCCGCCCGCCTGGGTTTTATGACCCTTCGACTTGTGGAGCGGGATAAAGTGGCGGGAAGGATCGGGTTAGCGTCCGGGTCTTTACCCGGTCAGAAGATGGGCGCCTTGTGTGCGCAATCCCGGGGGGAAACAGTCTTGAGCCCGAAGATCATCGGCGTTCGCGCGGGCGCCGGCGCTCCCGGTGATTAGCTCCCGATCCCAGGTCGAGGTGACAAGTGGTGCGTCTGGGGCCAAGCAGCCGACGACCGCCGTCACTGATACCGCGGGTAGCGGCGCGGCGGGGTGGGCATCCGGTCCCCATGCGCTTGTGCGCGCATCGGTGGTTCTGCTCCTGATCCTGTTCGTGGCCAGCTCAGCCCTCTCGGTGCGGGCCTACGTGCTCTACCAGAGGGCCGACTTCGCCACCTCGGGTGTCATCGGGGCGAGCAACGACTTGCTGATCGAGTTGCTCAACGCAGAGACTGGCCAGCGCGGCTATCTGCTGACCAGCAAGCCCGCGTATCTTCAGCCATACGAGACGGCGCTCTCGACGGTCTCAGCCGACCAGCGGCGTCTCGCCTCACAGGTCTCAGCGGTCCCCGGCGGCGGGCGCTACCTCGTAGACCTCAATAGCCTGGTCGTGGCGAAGATGGCGGAGCTGGCCCAGACCATCGACTTGGAGCGCGCCGGGGATCACGCCGGTGCGCTGCGGATTGTGGACACCAGCGAGGGCAAGCGGGTCATGGACGATGCCCGGGGAATGATCGCAGACCTTCAGCGCACCGCCACGGCGGCAGGCGCCTCCCGGCGCTCGTCCCTGCGTACCCAGCTGGTTGCCCTCATTGTCCTGGCCGCCGTCCTGGCCGCCGCTGATTTGCGTGCCAGTTTTCTCCTTCGCCGCCGCCTGCGCCGGGCAGGTGAGGAGATCCTGTCGCTGAACGCGGACCTGGAACAGCAGGTCCAGCGTCGCACCATTCACCTGGAACGGGCCAACAAGAACCTGGAGGCCTTCGCCTACTCCATCGCTCATGACCTGCGAACCCCGCTGCGAGGGATAAGCGGGTTCGCCGACGCCCTCGCGGAGGATTACGGCGACCGGCTCGACGAGACAGGCCGCGATTACGCCGGGCGCGTCCAGGCAGGCTGCGTACGGATGGCTACCCTGATCGATGACCTGCTGGACCTGTCACAGGTAACCCGGGCCAAGATGCACCTTCAGGATGTCGACCTCAGCGCCGAGGTCACCGCCAGTTGCGACCGGCTCCGCGCCCGCGATCCCGGCCGTCAGGTCCGGGTGACCGTGCAGGAAGGCGTCCGGGTCACCGCGGACCGCGCCCTGATCCGGTCCGCGGTGGACAACCTGCTCGAAAACGCCTGGAAGTTCACCGGCCGCCGCGACGACGCCGCCATCGAGTTCGCGACCGTACCCGTCGGCGACGCCCCCATCTGCTGCTACGTGCGCGATAACGGGGCCGGCTTCGATCCCGTTTACGTCGGCAAGCTGTTCCAGCCGTTCCAGCGGCTCCATGACGCCGACGAGTTCCCCGGCACCGGCATCGGCCTGGCCAGCGTCCGGCGCATCATCGAGCGCCACGGCGGCCAGACCTGGGCCGAAGGCTCCGTCGACGGCGGCGCCACCATCTACTTCACCCTCAACCCGGAGACAACCTATGACTGACAAGCAGATCATGCTCATCGAGGACAACCCGGACGACCGGGACCTCACCATCCGGGCACTCAAGAAAAACAACATCCTCAACCCCGTCACGGTCGCCTGCGACGGGGCCGAAGCCCTCACCATGCTGCTGGGGGACGCCCACCGCGACCAGGGTAACCCAGCGCTCATCCTGCTCGACCTGAACCTGCCCAAGGTCAACGGGCTCGAAGTCCTCCGCCGCATCCGTGCCGACCAGCGGACCCGGGTGGTTCCCGTTCTCGTCCTCACGTCCTCCAAGCAAGAGCAAGACCTCCGTACCGCCTACGACCTCGGTGCCAACGGCTACATCCGCAAGCCCGTCGCGTTCAGCGAATTCAGCGAGGCGGTAAACACTATCGGCCTGTTCTGGCTCATCCTCAACCAACCGCCGCCGGATCCCCAGCCCTGAGCGGTCAATGGTGCAGAGGACTCGCCGAGGTTAGAGGCGCCCGCGGCGCCGGCGTGCTACCAGTTATCCCAGTGGACCCGTTGATCTGTGGGGATTCTTGGCCCGGGCTTGAAATCGGTGCCGATGGTGTGGGCGACGGGTATCAGCGCTACCTGCATCACCTGCTCGTATGGGATCCCGAGCACGGCGGCTGCTTCCCGCTCATATGCCAGGTGGAGGCTGGTCCATGCGGTCCCGAGGCCGCGGGCGCGCGCGGCGAGCATGAAGCTCCACGTGGCCGGCACCACCGATCCCCACATCACCGCCTGCTGCATGAACGGCGTGTTCTCGGCGCGCCCTTGGATGCACGGAATGACCAGGACCGGTACCTCGTGCAGGTGCTCGGCCAGGTAGGCAGAAGCGTCCATCATCCGCTGATGCTCAGGCGGAGTCGAGGATGGATCGTTTTCGCTCTTGGACTTCCGGTACAGCTCGGCCAGGGCCTGCTTGCGGCCGGGCTCGGTGACCAGCACAAAGTGCCAGCCCTGGAGATTGCCGCCGGTGGGCGCCTGGAAGGCGAGAGCCAGGCACTCCTGGAGTAGCTCCCGCTCGACCGGCCGGGTCAGGTCCAGGCGCTTGCGGACCGCCCGCGTGGTGGACAGCAGCTGATCGGGGGTGAGATCGCGTGGCGTCATGCCAGGCAGCTTAGACGGGCCAGGTCCGCAGCCGCGGGATCAGTCGAAGCGGATATGACGGATGGTCGTGGCATAGCGGCGCAGCGAGGCTCGCAGCGGGCCGTCAGCAGACGGACTGATCACCAGGCCCGCCGAGCCGGCCACGGCGTCAGCGACCTGGGCTACGGTCAGCCGGTCGGTGTGGATGTGCTCGGCGAATTCGGGTGCACCAAGCCGCTGGAGATGTTCGGTCAGGTGCTCGACCGCCCAGCTCCCGCGCCTGACCTCAGTGCCCAGACTGCGCCTGGCCAGCCGCCGCCGCACCGTCGCCGGCTCAGCCAGCAGGGCGAAGTGGTGCACAGCGAAGCCATCCTCCCGCAGGGAGCCGATGACCTCCCGGAAGTAGCCGGAGTCAACCAGCGTCATCGGGACGATGACCGGGCCGCCGTAGCCGGTCAGCGTCAGGCGGAGCAATTCCACGACGCTTGACCGCCAGGTCGGCAGATCCTGGAAGTCTCCCCGCAGTGCGGCCGGCAGCATGCGACGCATGCCGAAGCCGACATGCTCCGGGTCGCACACGACACTGCCCGGCAGCCGCCGGTTCAGCTCATAGGCCGTCGCGGTCTTGCCGCCTCCGAAAGGGCCGTTAATCCACAGCAGCATCCCGCCGGATCCTACTGGCGGACCCCGCCCTGAGCAAGCGCCGCCTGCCCCCAAGATCACAAGCCCTTGATGCCCAGCTCTTCACCGAAGGCCCCCCGGCTCGCGCCTCCGCCATTTCAAGCCACTACCGGGCGCTTCCATCGGACGCTCGACACGTTTCGCGATTCCTGCCGCGCAGCTTACTCGCCTTCATTTCTTCGAATCGAATTTCAATAGGGTTTTTCGGCCCGAGTACCATGGTCCATAAGAACACGTTCGGCATGGCCGGCCGCGCGGCTGCTGTGGTCATGGCCTTAAACGCCATTTGCCTCCCCTTGACGAGGAGCGGCGGGATACCTCGCGCTTATCATCGGAATGGTTAGGGAGCTCCGTTGAGCGGACTGCGGCCCGGGAATCGGCATGTCTTGTTGCTGTGGGCGGCAAGTGCGGGAAACGAAGGTGCCTCCTGGATCATGCTGGTCGCTGTTTTCGTGTACGTGCTCCACCATTTCTCGGCTTCTTCACTCGCGATTGTGGAACTCGTCGGCACGCTGCCTGCCCTGGTGTGCATGCCGTTCGCCGGCGCGATTGCCGATCGCCGCGACGTCCGGAGGCTGGCGCTGGGCTCCATGACGGTTCAGGCGATCAGCCTGCTGGGCGTGCTGGTGGTGCTGAGGGCCGGCCTGTGGGAGATCGCCGCCTGCTACGGCTTGCAGGGGGCGGCCGGCGCGGTATGGGCGCCGGCGCGGCAGCGGTGGCTGTACGCGCTGGTCCGCGAGGACCGCGGTCGCGCCGCGGCCAACGCCGCGATCGGCTCAGTGAGCGGCGTCATGACCATCGCCGGCGCGGCGCTGGGCGGGGTCTTGTCGGCCTGGAGCACAAGCGCTGCGCTCTCGGTAGCTGCGGGACTCCAGCTCGCGGCGACCGTGCCCCTGCTGGCCCTCGCACGGCCGGCCGTCAGGCAGGGTGCGCAGGCAGCCGGTGCTCTCCGGTTTTTGCAGGCCGACCTGGCTGAGGGCTTTACCGCATTGCGGGCCCTGCCCCTGGCGAGGTCAGTGATCTGGGTAGGCATCTCCTGGGGCCTCATCGGCGGTGCCTACAACGTCTTGCTGACCGGCTATGTCACGAAAGACCTGCACGGCGGCGGATTGCTGCTCGGAGTGTTCTATGTGGTGGACGGCGCCGCGGTGATCCTGGGCTCGGTGCTGGCGGTCCGCCTCAGGCGGGGGTCGCACCTGGCTGCCTACGCGCTGGCCTATGTGCTGCAGGGTGCCGCGTGGGGCGCCATGTTCCTGGGGGGCCGGCCCATATGGGGCGCGGCGCTGCTGGCGGTCATGCGCACCGCCAGTGGCGTGATCATCGCCCTTGACACGACGATCCTGCTGGCCACGGTGCCTGAGCGCCTGAGAGGCCGGATCACCAGCTTGCATATGACCACCTATGGCACGGCGTCCAAGATCGCGCTGGCGGCCTTCGCCGGATTGCTCGCGTTGACCGGGATCAGGACCGCAGGCATCGTCGCGGGCGCAGCCTCGGTCATGGTCGGGGTCGCATGGTGGGCGCTGAACGGGCGGCGCGCCCGTCCTCTCTATCTGAGCGCCACATCCGCAGCCGACGCCCCGGACCATCCCGATACCGTCATGTCCAGCCAAACCGCAGGCGGGAAAACTCGTCCACCCTAACGGTGCTCAAGCGGCTCGGCCGCCGCTGAAATTTGTTACGGTGATAGGAATGTCCGATGATCGTGATAATTCTGATGCGGCCCTGCTGCGCCGGCGGGTGGGTCAGTCGTTGCGTGCCCTGGGGTCGGATCTGGATGTCCTCGACGAGGCGGTGGCCGCCAGGTTCGGGTTGCACCGGACCGACCTGCGCTGCCTGGAGATCGTGGCCCGGGCCGGCCCGTTGTCCGCGGGTGCGCTGGCCGAGCAGGCCAGGTTGAGCACGTCGGCGGTGACCAGCGTGATCGACCGGGTGGAACGGTCAGGGGACCTGCGCCGACTCAGCGACCCCCGGGATCGCAGGCGGGTGCTGGTAGAGGTGACCGAGCTGGGGCGCGGGCGGGCGCGGGCGGCGTTCAGCGGACTGCAGGAGGATACCGATCGGCTCTTGCGCCGGTACTCGCTCGGGGAGCTGCGGCTGCTCGGCTGGTTCGTGGCGGAAGTCAGGGCCGTGGTGGCCGGCCAGGCCGCCGCCGCCGCGGCCGCCGCGGCCGCCGAGGCGGCCGAGGGGACCTGAACCCATGCGGCCAGCTGAAGATCGTCATTAAATCGGCCCTCCGAACCACATTTAAAGCATTTCACGACCTTGAATTAGCGGCCCAACCACGCCGAACTTACCTGTACAATTAGGTTGACGGAGGCAATATGCGAAGTGTAAATAACGGCATTATGCAGGGAACGCGGGTAGGGGCCGGTCCTGCCGGTGAACCTATTGGCCGTGGATCGGCCGTCGCCAAAGTCGTCGTGCTTTATCACTGTGCGGACGGGCACCGGACGACGGTACCGTTTATCTGGACCGCGACGCCGCCCGCGCAGTGGGAGTGCCGGGTCTGCTCGCAGCCCGCCGGGACCGACCCGCTCGACCTGCCTCCCCGGGTCGCGAGGTACCTAGGGGAGAAGAAGGCACACTTGGGGCGCGTCAAGAGCAGACGCTCGCCCGCCGAGGGCGATGCCCTGATGGCCGAGTCACTGGCCCGGCGCGACCACCCTTAATTCTTTTTGGTCCGAACGGACCGTGCTGCGTGCCCCGCGCCCAGCCGCGTGCGCTCCGTCGTGGTCCGTCGTCGGCTAGCTCGCCGGCCCGATGTCGCGACTCTCGAAGCCAGGGTGAGCTGGATCGACGTTGAAGCCCACGACCCGGCGGGGCCAGATCCGGATGATCTCGGGCGCCAGATGGCCCTCCAGGTCATGGGTACCGACGGTGGTCTCGGCGTCGCCGCGGATCTCGAGGAAATGCGCCCCTTCCATGGTCGGGGCGGTTACCTCGTCTATCACGAAAGCCACGTGGGGGTTGGAACGGACGTTGCGGTACTTGGCGCTGTTAGCCATGTTCCACCCCGTGATGTCGATCGTTCCCAGCAGGGTGTTGTAGCTGAACCCCAGTGGCTTGACCTGAGGGATGCCGTCGGGACCGATGGTGGCCAGGTGCCCACGTGCGTGGCGGGCCAGGAAACGCTGCTCGGCGTCAGTGAACGTCATAACCTGAAGACTAAAACCTCAAGTAACGTTGAGGTCAATAACGATTGGCGGCGTGCTGCGGGCTGGGCCTTTTGCCGGGAGCTATCATCCCGTTATGGCAACCCGGCCGCGGACAGCGTCGCGCGCCCGCCGTGATGGCCGGGTCAAGCAGCAGCCCGGCGACGACGCTAACCTCGTCCCGTCGCTGGATCAGGCCATACAGGGTGAGGCAAAGCGCAAGAAACGGCGACGGACCGCCCGCGAGCTGGCGGGGGCCCTGCCCGACGTCCTAGACGGCGTCCTGGACCTGGTTCAGCACCTCTGGCCCTGATAACCCGTCGGCCTGCCGCTTCAGGGCCGAACGGACCCGGCGTGCTTGCCCCCAGAACGCGATCCACCCAGCCGGACCGCTTATTTCCCGTCGGCTGCGTGGTCTGAAGGAAAAAGACCGGACTGAAGGAGGCGCGCATGGCCCGGCTGATCTACTCGGCCATCATGTCGCTCGACGGCTACATCGCCGACGCGGACGGACGCTTCGAATGGGCGGCGCCGGACGAGGAAGTGTTCGCGTTCGTCAACGAACTCGCACGACCGGTCGGCACCTACCTCCACGGCCGCCGGATGTACCAGACGATGCGCTTCTGGGAAACCGCGGATACGGACGCTGGCCAGCCGCCCGTCGCGCTCGACTTCGGGCGGATCTGGCGGGCGGCCGACAAGATCGTCTATTCCTCCACCCTGCAGGCGCCCGATACCGCCCGGACCCGCATCGAGCGGGACTTCGACCCGGTTCAGGTCCGCAAGCTGACGGAAGCGGCCGACCGTGACCTCGCCGTCGGCGGTGCGCGGCTCGCCGCCCAGGTCATCGCGGCCGGCCTGGTGGACGAATACCAGCTGTTCGTCGTCCCGGCCGTCGTGGGCGGCGGCACCCGGGCCCTGCCGGACCAGGTCCGCCTGAACCTGACCTTGGCGCAGGAGCACAGGTTCGGCAGCGGCACCGTCTACCTCTGCTACCGCCCGGCCTAGGGGCGGCTCCGGTCACTTGCCTTTCGGGCGATACTGAAGCCGCTGCCGCGCCAGCTCGCATGCGCCACTGCGTTCGTTGTCCGCTGCGGCCTGCCGTGCCTCGTCAAGATCGGCCGGGGTCAGCAGGCCGTTGGCGAGCAGGAAGTCGGCGAGGTCACGCGCGTGGCCGCGTTCGGACCAGATGAAGCCCTGAAGCAGCTTCTTATAGTCCGATACCGCACCGACTCCGCTGAGGTTCAGGGCGATGACCACATCCGTCATCGGCGCCGCCTGCGGGGCGGCCAGGCCACCGATGAACTCCTGGTAGTAGTAGGCCATCGTCAGCCGCGCCGTAGCATTGCGCACGAAGTAGCCGCGCACGCGAGCCACCGCGTCTTCGGAGGGCAGGCTGCCCCGCCGGGTGATTTTCGCGGCCCGGGTCGTCAGTTGCCCCGCACCGTCCGGGGCGAGGCTCGGGTGCGAGCGGGCCGGCCCGTCGAGCCGCAGCCGCAGCACCCAGGTTCCCACGCTGACCAGCCACGAGCCGGCTGCGAGGACCACCGGCAGCGCTTCGTAGCGGGCCGGCGCAACGGGCAGGACCTGGGCCGCCGTCCGCTGCACGGCCTGCGCGCTGAGCGGGGTCCCGGCTGCTTCCGGCGCTAGATAGACCCGGTAGGTGGTATCACGGCTGAACAGCTCCCAGCGGTGATGCACGTAACGAAGACCCGCGCAGCGCGGGGCGCGGTGCAGCGTGAGGTCCTCATCGCCGCTTAGCATGCGCCGGTCCAGCCAGGTGATCTCATCGGGCGGGCAGCTCACCCACTCACCAAGCTCCTCTGACCACAGGAAAAGCCGACCCGTCGCCACTGCGTCGCCACTCCCGAACGACGGCGCGCCACCGGCGCGGCCATCCAGTCTCGCCATGTCTGGTTGACCATTGTCGCACGTCCCGGCCTCAGCTGATCTCAACGCGGGACAGCAGCGCGTCCGGTCTCGTCCCCCAGCGGATCGTATCGCCGTCGCCGAGCGGCTGTTCACCCGCCACCGGGGCGCCGTTGAGGGTGAGCCCGTTCCGGCCCTGGTTGGTGATCCACCAGCGACCGTCGGAGAAGGTGAATCGCGCATGCTCCCTCGATACCGTGGACACGTCAGGGAGCACCAGCTCGACCGGCCCGCGCCCGGCCCGGGCGCCGGAGATCACGGTCTCCGCCACCGAGGAGCCCGTGACCAACCGCAGCACGGGGACATAGACGAGTCTTTCCTCCATGGCGGTGGCCATGCCGTCGGCGATCGTCAGGCCCGGCTCAGGTCCCTGCCACCCGCGGCCGCCCGGGCTGGCGTAGCCGTGCTGCGGGCTGGCGTAGCCGTGCTGCGGGCTGGCGTAGCCGTGCTGCGGGCTGGCGTACGCGAACTCCGGCGCCATGCCCGCGTACCAGGGGTCAGCCAGGTCAGGCGGGTCCGGCTGGGCATCCGCATCCACGCTCGCCAGGTTCCCCTGCCGCAGCCGGTAGCGGCCCGGCGGGACGGACCCGGCCGCGACGACGTGCACCTCGGGGCGCTCCGGCCCGGCGAAGCGGGCCCCGTGCGCGGCTACCTGATCTTCGTAGACCTCCGTCAGGCCGGCGCTGATCACGCCGAGTTCCATCCGCTCGCACAGCGAGCCAACGTCGCCGGGGTTCAGCTGCAGCTGGACCAGGTTCGGCGCGAGCAGCAACCCGCTGGGCGTGACCACGAACACCTCGGGCAGGTGCCGCATGGCGACATTCAGCACGTCCTGCCCGTCGCGCCACGGCCGGGAGGCCAGCCGCCGTATCCACGGATGATCCCTGGTGATGCCCGCGGCCCGCAGGCCGCCCACGGCCGCGGCGCCGAGTGCCGCGAGGACGACAAGCAGCACGGTGGCGGAGACGGCCGAACCAGTCACGACCTCCAGCACCACCCAGCTGGCCGCGACGCCGCCCACGACCGCCCAGCGCCGCCTGCTTCGCTGCCGCAGCGGAGTGCGCACCGGCTGTCCTGCCGCTGCCCTGCCTTCAGGCATCGGGTACCGTCCTCGATCTGTCGTTGACTCATCCGTCACGCGTCCGAGGATGCGTGCCGCGCGCCCGTAAGTCAACGAATCACGGCCAACTTCCAGATTTCTGGAAAAGTTATTGGATTCGCCCGCGCCGGACTCGGTATCGCCGCTCGCGGGTATGCTTCCCCCGGAGATACCGGGGTAAAGGCTGGCCATCGCGATTTCCGTCTCCCCGGATTTTAGGCGGAAGACCCTTACGGAGGTCCAGATGCACATCGGATCGGTACTTCTTGTCATCTGGCTGGTCATCGGTGGTGTCGCCGCCGGGCAGCGCGGCGATTACAAAGGCTCCATCGGCTGTAGCCGGGCAAGCACGGCCGCGGTGACGATAATCGCCGGTCCGCTCAATTACACGGGCGTGGATCCGAATATTAACTGCACCGTACGGCACCCCAGCAATTAGCTATTGCGGCGAATCCCAAGATGGTGCTCGCGGATAAGGACAGCTGAGTGCGGCATGCCCGGCGCGAATCAGCCGGCGATGACGGCTGCCCCGGTGCGTCCGCCGTCGACATCCAGGACAGCACCGTGGACGAAGGCGGCGTCGTCGGAGGCGAGGTAGACCATGGCCGCCGCGACTTCGTCCGGGTTGCCGGTCCGCCCGGCCGGGGTGCCGGCCATCATTCTCGCCGCCGGGTGGTCGGTGCCGGCGAAGACGGCGGGATCCCGGATAACACCCGGGGAGACCGCGTTGACACGGATGCCCCGCGGCCCGAATTCGGCGGCCCACGCGCGGGTGAGAGTTTCCATCGCTCCCTTGGTCGAGGCGTACAGGGCACCGACAGGGACGCTGAGCCGGGCCACCCACGAACCGAGGTTGATGATCACCCCGGCGCCGTTGGCGATCATGGCCGGGACGACGGCCTGGGTGAGGAAAAACGGGGCCTTGACGTTCACCGCGTAGACACGATCGAACATCTCCGGATCGGCGGTGAGCGTATCGGCAGGCGGGAAGATGCCCGCGTTGTTGACGAGGATGTCGATGCGCCCGCCCAGTAGCCCGGTCGCGGCATCCGCCAGTCCGCGACCGGCCTCGGCGGTGCCATCCAGGTCGGCGTGGACGTAGTCGGCGAGGCCGCCGGCCGCGCGGATGACCGTCAGCACTGCGGCGCCGCGCGCGTCGTCACGGCCGCAGACGATCACGTGAGCACCCTCGGCCGCATAGGCAACGGCGGCGGCACGGCCGATGTTGCTGGTGGACCCGGTAATGAGGGCGGTCTTGCCCTTAAGCCGCTGTGTCATGCCAGTGACAGTACGGACCAAAAAATGGACTCTCAAGTCCAGAAGATGCCGCGACCCGGTGCCCGGGTCCAGTCGCGGGCGGCCAGCCCGCACCACCGGCCGCGAGAGTTCCGCGGGCCTGGCCAGCCCCACGCGAGGTTGTCGACCGCGAGAAACGGCTCGGTGACCACGGTGACCGGGGTCAACCCGGTGAACGCCACGACGTCCCGGTGCAGGTGGGACTGATCGGCGTAACCGCCGTCGGCGGCGACTCCGGCCGCGTCCTGGCCCGCGACCAGGCCATGGACGGCATGGTCGAAGCGGACCAGCTTGGCGGCGCGCTTGGGCGGCAGGCCGATCTGCGCGTGGAACCGGGACCACAGGCGTTTGCGGCTCCAGCCGAGTTCGGCCGCCAGGTGCTCGATCCGGACCATGCCACGGCCGGCCACGATGCCCCGCCAGGCCCAGGCCACCTCCGGGGCTACCTGCACCGCCGCCGCACACCGGCGGGCGAGCCACGCGTCGGTCAACGCGAAGCGCTCCTCCCAGGAGGAGAGCTCGCCCAGGTGCTCACTGATCCGTGCCGCCTCCCGGCCCCACAGCTCGTCGAGGGTCACCACCGCGCCGTCCAGGTCGGCCACGGCGGCACCCAGCACCACGTGTGCGGCGAGCGGTGAGAGGCGAACCTGCAGGCACTCGAAGGCCTCCGCCCGCAGCGCGCGGAGGGATTCGCCGAACCCGAGCCCGGTAACGAAACTCCCCTGATGGTGCCGCCCGGTGGCATCTTCCACGGCAATCCTGCCGCCGAACACCAGGATCAGGGTCACGGCCGGATGCGGGATCAGCCGGAGGCCGGGCGGGGTGATGCCACGGTCACGGAACCCGGCCATGGTGACCCCTGGCACGCGACTGGGCCGGGCCGCCGGCCGCGACAGTACACACATGACTGCTTCCCACGACAAGTCGCGCCTGCCCGCCACCGCCGCCGAGGACCCGGCCCGGCCGCTGGCCGGCGACGAGCTCCACGTGGGCCAGGACGGCCCCCGCGACGCTCCCGCCCTCCTGCTCATCCACGGGACCGCCGCGTCGCTGCGGACGTGGGACCCGCTGGTTCCGCTGTTGGCCGGATCTCATCGCGTCATCCGGATCGACCTGCTCGGATGCGGCCGGTCAGCCAAACCGGACGGAGCGAGCTACGCGATCCCGGACCAGGCTCGCCGGGTCGGTGCGGCCCTGGAGCGGCTCGGCGCCGGGCCCGTCATCGTCGTCGGCCATTCCAGCGGCGGCCTGGTCGCCACCGCCCTGGCCGGGCAACGACCCGACCTGGTGACCGCGGTCGCGCTCATCAACACCGGCCCCAGCATGGCCGCCTACATCGCGGACGAGATCGCCATCGGGCCGGCGCAGTGGCCGGATCTGACCGACGAGCAACTCCGTCAGATCATGAGCCCCGCGTTCGGTGCGGGCTACGAGATCCCCCAGCCGTTCGTGGACGAGGCGCGCGGCATGGACCTCCGCGTGTTCGCCGCGACATCGCAGGCGGTCCGCGCCTATCTGGAGGAGCAGGCCCTCCCGGACCGGCTGGCGAGGATCGGCAAGCCGCTGCTGGTGATCTTCGGCGAGGACGACCGCAGATGGCCCTCCTCGTCCGCCGCCGAGTACCGCGCCGTTCCCGGCGCGACCGTCGAGCTGCTGCCCGGTCTCGGGCACTCACCCAACCTCGAGGATCCGCCGCGGACCGCCGTGCCCCTGCTGGCCTTCACCGCGACCCACACCCCATAGCAAGCCGAGCTTGGCGCCTGGCCCGCCTCGGACACGATGTCGTCACAGCTCATGTCGTGAGCCGCGGCGAGGGCCCGAGCCGACTGCCGTCATATTTATCCCGAACGAACCGTGGTGCGTGCCCCGGTATCACCCAGCAGCGCCGTGCCACCGGCTGTCGCCGGACGGCCAGGCGACCATGAAACTAGCGGCCAGATGTCCACATATCATGCGTCCAAGTGTCCGCGTGTTGTGCGGCCATCTGACCATCATGACCGCCTATCCGGACCATACTTATGAGATGGATCAGAGCGGTGGTCTGCTATCGCGCCGGGCGGAGAGCCTCGTGACCGAGGCCCTGGCCGATACGCGTGTCGTCACGCTTAACGGCGCCAGGCAAGCCGGCAAGAGCACCCTGGCCAGGATCACTGCCCTGGAGCACCCGAACACCGTGGTCCGCCTTCTGGACGATCCGGCCACCCTGCGGGCTGCCCAGGACGATCCGGCTGGCTTTGTCGAGCATGACGGGCTCATGGTGATCGATGAGGTCCAGCTGGCTCCGTGGCTGTTCCGGTCGATCAAGGTGGCCGTCGATACCGACCCACGTCCCGGGCAGTTCCTGCTCACCGGGTCCGCCCAGGTGCTGGCGCTGCGTGGGCTCCCCGATGCCCTGCCGGGCCGGATGGAGATCATCGAGCTGTGGCCGTTCTCCCAGGGCGAGCTGGAACGGTCGCCCGACGCCTTCGCGGACGCCGCCTTCAGCCGCGGCCCGGGCTTGTCCCGGACCTCCACGATGCGCAAGCGCGACTATCTCGACCGCGTGGTCCGAGGTGGCTACCCTGAGGCAATCCGCCGGTCACCGCGCCGCCGCGCCGCCTTCTTCGACTCCTACCTGACGAACCTGATCGAACGTGACGTCAAGGAGCTAGCGGCCATCGAGCGCCGCGGCGACCTGCGCCGGCTGCTAGCACTACTGGCCGGTCGTTCCGGCGGGCTGCTCGTCCCCGCGACGCTCGCGACAGCATCCGGCATACCCCGGACCACGCTGAACCGCTACCTCGAACTGCTGTCGGCCGTTTTCCTTATCAAGCAGATCCCCGCCTGGTCAGACATCCCAAGGGCTTAAATGTCAAGCTGCGAGGGGTTCAGCATGCGCGACGGCGCCTGGCCAGGCGGTTGCCTCGTCATAGCGGGTGCCGGTCTTCAGGCAGCCGTGCAGGATGCCGACGAGGCGGTTGCTGAGGTGGCGAAGTGCGGCGTTGTGGCCGATGCCGCGGGCGCGCTGCTTGTCGTAGTAGCCGCGGGCTCCGGGGGATGCGGTTAGCGCAGAGAGGGCCTGGGATTGCAGGGCGTCGGCGAGCCGGGTGTTGCGGATGAACCGTGCCAGGACGACTTTGCTGCGCCCGGACGCGCGGGTGATGGGGCTAGACCCGGCGTAGTTCTTGCGGGCTTTCGCGGAGGCGTAGCGGCCGGTGGCGTCACCGAACTCGGCGAGCACCCGGGCGCCGTTGACGGACCCGATGCCGGGCTGGGACAGGTAGATCTCAGCGTCCGGGTGCTGCGGAAAATGGGCCTCCACCTGCGTCTCCAGCCGCGTGATCTGCTCATTGAGCGTGGTCAGGACCGCGGCGGCGGCCTGCACCACGGCGGCATAGGCGGCGGTGATCGCGGCGGGCTGGGCCAGCTGCGGGGCACGCAGCGCGTCCTTGATCGCCTGGGTCCTGGCGGGCACGTCGTGCCGGCGTGCCCGCTTCAGCGCGGCGCTGATCTGGGCGGCCGTGAGCTTCGCCGCGGCCTCCGGGCCGGGGGCCCTGGCCAGCAGCTCCAGGGTGTCCGCACCGGTCAGGTCCAGGCCGGCGTAGGCTACGACCGCGGCGGGGAAGAACTCCCGCAGGGCCGAGCGCAGCCGCAGCGTGTGCCGGGTCCGTTCCCAGATCAGCGTCTGGTGCGCGCGGGCGACCACCTTGATCGCCTGGGCACCGGGGGTGTCGGCGGCCACGGCCCGCAGCTGGTGCCGTTCGGCGCGGACCATGTCAGCCAGGGCGTGCGCGTCTGCGGCGTCGCTCTTGGCGCCCGAGAGGTTGTAGCGCTCCTTGAACCGCGCGACCTGCTTAGGGTTGAGCCCGTAGACCTGGTAGCCGGCCGCGGTCAGTGCCTGTACCCACAGTCCCCGGTCGGTCTCGATCGCGATCGCCACCTGGCCGGGATCGCCGTCCTGTTCCAGGTGCGCGGCGATCAGCTCATGCAGCCGGGCGATCCCGGCCGCGCCTTCCGGCAGCCGCCTGGCGGCCAGCTTGCGACCCGTCTCATCCTGGAGTTCCACATCGTGGTGCTCCTCTGACCAGTCATCCCCGACGAACAGCAACGTGTCATTTCTCCTCGCATAGCACCACTACGGAACGACTGGTCACGGCAGCCTGCGGGAGAACGGCTCGCGCCCTAATGGATCAGTGCTCACGCCGCACGCGGCGGGCACGACAGCCCAATAGCGGTCATGTCTCCCGGACACACTGGCGGGGGCACGATCTGACCATAGGACTCACGTGCTCCTGGGGGCAATTGCGGTGCTCACCCGCCAGCGGCTGCCGGCACCGAGTCTGCACCCCTCACGAACTCCTGCTCCTCACGGGGCTGGTGTTCGGCGCGGGACTGACCCGGTAAACCCCATTAGGGGGCCAGGCCCAGCGGGCTATCGGAACGCCCAAGCTAGCTTTCACCGACACCGGCATTGCCTCGCACCTGCTTGGCCAGGACGCCACGCGCCTTGGCGAACCCGACGGGGCAGCCGGACCCATGATCGAGACATTCGTGCTCATGGAACTGGCCCGCCAGCTCACCTGGTGCCAGGAACGCGCACGCCTCTATCACTACCGTACCAAGGACAAGGTCGAGGTAGACGCCATCCTGGAAACCCCTGATGGCCGGGTGGTCGCCATCGAGGTGAAGGCCGGAGCGACCGTCCGCAGCGAGGACCTGGCCGGTCTGCGCCACATCGCCCAGCGGCTGGGCTCGCGGCTGGTAGCCGGGTACGTCCTCTACACCGGACAGCAGACTCTTCCCTTCGGAGACCGCCTGCGCGCCCTCCCGATCGATGCCCTATGGAACTCCGGGTCCTGACAATGGCCCGCCATGCCGTGCTCTGACGTCATGTCACGGTCTAAGCTATAGTTAGACCGTGACGACCGAGGGAGGTCCGATGGCTGTTTACTCCATCTGGGAGTCTCAGTTTCCGCCGGAGGCAAGCGCAGCAGGCCGGGCGGTGACCGAACGCATCTGGCAGGACATGCAGGGTTACGGCGGCTACATCGGGCATGAGCTGCTGCAGGATCTCGACGATCCCGGTCATCTGCTGGTGGTGAGCCGCTGGGAAAGCCGGGAACACGCCGACCAGGTGCTCGCCGAGTATGCGGGCCATCCGAACGCGGTCGAGGCCAACCGCCTGGTGTCCCGTCCGAGACGCCGGTTCGTCGCCGCCGGGTGAACGCGATAAACCCGTCCGTGCTGGTCGCCTTGGCCAACCTCCAGCGGCGACGCCGCTGGGACACCGCGCCCCGGGCTCCGTTCGCCGATGCGGGTCAGGCGCAGCGGGCGCTGGCCGAGGATGGGGTGGCCATCTCCGGCCTCACCCAGGGCGACCTTCCGGCTCTGACCCGGCTCGCCGACGCGACTTCCGAACTCGCGGATGGCCTGGCCCTCGGCCGGGCGCCGGCCAGCCACGTCGTCGGCATCGTCAACGAGCTGGCCGCAGGCTGCACCGGGACGGTGCAGCTGGTCATCAGCGGCCGTGCCGCGCGGAGCGAGATGAACTGGCACGACGCCGATCCGGTGGCCGGGTTGGCCCGTCGCGTCATCAGCGAGTTCGACGGCATCGACGTGAGCCGCCTCCGCCAGTGCCAGCGGAAGGAATGCGACCTGCTGTTCTTCGACACGACCCGGTCGAGGTCGCAGCGATGGCACGCCGAGAGTCCGTGCGGCTGGCTGGAGCGGCAACACCGCCGGCGAGGAGCCGCCCATTGTCGTTAGTCCGTGCGGTCCCATGTGCGCCACTAGCCCCAGCGGCCGTTGGCGTGCAGGACGCGCAGCGCATCAACGGTGAGGAAGCCGCGCCAGTCCCGTTCCGCGGTCGGTGACCAGGTCAGCCAGTTGAACATCCAGCCGCCGTCCTCGCGCTGGGCCTGGGCCAGGTGGTCCAGGTGCCCCTTGATGGTCGCCTCGTCGAACAGCTCGCGGGCCAGCGAATCCGGCTCGGGCGCGAAGTCCAGCGGGAAATGTACCTCGCCGGGTGTCTCCGGATCGAGGGCCACCATATGCCGGTCGAGGATCAGCGGGCCGACCCGGCCGAACGTCTCCCTCGCCCGCTCGCGTTCGGGCACGTGCTGCAGGAAGCCGAGCACGCCGAACATCTCGTAGCCGCCGCCCGGGCCGTCGGGTAGCTCGCCGCCGCCCGATCTGGCGAGGCGGTCGATCCTGGTCCACATCACCTCGGTGGCCCGGTCGAGCCAGGGATGGCGGACGTCCCGGGCGTGCAGCCTGCCCGCGATCAGACCGGTGGCGGTTACCGACGCCGGATGGCCCTCCTCGGGCTGCCACCATGGCGCGTGCGACCAGCCGGACAGCGTCGTTTCCACGAAGGCCGCCCCGCCCCCGGCCGGGGCGACCGCCTCCAGCCAGTCACACGCACCCCGGACCAGGGTGTCGTCCCACGCGTCGGCCTCGTCCATGATCCGAAACGCCATCTCGACGGCCAGCGGCTGGCTGCCAGGGGCGCGGCAGTCGGGCTCGAGGGCGTGCCCGAACCCGCCGTCGTCGTTGCGGTAGGCGGCCACCGCGTCCCGCACCGGCTGGGCGGCGCCGTCGCCGAACAGCCGCTGGAACCGGCGCCGGTCGAGGATCCTCGCGTTCGCGGCGATGAAGGTGGCCGCGGCATCAAAGTCAGGAGCGTTCATCAGGCCATCACAGCACGGCCGGGCCGTCCCGTATTGAACGAAACGGCCACCGCCGTGGCATCCTGACTGGGTGGCCTATCAGCCTGTCCGCGTACGCGACCTGCCGCCGGGCTATACGGAATGGCCGGCCCCGTCCGGCCTGCGGCATGCCATCGCGTGCGTGTGGGCCCAGGTCACCCCGGACGTCGGCCGGGACCGGGTCGCCCTGGTGCTGCCCGACGCGTGCAGCGACCTGATCTGGGAGCAGGGCCGGGGAGCGTTCGTGGCCGGCCCGGACACCGGACCGGTCAGCACCGTGATGAAGACGGGAACGGTCGTCCTCGGCGTCCGTTTCCGGCCCGAGGCGGGCGGCCCGGCGCTCGGCGTCCCGCTGAGCGCGCTCCGCGACCAGCGCGTCGACCTGCAGGACCTGCACCGCCGCGACGCACGGCGGCTGCCGGGCACGCTGGACCCGGCTACCGCCGCGATCCGCACGCTGGAACTGGCCGCCGCCCTCGTCGCCGACGGCGACCCCGACCCGGCCGCCACCCAGGCCGCGGTCCTGCTGGCCGACCCGCGGGCGCGTGCCGAAGACGTCGCGGCGGAAATCGGGCTGAGCAT
>JBEKKH010000078.1:0-18423 GCA_050010815.1 Streptosporangiaceae bacterium | reverse complement strand
AACCGGCCGTGCAGCCACTCGGTGTGATGCGGGTCGACCGCGTTCTCCATGATCTGCACGAAGTTGCAGGGCAGTTCGGCCCAGCCGATGTCCCGCACGCCGTCCATCACGAACACGTCGAACCGGGGCAGCTCCGGCGCCGGCTCAGGCCCGATATAGGCCCACACCAGGCCGCCAAGCTCCTCAGCATGACCGGCTCTAGCCCGGACCCGGGAGCGGAAGTTGGTCTCTTCCCGCTCCGCGGGCTGGTCCAGGCAGGTGCCGTCGGTGCCGAATAGCCAGCCGTGGTACGGGCAGCGGACCCCGTCGGCCTCCACCACGCCGTAGGCGAGCGAGGCCCGCCGGTGCGGGCATGCCTCCGGCACTATGCCGTACCTGCCGCGCGGCGTCTTGAACACGGCGAAGTCCTCGCCGAGCAGCCGGGCCGGCTGCACGGGGAACTCCTCCAGGGCGCGGGTGAACGCGACCGGGTACCAGTAGCGCCGCAGCAACTCGCCCATCGGCGTGCCCGCCGCGACCTGGGTCAGCTCATCGTTTTGTTCGGCGGTCAGCATCTAACCCTCCCAAAGAACTCAGTCGATGATGGTCACGGTGCCGGCGTTACCGTCGACCCGCAGCCGCTGCCCGGTCTTGATCGTCTTGGTGCCGAACGCCGTGCCGGTTACCGCGGGCAACCCGTACTCGCGGCACACGATGGCGGCGTGGCTCATGATCCCGCCCACGTCGGTCACGGTCGCGGCGATCTTGCCGAACACCGGGGCCCAGCTCGGCGCGGTCAGCGGTGCCACCAGGATCTCGCCCTCGCGCAGGTCGCTGATGCCGTCCGCGTTCAGGATCACCCGGGCCGGGCCTTCCGCGATACCGGGCGAGGCCGCGAAGCCGGACAGGCCGCCGGAAGCGTCGGCACCGCCGAGCCACTGCTTGACGCTGTCCGAGGTGACGCCCCAGAGCATGACGGTGAACGGCTCGGTGATCACCTCGGGCGGCTTGCCCAGGGCCGGCGGCGCCGACCAGTTCCGCAACGCGTTCATGATCCCGTTGCGGCGGGTCATCTCCTTGGGCCAGTACTTCGGCCCGCGCGAGGGCACGCCCACCGCCCAGCCGTGGTAGAGGTCGAACAGCACCTCGGGGACCTCATGCCTGCTGAGCAGGAACACGTCGTCGGTGTCGGCGAAGAAGTCCGCCGAAACCAGCAACGCGCCCAGGTCCCGCATCTTCCGCCAGATCACCGAGTGGCCCCAGTGCTCGACGTAGAAGTTGTGGTTCTCCACGTACGGGAACACGGTGCGGGCCAGGCCCAGTTTGGCTTGGAAGGTGGCCTGGTCCTCGTCGCTGTCGATCAGCTCGCTGTACTCGGCCACGATCCGCTCGCGTTCGGCGATGACGGCTTCCATCGGCCGCTCGAGCGTCTCGCCGCGCTGGACCTTGGTGATGTAGGTGCGCAGGAAGCCGAGCGGGATGTCCGGGTTCTCTAGCCACACCTTGTCGCTGTGGTAGAACCCGCTGCCGGCCGAGAAGTTGAACCAGGGCTGGCTGGCCTCTTCCCACGCGGTCATCCACTTCTCGCCCTGCGGATCGCCGCGCAGCCCGTCGAACAGCTCGGCGGCCGACTCCGAGCCCGAGAGCCGGTCGGCCAGCCCGAGCTCCACCGCGAGCTGGGCCAGCTTCTTGACCTCGTCGTCCGGCTGGAACAGGTCGACCTGGATTCCGGCCACCATCTTGGCGATGGCCTGGTCCGGGATGGACGGAAACAGCTGCTTGCAGAAGCCGAAGAAGTCCAGGTAGGCGGCGTAGCCGAGGTTGAGGAACTCGAAGTGGTAGTGCCACAGCTTCATCGTCAGGTCGACGAGCCTGCTGTACGTGGAGATCAGGTCGAGCGCGCTGCCGGTGCCCCGCCCCTCGGTGATGACGGCCATGTCCTCCCGGTGCGGCAACGGCGAGAAACTGATCTCCTCCAGCTCGTCGATGAGCGCCCGTACCTTCGGCATCCAGGCCGCGTACAGCCGGTCCCAGTTCTGGAAGTAGTAGCCCGCGCGCTCGGCGAACTCAGGCACCCGCGCGCCGATCTCTTCCGGATCGCTTACCCCGACGGGGGAGAGGTACATGTAGCCGTTGAGGAAGCGCAGGTCCACGCCCAGGGCCGGCGGGATGACGTAGTGCCTGGTGTTGTACTGGGACAGCCCGATGATCGCGAATTCCAAGATGGTGGCGTCCCACGGCGGGATGACTTCCGGCGTGTGCACGCCGTCCATGAACCAGAAGGTCGCGTCCTCGTACTCCCTGCGATCCTCGCTGAACACCGTAGAGTACGCGTACAGGTCCTGCCATCCCTCCGCTCCAGGAGGAGTCGGCATCTCGAACGGGCTGGGAAACCGGTCAGCCATCGTGGTCCTCCTACAAGCTCGTCACCGGCGGCCGCCATGGATGCCGGGTACTAAGGGTTACTACGGGTCAGCCGCCTAGCCGTGCGCGGCGTGGCCGCCGCCGGATACCGGGTTCAGCATGGTCTGGACCATGCTGGTGATCGGGTCTGCGATGCCGGTCCCGCCCTGCGGCCGGGGCCGGCGGCTCCACACCGTCTCCGGACGGCTCTGCAGCAGCACGACCTCCTGCTCAGCGCCATTAAGACCGGTGCCGTTAAGCCCAGTGTCGTCAATCGCCCACTCCACGTCCTGCGGGCAGCGGTAGTGCTTCTCCGCGCGGCGGGCCAGCCGGGCCACGGCCGCGATCTCGGTGTCGGCCAGGCAGGGGACCGACTGCCGCTCGGGCTCCACGGCCACCGCGATCACGGTGTCGCCGCCGGTGAGCCGGTACTCCAGGGTCTTGGCCGAGATCGTGCGCTGGGTAATCGTGCCCATGACCTTGTCGACGAGGAAGTTGTCCGGGGTGACCTCGCCGCTGACCACGGCCTCACCGAAGCCCCAGGACGCGTCGATGGCGATCTGGGACCGGTCGCCGTTGATGGGGTTGAGGGTGAACGCCACCCCGGCCGCCCGCGGCCGTACCATCTGCTGCACGCCGACGCTCATCGCGGCGCTGGCCCGGCCGTAGCCCCGCTCCAGCCGGTAGGCGATGCCACGGTCGGTGAACAGGCTCGCCCAGCAGCGGAGCACATGGCGCACCACCTCGTCGGCGCCGCGGATCCACAGGTAGGTGTCGTGCTCGCCGGCGAAGCTCGCGTCGGGTGAGTCCTCGCAGGTCGCCGAGGAGCGCACCGCGACAGGAACATCGGGGTCCTCGCACTGCTGCGCCAGCTTGGCGTAGGCGTCCCGGATCGCGCCGGCCAGGTCGGCCGGCGGCTCGAGCGAGTCGATCAGCGCCCGGGCCCGCCGCCCGGCCGCCGCCACCGACGTCGTATCACCCACGTCCACGGCCGCCATCAGGGCATCGAGCTCCCCGTCGAGCCCGCCGTCGGCCAGCGCCTTGCGGTAGCAGTCAGCCGAGACCGCGAAGCCAGGCGGCACCGGCAAGCCGGCCATGAATAGCGTGCCGAGGGAGCTGTTCTTGCCGCCGAGCACGGCCGCGTCGGTGGGCTGGTAGTGCTCGAACCACACGATCTGTCCCACGCGACCCCCAGGCTGCCCTGCCGATTTCGGGATTTGTCCCAGACCGTACGGCCTTCCTCCCTGGTTAGCCATGACCTTGTCCCGCAGAGCGGAACGGAGTTACCGTGGGGCACCATGAACGTATCCCCGGCCCCGTCAGCCTCGCCGGTTTCGGCCGATCGTGCCCTGCTCGCGTCGGTACGTAACGCGGCCCGGGTGCTGCGCGCGTTCTCCCGGGCCGGCCAGGAGCTCGGCATCACCGAACTCTCCCGCCAGCTCGGCCTGGGGAAGAGCACCGTGCACCGGCTGGTCACCACGCTGGCCGCCGAACGGCTGCTCGAGCGGGGCAGCACGCCGGGCCGGTACCGGCTGGGCCTGGTCCTGTACGAGCTGGGCAGTAACGTCACCGAGCACGTGGACCTGCACCAGGCGGCGTTGCCCGTCCTGACCACGCTGCGGCACGAGACCGGCGAGATGGTGCACGTGGCCGTGCTCGACGGCCTGGAGGTGGTGTACGTCGAGCGGCTGGAAAGCCACAACCTGCTGCCCATCTTCCGTCAGGTCGGGCACCGGCTGCCCGCTCACACGACCAGCTCGGGCAAGATCCTGCTCGCCGCGCTGCCGGCCGACGAGCTGACCCGCAGGCTGACGGAATGGCAACCCCGTGCCGTGACGCCGTGGACCATCGTCGACAAGGACCGGCTACTGACGGAGCTGACGATGGTGGCCAGGCGCGGCTGGGCGCAGAACAACGAGGAAGGTCATCTGGGCATCGTCTCGGTGGGCGCGCCCATCCGGGGCCGTGACGGCAAGGTCATGGCGGCGGTCAGCGTGGTCGGCGACAGCGCCCGGATGCGCACGATGATGCGCCGGACCACCTCGCTGGTGGTGGAGTCCGCCCGGGTCATCTCACGCCGCCTGGGCTACCGCGCCAGTCAGTGAATGCCGCGGTGGCCGCCCGCGTCCAGGTACAGCACGCTGCCGTGCAGCAGGTCGGCCTCCGGGTCGAGCAGCAGTTCGACGGCCCAGGCCAGCTCGCCGGCGGTCGGCAGCCGGCCCAGGGAGTTCTGCGCCACGTACTCCTGCCAGACGTCTTCTTCTGCGGCGCCCCGCTCGGCGGCGACCGCGGCCACGATCCGGCGCAGCCGGGGCGTGTCGGCCGGGCCCGGGCTGAGCGTGTGCGTCGTCACCCCGCGAGGGCCATAGAGCAGGCTGATCTGGCGCATCAGGTTGAACACCCCGGCGTTGACCGCGCCGGGGCCGGCCTCGTGCGCGCGCGGCTCGAGCCCGAGCGATCCGGCGAACGTGACGAACCGCGACCCGGGCACCAGCCGGTCACGCACCGCATGCAGCAGCCGCAGCAGCCCGCCGAGCTTGATGTTGCTGCCGACCGCCATCGCGTCCGGGTCGATGCTGTCCGCCGAGCCGCGGACCGGCAGCCCGGCCGCGAACACCGCGATCCGTACCGGCCCGGTGAGCATCGACGCGATGGCCTCGGTCGCATCGTTGCTCCCGATGTCGGCCGGGCACGGCGTCACCAGGTCGCACTCCGCCGCGAGCGCGTCCAGGTCAGTCTTGCTACGCGCCACCGCCAGCACCGGCAGCCCGCGCCCGGTCAGCCGCCTGACCACCGCCGCGCCGATGGCGCCGGTGGCCCCCACCACGACCGCCTGCTCGTCCGCGCCGAAGCGAACGGCGCCCGTCACGTGCCGGAGCCCTCCTGGAGCCGTTCGGCCGTCGCCGCGCGCCGGGCCGCCACCTCGTCCCCCCGCGCCACGTCGGCCGGAACCCCGCCGATGCCCCACCCCTCGGGCGGGAACTGCGTGATGTAGGTGCGGACCCGGTCGATCGGGGTGTCGAGGATCTCCGCGACCAGGGCCGCGACCCGTCCGTGCAGCTCCCGGATCTTCTCCGGCGGGCGCCCTTCCATGATGTCGATGCGGACTAGCGGCATGCCTGCTCCTTAATGGTTAACGGCCCACCACCCGGGCCAGGCAGCCCGAGCAGGTCTCTGGCGGTATCGATGGCCGGCCCGGGGTCGTCCCATGGCACCCGGACCGCCGTCATCCCGACCCGGCGCGCGCCCGCCACATTGGCCGGCATGTCGTCGAGGAACACGATCCGCTCGGCGGCCAGGCCGAGTTCGGCCGCGGCGTGCCGGAACGCCCGCGGATCGGGTTTCAGCACGCCGGTCAGGCCGGCGTCGACGATGACGTCGAACCGCTTTAGGTGCTCCTGGGCGTCGACCCACTCCGGCCCGTGGAAGTCGGTCAGGTCGTTGGTCAGCGCGCCGACCCGCAGCCCGGCCGCCTTGGCCTCGGTCACCAGCTCCATCATCTCGGCCCGCAGCCAGTCCTGGCGGGGCAGCTGGTAGAGCCGGTGAATCATGGCCCGGGTGTCCCACGTCTGACCGACCGCGGCGCCGAGCTCGGCGGCTCGCTCCGCCCAGTACTGGCGTTCGGTCACCCGGCCGGCCAGCAGTTGCTGCCACAGCTCGTCTGAGTCGGTCGCGATCCCGCCGATCCGCTCGAGCACCGGCCGGACCGCGGGCTCGCGCTCGGCCAGCCGCGCGACCAGGTGGATGCCCGTGGCGTGCAGCACGCCGCCGATGTCGAGCAGCAGCCCGCCGAACCGCTCAGCTGCTGGCGGCATAACCGCGCTCAGCGTAGGGGAACCCGCCAAGTTCCAGCCGGTCCAGGCCCGGGGCCTGCGGCGAGGCGTAGTACGCGCGGATCTCGGTGATCAGCCCGGTACCGGCCTCGAACCGGTACCACTCGTCGCCGCGCAGCACCACCCCGGTCTTGGTCTTCTCGTGCGTCCACTCGATCACCGCCCGGTCGGTGTCGGGGTCGCAGATGATCTCGTCCACGGTCCAGCGCGAGCCGAGCGTGCGCACCGCCCAGGACCACTTCTCGCCGATGGTCTCGCCGCCCCGGAACGGTCCTTCGTACATGTCGGGCGGGAAGTAGTGCACCGCGCCCGGCGCGAAGTAGGCGGCCACCGCGGCCGCGTCGCCGGAGTTGCAGGCGTCGAAGTAGCCGCGGATCGCTTCCTCCATGCGCCGGGCCTTGGCCTGCCGGTCGCTGGTCAGCACGTCTGTCACAGCCCCGAGCCTAGGCGCTGGCGGCCCATCCAGGCGCTCCCGTGTTCCGCATGCAGAAACAGGCGATTTTCCCGAACGGACACCGCCGCGTCCCCAGCGCCTCCCGCATGCCCGCCCGTTGCCGTGCCGTCGCTAACGGAATCGCTCCCGGAGAACGAATTTCTGCACCTTGCCCGACGCGGTGAGCGGGAAGGCATCGGTGAACCGCCAGTGCCGCGGGATCTTGCGCGCGGCCAGCCGCTCGCGACAGTAGGCGGTCAGCTCCTCGGGCGTAGCGGGCTGGCCCGGGGCGGCCTGGATGAAGGCCGCGACCTGCTCGCCCCAGTGGTCGTCGGGCACGCCGACCACGGTGACGTCCGCCACCGCGGGGTGGGCGTACAGGATCTGCTCGATCTCCCGTGGGTAGATGTTCTCGCCGCCACGGATGATCATCTCCTTGAGCCGGCCCTCGATCCGGTAGTAGCCGCGCTCGTCGGCCGAGCCGAGGTCGCCGGTGTGCAGCCAGCCCTCGGCGTCAATCGCCTCGCGGGTGGCGGCGGGATCGTCGAAGTAGCCCTTCATGACGTGGTAGCCGCGGGTCACGATCTCGCCCACCGCGCCGGGTAGCGCGGCCTGGCCGGTGGCCGGATCGGTGATCATGACCTCAACCTGTGGATGGGGACGACCCAGGGTTTCGGCCCGGTCGTCCGGGGTGTCGTCCAGCCGGGTCTGAGTGATGCACGGTGAGGCTTCGGTTTGCGCGAAGACGATCGACATCGGCGCGCCCACCTCAGATTCCACCCGGCGGACTAGGGGCGGCGGGAAGGTGGCACCTCCACCGAAGGCATACCGGACGCTGGACATGTCCGTCCCGCTGAAGCTTGAATGGTTCAGCAGCGCCAGCAGCATCGTCGGCACGCCGCCGAACATGGTGCTGGCCTCGGACTCGTACAGGTGCAGCACCAGCCCCGGGTCGAAGCCGGGCACCAGGACCTGGGTGAACCCCTGCTGTACCGGCCCTAGCGTCAGCAGCACGCACCCTGCCGTGTGGAACAGCGGCATCGGGTTGACCCACACGTCGCCCGGGCCTGCCTGCAAGATCTCCGCGCAGTACCGAGCGTTGTTCGTGATCCCCCGGTGCCGCAGGACGGCGCCCTTCGGGGTGCCCGTGGTCCCCGAGGTGTACTGAATCTGCGCCTGGTCATCGGGGCTGACCTCGGGCAGCCGCTGGCCCTGAGCACGTGCGCCACCTCGCCGGCCCGCAGCGCCGGGTTCACCGTCACCAGCGTCAGCCCCGCGAGCGCGGCCCCGAACTCTATCAGCAGCCACTCCGGGCAGTTCGGCGCCCACACCGCCACCCGCTCTCCGGGAGCGAACCGCCCGAGCAGGGCCCGGGCGACCCGCTCGGAGTCGGCCAGCAGGTCCGCGTAGTCCCACCGGCGCCGCTGCCGGGGCTCGGCCGTACCCTCCACCAGCGCGACGGTGTCGGCGGCGCGCTCGGCCGCGTCACGCAACACCCCGCCCACCGTCGTCTCTTGCACCACTGTCTCAAGCACCGGCCCGTCGGCTAGTAGGAATGTGACCCGAACGAGTTGTAGAACTCCGGCCCCGGGCTGCCGATGCCGGTGGCGGCGTCATAGCCGGGCCCGCAGGGCAGCGCCGGGAAGACGGAACACTGGCCCATCGTCGGCAGTGTCGGCAGTGTCGGCTGCTGAGGCAGGGGTCGGCTGCTGAGGCAGGCGGGGTCTGCAGCGCCGACCCCGCCTGGGCCGCGGTGCCCGTCGCGGTGATGACGAACGCGTCCCGGGCGGTGACGGCCGCGGTCGCGGCGGGGCTGGCGGGCGCGCCGGTCACGGCACAGCCGACGGCCATGACATGGTGGATACGGCGCATCATCTCGAACCTCGGCGTGTCCGTTGGAGCAAGAATGTCCCGGGTTAGCCCGGTGTCATAACAGTGTCGGCAGCGGGCATGGAACTGTAAAGGGCTTCGGTATGCCTCACGGTGCCGAGGAAACGTGGGGCGCCTTACCCTTGGCCGGCGCACTGCGCGGCCAGCAGGGGTATGGCCGCGATTTTCTCCTCGGTCAGGTCCTCCCAGCAGATGCCGGCCGCCGGCCGCGGTCCGTGCCCGGGGCGGCAGTCGATGATGCGGTCCGGCGTCACTATGAAATCCACCAGCACATCATGGCCAGTCAGCGGGATTATTCCGGCCGAACGGACCTGAAGTTCGTGCACGGTGGTGACCGATACCGTGTGCGGTCCGATCAGGCCCGCCGCGGTGGCCAGCGCGAATTCCAGGTCGGCAAACCCGCCGCCCTTGCCGAGTCGCGCGCCGTCCTGGCCGGCCGCCACGCAGCCCATCACCACCAGGTCGACGGGGGTCACCTCGTCGAGCATGACACGCCGCGCGGATCGGGTCGCGCCGCTGATCGAGGCCGCCTTGCGGGGAGGCTCGCTCAGGTGGTCGGGGTCCAGGGCGAAGAACGGCTCGGGTCCGGCCAGCCGCGGGACCGCCATGTACACGGTCTTGCCGTCCTCAAGCGCGCGCTGCCGCACCGGTAGCTGCGCCGAGTCCGGGTTGGCCTTCAAGGTCCCGGCGGCCTGCCACGCGGGCAGCGTCCGTAGTCGCTCGGCCGCCGCCTCGGCCCCGGTGAAGTTGGGTATGCGGCCGGCCGCACCGGGGAACCGCGCCACCTTGGCCGCCCGCATCGCGGACCAGACCTCCTGCCGCAACGCGGCCTTGGCCGCCAGCACCTCGGCTGGGCCGCCGGCATCCCGGTCATGACGCGGTGCGGAACGGACCATGTCCTCATCCTGCCCGGCGGCGTCGGGACCGCGGACGGCGGCCTGCCGTTGCGCTAGCGGGGCTGGCGGGCGGGCAGCGAACCTGGGTCGTAGTCGTAGAGCCAGCCGGTTGCCTTCTCGTAGAAACGATTGAAGACGTGCGGCATGATCATCTCGCGCATCCGGGTCGCGATCGGGCCCGCGGTCTTGGCGTCCCGGTTGGCGGCCTCAGTCTTGGCCAGCTTGCCCGACCGGGGGTGCCGCTGCCGGTCGAAGGCGGCCAGGGCCGCCGGGATGGTGTCCTCGGCGGCGAGTTCCCTGGCCAGCACGACCGCGTCCTCCATGGCCATCGACGCCCCCTGCCCGGCGCCGACCGGGTGCGCGGCGTCGCCGATCAGGACGGTATGGCCATCGTGCCGGCGGGTCGCCGGCGCTAGCACGTGCCCGATGTTCGCGGCCCGCACCTCGGTGGCCGCCTGCAGGACGGCGGCTGCCTGCGGCTCGGTGCGGAACAGCTCCGTCAGCTCGGCCAGGCTCACCGCGGCCGGGTCAGGCGGCGGTTGCGGGGCGGCGACCTGCGCCGTCCACCAGATGGAGCCGTCCGGGGCGGGCAGGTAGATAAAGACGCCGCGCTCGGCGAAGATCCAGTTGAAGCCCTGCTGCGATACCTTGGTCCAGATGGGAGCTCCGTCCGAGATGCCGGAGATGTAATAGATCTTGGCGTAGGCCGGCTGGGGCGCCTCCGGGTTCAGCTCTCGGCGCGTCGCCGACCAGATGCCGTCGGCCCCGACGATCAGGTCGGCGCCCGCGACCAGCGCGTCCTTGGTGCCCGTGAGCCGCTGACCGGTCACGATGCGGGCGCCGGACCGCAACGCCTCCTCGCGCAGCGCAGTAACCAGATCGGCGCGCATCAGCGTGATGCTGTGCAGCGCGTCCTCGGGGCTGCGGCCCCGGGCCACGTCGCCAAGCAGCTTGCCCCGGCCCGACCACATGAGCTGGCGCGCGACCGGGAAGCCAGCTTCCTGCACCTGCTCGAGACAGCCCAGGGCGTCCAGGGCGCGCAGTCCGTTGACCGTCAGGCTGACATACGACCCGGCCGGTCCGGCCGGATCCTCGTAAGCCTCGTACACCGCGACCTCGGAACCGATCCGGGCCAGCGCGATCGCGCTCGCCGATCCGGCCACCCCGCCGCCTATCACTACCGTTCGCATCCTGATCCACCCACCGTTACTGGCGTCCTGATCCACCCCATCGCTACTGTTTGCATGCCGTCTTTGAAGATAAGTTCACCGAACCAATTTTCAGTGAATCTTGGTTCAGTATGATCGGCACGTGGGCGGGCCGTCAAGCGAATAAGGTCCAGTGGGCGGAAGGGGAGGGAAGTCATGGGAGTGCGGAAGGTCAGGGCGGCTGAAACCGAAGAGGCGCTGAAGGCGGCAGCCCGGCGTCTCTTCGCCGAACGTGGATACCTGAACACCAAGATCACGGACATCACGGCGGCCGCGGGCCGGGCCACCGGGTCCTTCTACGAGCACTTCGCCGGCAAGGAAGACCTGCTGCGAATACTCCTCGCGGACATGCACAAGCAGGCGGGCGCCCAGTTCGACTCAGGTGAGCACCCGCCGCACGACCTCACCGAGCCTGCCCAGCTGCGCGATCACCTAGCCGTGGCCTGGAATGTGATGCGCGATAACCGCCCGGTCATGATCGCCTTGTTCGAGTCGGCGATGGCCGCCGGGCCGGCCTCCGGTGCGCTATGGGCGCAGCTAGCCGGAGACACGGTAGTGCTCCGCGAGCACCTTGAGTACCTGCGGGGGAGGGGGCAGCAGTTGCCCGGTGACCCCACGCTCATCGCGGCGGCGATGGGCGGGATGCTGTCGATGCTGGCCTACGCGCTACTCCCAGCGGACTCTGGGGCCGGACTGGGGCAAGCGCAAGCTCGGCCGGCCTACTCCGATCCGGACATCCTGGACACCCTCACCGGCCTGCTGCTCTATGGCCTAGCCGGTCCAGCGGCCGGAGCGCCCTCGCGACCCGGCCAGGGAGCGGCACCTGGCCGGCAGCCTATGACGCGCGAGGAAGCTCTGGCGATGCGCGGGGCGCACGCTATAGGAGAGCTTCCGGCCGATCCCCGCCCGGCTGACGCCGAGTGATCTTCGCCGATGCCTAGCTGGCGATCCGGTTAACGCCGTGACAGCTAGCGGCTGCCGCGTTCCCGCAGGGCCCGCACGTCCTCGGCGATCCGGAACACCACCACGAAGGACTCAAGCACCAGACGCCAGAACGCCATGACGATGATAATGAACAGCGGATCGCCGATGATCAGCGTCAGCAGGCCGAGGACCGCGTTCACCCTGAACATGGTGATTGTGAAAAGCAGCGCGCTCAGCACGGCCAGGACCAGGATCAGGGCGTAGAGCACCTTGATGATCCGGGTGGTCACGAACGACGTGAAGCTGAAGTCGAACAGCGCGCCGAAGAAGCCCTTCGAGTCGGCCCCTTGTTGCGCCAGTCCTGGTGGCGCCGCTCCGTGTTGCGCCGGTCCGTGTTGCGCCGCTCCGTGTTGCGCGGGCCCGTGTTGCGGCAGTCCCTGCTGAAATGCCCCAGGCGGCGGCGCCCCCGGCTGCCGTCCGCGTTGCTGGGCGGATCCCTGGCCCGATGCTCCCTGCGACGCGGCCTGCCAGAGCGGCGCCGTCGGCATCCCCGGCCCCGCGGCCGCACCGCTTGCCGCTTGACCGCCTGCTCCCGGCCCGGCGTTCCCCGGACCGGGTGTCCCGGCTCCGGGCACGCCGGGCCGGCCGGGACCGGCCGCGGCCTGGCCGGGCCGGGAAGAACCCGCTCCCGAGTCGTAGTACTGCTCGCCGGGAACGTAGCCGCCGCGGCTCCAGTCATCCGGGTAGCCCTGGCTTGGTGGTTGTTCGGTCATTGTCTCCCCAGGGAAGCACGTCACATGGCGGTGGCCTGCGCGGCCGTTCATCACAAGGATGAGACGTGCCAGCACTGCCGCGAGATGGCCAGCTTTGGTCTACGGAATAGTAATAGGCCGGCTAGGCCGAACTGACCCGCCGCACCCCGCCTCTCGGCTTGGCCGTGTCGTACTCGTGGGCGAGGATGGGATAATGCCGCTGCAGAACCGGGTGTTGCCGACGGGTGAGATCGTCGCGGACCCAGCCCGTGGTTTGATGATGGGAAATCGTGGCTGCCTGCACGGGCAGGGCCGTGAGCTCGGGGCGAGCCGCTGGCGGACAAACGCGTGGATCTGCTGCGTGCTGGAGTGGAAGGATGTCCGGCGCCATCCGATGCCGCCGGGCCGATGGACGGCGCTGTTCTTTCTCGATGAGGCGACCGCGCTGGCCGCAGGGCACCGGCCATGCGGGTACTGCCGCCGACGCGACTTCCTTGGTTTCGCTGAGGCCTGGCAGCGGGCGAAGTCGCTGACCCGCAGGCCGCGGGCCCCCGAGATGGACGCGGTGCTGCACCGTGAGCGTGTCAGCCGGTCACGGCGCCAGGTCACCCGCATCATGGACGCCAGGCTGTTGCCCGACGGGGTCATGATCCGGGCGGCTAGCGGCGTGGGCCTGCTCATCGGCGGCCGGCTGCGACCATGGTCGCTGACCGGTTACGGCGCCGGGATGGGCGTGTCCGGCCCCGTCGAGGTGCTGACACCCCCGGCGATCATCGCCGCAATCTCAGCCGGCTACCAGCCCATGCTCCACCCGACCGCTTCGTAGCAAACCCGCAGCGACATGCCCCGGTCGCACAAACGCGCAACGATTACGGGGCGATTCAGCGCCCCGGAACCAACGTCTGGAGCGGCCCGCCCTGGTCGATGCCCGCCGCAGTGTGACAGCGGCCTGTCCTCCTGCCGCCTCGCCGTACCTGTGGTCCCGGGCGGGATGGGATGACACCGCCGTGCCCGTGGTGCGGCGGCCCAGGAAAAGATCGCGGTGGACCCAGGCTTGGCGGCAATGCACCAAGTAAGCCAAGGGCCACCCGGCCCGCCAAAGCCCGGTTCCACCGAGCAAATCACGCTGGGCGGGGACGCGAACGCGCGCCCGGGTTAAACGGCACCTGCCCGTGCGCCAGAGCGCCGGCACCACGCTGGCGGAACGGTGGAACGGCACCGCCTGGGCCATCCAGTCGACTCCCGCCCTGGCGGACGGCGGGGAATTCACCGGCGTGTCGTGCCCGTCGACCTCGCTGTGCATCGCCGTCGGTACCGCCTTCACCAGCAATAGCGCCAAAAACCTGGCCGAGGAGTGGGACGGCACCGCGTGGTCCGAGCAGACCATACCGGGCGGCAGCGGGGCCTCGATCAGCGCGGTGTCCTGCCCGTCGGCCATCTCCTGCACCGCGATCGGCAACTCCGGCGGCGTGAGCGGCGTGACCCTGGCCGAGGGGTGGAACGGCAGCACCTGGACCATCGAGTCCACCCCGGCTCCGAACGGCTACAGCTTCCCGCTGGGGATCTCCTGTACCGCCGTGACGACCTGTACCTCGACCGGCGAGTACTTCCCCAGCGACGGCGGTACCACGGACAATCTGGCGTATCAGCTGAGCTGATCCTGGGCCAAGCTCAGCTGGCGCGTAGCCGCAGGCCCCGCGGCGTGGGCCGGAAGCCGGCGGTCTCCAGGGCCTGGGTCAGCGGGGAATCACCGCCGGCCCGCTCGCCGTCGGCGCGTTCCACGGTCAGCCGTCCGAGCGCGCCCGCCCGGACGGCGGCGGCCAGCGCGGCCGTGGCCGGGGCCAGCACCTCGCCGTCATCGGTCCAGGACAGCAAGGTCCGCCCGCCGCGTTCGACGTACAGGACCAGCGATCCGTCGACCAGCACGGTGAGCGCCCCCGCCTTGCGGCCGGGCCGGTGAGAGGCCGGCGTCTCACCCGGGCGGTCGGGCCAGCCCAGCGCCGCCCCGTACGGCTGAGCCGGATCGGCCGCCGCGAGCACCACGGCCCGTTCGGCCGAAATGGAAGCTTGCTGGCCCAAGACGGTTGGCCGGGGCGGCTCGGCGAGGGCGCGCATCCGGTCCACCGCTCCGGGCAGCGCGAACTGCGCTCCGCCCAGGCCCTCGACGAAGTAACCGCGGCGGCACTGGCCGGCCTCCTCCATCGCGCGCAGCACCGGGTAGACCGCGGCGAAGCCGCCGGTGATCCGCTCGGCGGCCACCGCGCCCCTGGTCAGCACGCCGTGCCGCTCGAGCAGGGTCAGCGCGAGTGCGTGCGCCCGCATGGTCGGGTCCACCTCGCCCGGACCGGAACCGGAACCCGCGAGCGGGCCCCGACCGGGAAGCAGGGACCACCGGCCGCTGACCGTGGGCGGACCGGTGCGTGTCGGCATCGACGGCCGGCCGAAGTTGTACCTGCGCCCCGGTCCGCCTGGGCGCGGCCGCGGCACGGGCCGAGCGGGCGCGGCCGCCCGGCGGGGCTGGCCGCCCAGGACCAGCCGGAGCGGGGTCAGCGTGTCGTTGGTGAGCAGCCCGGCCCATACCAGGTCCCAGATCGCCGCCGCGACCTCGTTGTCATCGGGCCGCGCCGGGCTGTCCCCCGGCTGGTCGCGGGTCAGCCCCTCGCCAGCCAGCCGGGCCGCGACCCGGTCGCTGAGCATGCGGAAGAATAGCGCTCCGCCGCCGCCGAGCACCTCCAGGACCGCGGTGTGCACGGGGGTCATGGTGACCTCGCCCGGCTCGGGCAATAGCAGCGGCGCGCTATCGGCGGGCGCCAGCACCAGCCAGCCGTCGCCGCCGGGCAGGGCGCCCGCACCGGACCAGACGATCTCCCCGGCCGAGGTCAGCTCGTCCAGCAGGGCGGGGGAGTAGCCGGGCACCCGCCCGGGCAGCACCAGCGTTTCCAGCGCGGACGCGGGGACGGGCACCCCGGCCAGCCGCTCAAGCACCTCGAGCACCGAACCCGCGTCGGCTCGCCGCCGCGACCCGCCCGGGCCCTGCGTGCCGATCCCGTGCCAGGCGGGCAGGAACCGGGCCAGCACCTCGGGTGGCACCGGCTCCGCCTCCTTGCGCAGCCGGGCCAGGCACCTGCGCCGCAGCAGCCGCAGCACCTCGGCGTCGCACCATTCGGTACCTCTGGCTGCGGCCAGCTGACTGCCGGCCGCGGCCTGCCCGGCGGGCAGGAACTCTCCTTCGACCACCCGGCCGGCCGCCGTGAGCCGCCGCAGCGTCAGCGTGACCACGGCCACCCCGAGCCCGTACCGTCCGGCCAGCGCGTCGGCCGTGAACGGGCCGTGCGTCCGCGCGTACCTGGCGACCAGGTCGCCCAGCGGGTCGGCGACCGGCTCGGTGAAGGCCTCGGGGATGCCGACCGGCAGTGGCACCCCGAGCGCGTCGCGTAGGCGGCCGGCGTCCTCGATCGCGGCCCACATCGGCTGCCCGGCGATCCGCACCTGGATGCCGCGCCGGGCCGCCGCCAGGTCGGCCAGCCAGTCGGCCGCGGCAGCGCCGTCGGCGCACCTGTCCGTTACCTCCTGCGCCGTTAGCGGCCCGGTGGTACGGAGCAGATCGGCGACCCCCTCGACGTCACGGCAGCGCCGGGCCGCCGACAGGTGCTGCAGGTCACGTTCGACCTCCGCGATGACGGCCGGGTCGAGCAGCTCGCGCAGCCCGTCCTGGCCGAGCAGCTCGGCCAGCAGGGCGGGGTCCAGCGACAGCGCCTGCGCGCGGCGTTCGGCCAGCGGCGCGTCGCCCTCGTACATGAACGCCCCGACGTACCGGAACAGCAAAGATTTGCCGAACGGACTCGGGGTAGCCGTCTCGACCTCGACGATCCTGATCCGCCGGGCGGCGATGTCCCGCAGCAGGCCGGTCAGCGCGGGCACGTCGAAGACGTCACGCAGGCACTCCCGGACCGTCTCGAGCACGATCGGGAACGCCGGGTACCGGCTCGCCACCTCGAGCAGCTGGGCGGAGCGCTGCCGCTGCTGCCACAGCGGCGTGCGGCGGCCCGGCTGGCGGCGCGGCAGCAGCAGCGCCCGGCTGGCGCACTCGCGGAACCTGGAGGCGAACAGCGCGCTCGCGCCGACCTCGGCGGTGATGAGATCGCCGATCTCGTCGGGGTCGAGCAGCGCGATTCCGCTCGGCGGCGGTTCGTCGGAGTCCGGCACCCGGATGATGATGCCGTCGTCGGTGTGCAGGGCCTGCACGTCCATCCCGCCGTACCGCTCACGCAGCCGGGCCGCGATGGCCAGCGCCCACGGCGCGTGCACCCGGTCACCGTACGGGCTGTGCAGCACGACCCGCCAGTCGCCGAGCTCATCGCGGAACCGCTCGAGCACCAGGGTCCGGTCGTCGGGCACGTACCCGGTGGCCGCGCGCTGGTCGGCCAGGTACTTGATCAGGTTCCGGGCCGCCAGCTCGTCCAGGCCGGCCTGCTGTAGCTTCCTGGTCGCGTCCGGTTCCGCGGCCGCGGCCAGCTCCCGGCAGGCCACTCCGATCGCGCGGCCGAGCTCGGCCGGGCGGCCCGGGGTGTCGCCGTGCCAGAACGGCAGCTTGCCGGCCTGGCCGGGGGCGGGCGTGACCAGCACGCGATCCGGCGTGATGTCTTCGATCCGCCACGAGCTGGCGCCGAGCACGAAGACGTCGCCGACCCGCGATTCGTATACCATCTCCTCGTCGAGTTCCCCGACGCGCCGCGGCTGCCGGTCAGAGCCAGCAGAGCCGCCGCTGTCCGTGGCTAGGAACACGCCGAAGAGGCCCCGGTCCGGGATCGTGCCGCCGTTGGTCACGGCGAGCCGCTGCGCGCCGGGCCGGGCCCTGATGGTCCCCGCCACCCGGTCCCAGACGATGCGCGGTCGCAGGCCGGCGAACTCCTCACTGGGATAACGCCCGGCCAGCATGTCCAGCACCGCTTCGAGGATTCCCCTGGTCAGCCCGCCGAACGGAGCGGCCTTGCGGACCGTGGCCTCGAGTTCGTCGACCACCCAGTCGTCGACGGCCGTCATCGCGACGATCTGCTGAGCCAGTACATCGAGCGGGTTGTGCGGGATCTTCAGCTCTTCGATCTCGCCGGCCCGCATGCGTTCGGCGACGACGGCCGACTGGACCAGGTCGCCCTGGTACTTGGGAAAAATGATGCCGCGCGAGATGTCGCCCACGTTGTGCCCGGCCCGGCCGACCCGCTGCAGGCCGCTGGCCACCGAGGGCGGCGCCTCGACCTGGATAACCAGGTCCACCGCGCCCATGTCGATGCCGAGTTCCAGGCTGGACGTCGCGACCACGGCGGGCAGCCGGCCGGCCTTGAGCGCCTCTTCGATCTCGGCGCGTTCCAGCCGCGACACCGAGCCGTGGTGCGCCCGGGCGACCTCGGCCGGCGCGCCCGCCGCCACGCCTGCCTGCGCCATCAGCTCGGCCGGGCCATGGCCGCCCCGCCCGCCCGGGGCGTTGACGCTAGCCGCGCGGGCTTCCTCGGCCGCCTCGGCCCGCTCCGCCGCCAGCTCGTTCAGCCGGCCGCACAGGCGCTCGGCGAGCCGTCGTGAGTTCGCGAACACGATCGTGGACTTGTGCTGCTCGATCAGGTCGAGCACCCGCTCCTCGACGTGCGGCCAGATGGAGCGCCGGGGCGCCGGGTTGCTGAGGCCATCGCCGTCGTCCCCGGTGCCGCGGGCCGGCCCGGTGTCCAGCTCCGTCATGTCCTCGACCGGGACGACGACCTGCAGCTCGATGCGCTTGGGACTGGGCGGCTGGACGATGGTGACCGTGCGGCTGCCGCCCAGGAAGGTCGCGACCTCCTCGGCCGGCCGCACCGTGGCGGACAGGCCCACCCGCTGGGCGGCGAGGATTCCGTCCCCCGTGCCCCCCGGCCGGGTCCGTCCGTCCCGACTGCGCCCGTCCTGATTGCGTAGGGCGTCCAGGCGTTCAAGAGACAGCGCCAGGTGCGCGCCGCGCTTGTTGCCCGCCACGGCGTGCACCTCGTCGACGATCACCGTTTCCACCCCGCGCAGGGTGTCTCTGGCCTGCGAGGTAAGCAGCAGGAACAACGACTCCGGTGTGGTGATGAGGATGTC
>JBEKKH010000077.1:0-18486 GCA_050010815.1 Streptosporangiaceae bacterium | reverse complement strand
GACAATCGACTTTAGCTGGAGCAATCGATGGGCGTGCAGGCGGAAGCGTGCGGACGGAGGAACCGGTGGTGAGTACGCAGACGGGGGAAACGGTAAGCGTGCAGGCGGAGCATACGGAACAGGAAACCCTCAGCTTTCAGGCCGAGGTGGTCCAGATTCTGGACCTGATGGTGCATTCGCTCTACAGCAACAAAGAGATTTTCCTGCGTGAGCTGATCTCGAACTCATCTGATGCCATCGACAGGCTGCGGCTTGAATTGCTGGCGCAGGGTGAGCTGCCTACCGATGAGGGCCCGCTAGAGATCCGGGTCAGCTACGACAAGGATGCGGGTACGATCACCGTCGCCGACAACGGGATCGGCATGAGCCGGTCAGAGGTAATCGAGCATATCGGGACCATCGCCAAGTCGGGGACCCGGGAGTTCCTGCACGCGCTGACCGGCGACCAGCGCAAGGACGCGACCCTCATCGGCCAGTTCGGCGTGGGCTTCTACTCCTCGTTCATCGTGGCCGAGCGCGTGATCCTGACTACGCGCCGGGCCGGTCTCCCGGCCGCCGACGGCATCCGGTGGGAGTCCGACGGCAGGGGCGAGTACACGCTGGAGACGGTCGAGCGCCCGTCCCGGGGCACCACCGTCGTGCTTCAGCTCAAGGACGACGAGGACGAGTTGCTGAGCGACTACCGGCTGCGCTCGATCATCCAGAAGTACTCGGATCACATCAGCCTGCCGATCGTCATGACCGAGGAAAAGGCCGGCGACGAATCGGCGGACACCCCGGCCCCCGCTTCCTCGACGGTCAACCAGGCCTCCGCGTTGTGGGTCAGGCCGAAGAGCGAGCTCAGCGAGGCGGATTACCACGGCTTCTACCGGCACGCCGCCGGCGATTACACCGAGCCGCTGGCCTGGGTGCACAGCAAGATCGAGGGGACGTACGAGTACACGCTGCTGTTGTTCATCCCGTCCCGCGCTCCTTACGACATGTGGATCCCGCAGCCTGGCCGGGGCGTCAAGCTGCATATCCGGCGGGTGTTCGTGCTTGAGGACGACGGCCAGCTGATGCCGCAGTACCTGCGGTTCATCCGCGGTGTCATCGACTCGAGCGACCTGCCGCTTAACATCTCCAGGGAACTGCTTCAGGGCAGCCGGGTGGTGGATCACATCCGCAATAACGCGGTGAGGAAGGTGCTGAAGCTGCTCGGCGGGCTGGCCGCTAACGAACCGGAAAAGTACGCCACCTTCTGGAGCGAGTTCGGCACCATCCTTAAGGAAGGCATCGCCGATGACTTCAGCAACCGGGATGAGATCGCCGGGCTGCTGCGCTTCACCTCGACCAAGTCGGCCGGCCTGGAGGCAGATGTATCGCTAGTTGAGTACACCGGCCGGATGAAGGAAGGCCAGAAGGACATCTACTACCTGCTGGCGCCGAGCCTGGCTGCCGCGGCCGCCAGCCCTCACCTGGAGACGTTCGCCAAGAAGGGCGTTGAGGTCCTGCTCCTGGGTGAGGACGTGGACAACTGGGTGATGAGCAACCTGCGCGAGTTCGATGGCAGGCGGCTGCAGTCAGTGGCCCAGGGCCCCGCTGACCTGGGCCCCTTGGAGGACGAAGCCGAGGCGGAGGCGAAGGAGCAGGCCAGCACGGTGCTCTCGGGGCTGGTCAGCCAGCTGAAGGCGATCCTGGCTGGGCGGGCCTGGGACGTACGGGTCACCAGCCGCCTGACCATCTCCCCGGCCTGCATCGTAGCCAATGAGCCGGAGAACGAGAGCAGCCTGGCGCACCGGCTGCGGGGCTCAGGACTGCCCATCCAGCCCGTGCTCGAGATCAACCCGCAGCATCCGCTGGTGCAAAGGCTCAATCGCGAACCCGCCGACCCGCACCTCGCCGAATGGGCGCACCTCCTGTTCAACCAGGCCGTGCTCACCCTCGGCGCGCGCATCGAGGAACCCGCCGCCTTTGTCGCCCGGCTGAATGACCTGCTGGTGACGCTAACGGATCAAACCGACGGCGTGGCCGGAGCTGAACCGCAAGACGAGCGGGATGAGACGGCTGAACCCGAACCGCAGGACGTGATGCCGTCCGCTTAGGCGCCCCCGACGTTAACCGGGCGGGCGGGAGCGCGGCCGGTTATAGCGGGATGTTTCCGTGCTGGCCCCGGCCGGCCGGGGCGGCGGCGAACGCCTCGGCGAGCCGGTGCCGTGTCCGCCGCGGCGCAATCACCTCATCGAGCACGCCGAGCGCCAGCGCGCGGTCCACACCGCCCGCGATGCGCGCGTGCTCGGCGGTCAGAGTGTTCTTCAGGGCGTCGCGTTCGTGGTCGGGGACCGCGGCGAGCCTTTTCCTGTGCAGGATCCCGACCGCCGTTTCCGCTCCCATGACCGCGATCTCGGCATCTGGCCATGCGAAGACCGCCGTAGCACCGAGGGCGCGGGAATTCATGGCGATGTAGGCGCCACCGTACGATTTACGCGTCACCAGCGTCACCCGCGGCACCGATGCTTCGGCGAAGGCGTGCAGCAGTTTGGCTCCCCGGCGGACGACGCCGTTCCACTCCTGACCGACGCCCGGCAGATACCCGGGAACATCGACTATCACCAGGAGGGGGACGCCAAGCGAGTCACACATCCGGACGAAACGGGATGCCTTTTCCGCGCTGAGGGAGTCGAGGCAGCCGCACTTGCGGATCGGGTTGTTCGCAACCACGCCGATCGTGCGGCCAGCTAGCCGGCCCAGGCCGACTACCATGTTCGGTGCCCACCGGGGCTGCAGCTCATCGAATCCGCCGCCGTGCTCGCCATCGCCGTCCAGGATCGCTCGCACCAGGGGCCGTACATCGTAGGCACGCCGGACCGACGCGGGCAGGAACTCGCGCAGATCCTGCCCGTCACGCAGCCGATCCAGGGCAAAAAATCCCGGGCAGGCGAAGTAGCTGACCAGCCGACGGGCCCGCACATAGGCATCGGCCTCTGAGTCGGTGGTGATATGGGCGACGCCCGAACGGCGCGAGTGTGTCTCGGGGCCGCCCAGCCCCTCCATGTCGATCTGTTCCCCGGTGACGCTCTTGACGACGTCGGGGCCGGTAATGAAAACGCGGCCGGCCGGAGCCATGATGATGACGTCGGTGAGCGCCGGGCCGTACGCGGCCGCGCCGGCGGCCGGTCCCACCACCACCGAGATCTGGGGTACTCGCCCCGAAGCACGGGTCATGGCGGCGAATATCTGGCCGACCGCGTCCATGGACTCCACGCCGTCGGCAAGCTTCGCGCCGCCAGAATGCCACACCCCCACCACGGGGCGGCGGTCACGGACCGCGACCTCGATCGCCTCGACGATGCGCCGGGAGCCGGCGATCCCGAGCGCGCCGCCCATCTTGGTCGCGTCGGTACAGTAGGCGATCGCCCGGGCGCCGCCGATGATCCCGGTGGCCGTCCAGACCTCGGAGTCTGCGGCTCTGGTATCGCCGACAGAGTGCAGCAGGTCGTAATCGCCGGAGTCGAATAGTTGCGCCAGCCGCAGCAGCGGGTCGCGAACGTCACGATCCGCGCTGGAAGCAGGCAGCTCAGCGGTCGCCAGTATCGGCATCTGTTCCCTTTGCGCGTAGATGGGCGGCTGTCCGCGGGCAACCGCAGAGCATGATTACCGGGACTCCAGCAGCTGCTGGACGGTCTGGGCGACGCAATCCGATCGCAGGAGATCGGCATGATCCACGTCGAACGGGACCAGCTGGCTGGCTCCACCGTCATCGTCAACGGCCAGATACGCCCCGTCAGGCAGTTCTGAATATGCGGACGACGTGATCACTGTCGAATGTTTCCACACCGGACGTGGATCAATCTGATCCGCCGCGGATAGCCATGATATATACGACTCGAAGGATGCGGTAAATTTGTTACTCCGGGCATCGCCAAGACCGACCCGTTCGAACGCGGCGGTGATTATTTCAATGTAGCTTTCGACCATCCCGGCGGCGACGTCCGCGATATCTCCGGCCGCCGACTGGGAAATTTCCGCGGCAGCCTTCGTGGCACGTTCAATCTCATCATCGCCTAGGAGCGAGCTGACGGCACCGATCTCCCTGCGGAACTCAAGGCTAAGCTGGCTGTTACTGATGAATTGCGGGTCGAACAAGATGACTTTTGGCATCGGCTGCCACTGTGAGATGCCTTCGGCGATCGCCGCCGCGTAGACGCTGCCAATGCGACAGCCAAGCACGGCGAGCACCTGATGCTGGTGCAGAGCGATATCGGATACCCAGGGACCGACATACGCATCACCACTTAGCCGCTGGCAAGAGCGGACCGCCCGCGGCCTGGTCTGAAGAAACCTGAATCCTGGCCCGATCCTGGCGGCGAGGTCAGGGAAACCTGCTGCTGAGGGCCGGCTGGCCGGGAAATCAACGCTGAGAACAATCTGGCCTGAGTCAGCGCCGAAAATGACATCCCACGAGCTGGAGTCTGGCATCTAGCACTCCTCTGGTCGATTATCAATAGCACCATAGTTTACCTCGGCGGCTGATGGTTGAACACACCCCTAACAGCCCTTATATATCGCAGCCGCAGGGCCTGGCCTGCCTTGGTCTGGTCTGCCTGGTCTGGTCTGGCTGGTCTGGTCTGGCTGCCTGGGTGAGCATGACAGGTGGGCATGCAGGGGTCATGCTAGGGGGTTGTCACCGTAAGACGAAGGCTATTTGATTGCACTGGGAGCAATAGGCTAAATGAGTGGTCTCAGATAGCGGGTCCCCCGCTGGAGGATATAATGACGGAAATAGCAGATATTAACTTGATCCAGGCGATTCTAGAGGGCGGCCCTGCAACCATTCCTAATGCGTCACGCATACAGGCAGTCAACCCATTTGACGAGAAGGTTAAGCTTCCGCATTACGGCGGGTATGAGCACTTCGAGCGAACCGGCCGCCTGGTCGAGGACACCTCGCGCCGGCAAATCATCTTCCGCTGGTCGATGCGAACTGAGATGGCGGAGTAAGCTACCTCCCTGTTCAACTGCGGGATGGGGGCAGTTGAGTAACTGGCAGCTTGTTATGCCGCAGGCCTCGATGTCGCGTTCTGCGCCGCTTAAAGAGATTTAGCGCCAGCGGAGCCAGCTGGCTTCCGCCACTCGGTCTCTGCCTCGAAGCGCTTTACAAGCCACTTCGGGTAGGTGAACTTTGGGTCATCGGATGTGCTGGTGCCCGTCAGGTACGCCAGTTTCCCGCTGTTCGGGTTACGGATGTCTTCCTTGTCGACCCACTTCCGCAGGGCCTTGAAGTACGGGCGGGCTCGGTGGCGGTTGATGCCCTCACCCTTGGGAAGGACACCCTTAACGTTAGCCAGCTGCCGGCCGGCGGCTAGCAGCTCTCTCGGCAGTGGGGTGGGAGCCTCGGTGAACTGGCTGTTGTAGAGATCGCGGTAAAATCCTCCGCGGTGCAGCAACTCGTGATGGCTGCCCTGCTCGACGACCCGGCCGGCATCCATGACCAGGATCGTATCGGCATCGCGCACGGTCGACAGCCGGTGAGCGATCACAAAGCTGGTACGGCCGGACCGCAGCCGGGCCATCGCGTCCTGGATCATCACCTCGGTCCGGGTATCAACGTTGCTTGTGGCCTCGTCCAGGATCAGGATGCCAGGGTTGGCGAGGAAGGCGCGAGCAATGGTCAGAAGCTGTTTCTGGCCCGCTGAGAGGCTCGATGCCTCCCCGTCAAGGACGGTGGCGTAGCCGTCGGGCAGGGTGCGGACGAAGTCATCGACGTAGGCGGCGCTGGCCGCGGCCACGATCTCGGAATCGGCGGCGCCTTCCTTCCCGTACGCGATGTTGGCCCTGATCGTGCCGCCGAACAGCCAGGTGTCCTGCAGCACCATGCCGAAGCAACCGCGCACCTGGTCGCGGCTGAGGTCCCGGTAGTCGAGACCGTCCAGCAGAATCTGCCCGCTGTCGATCTCATAGAAGCGCATGAGCAAGTTGACGACGGTAGTCTTGCCCGCCCCGGTCGGTCCCACGATCGCGACCGTCTGGCCGGGCGCCGCTTCGAGCGTGAGGTCCTCGATCAGCGGCCGGTCCGGGTCATAGCGGAAGAACACATGCCTGAGCCGCACTCTGCGTGCCGCGGGTGCCTGCTCCGCCAGCACGGGATCCGGGCCGTCGCCCTCCGCCGGGCCGGCGGGCGAACCCAGGATCGCCGCCTCCTCCGGCGCGGCGAGGAAATCGAGCACGCGTCTGGCCGACGCGAGCCCTGACTGGAGCAGGTTCAGCTGACCGGCGATCTGGCTGACGGGGGTGGTGAACTGCCGCGAGTACTGGATGAACGCCTGCACGGCACCGAGCGAGATCATGCCGGTGGCCACCTGAAACCCGCCGAGCACCGCGATGACCACGTAGTTCATGTTGCCGATCAGCCGGACGAGGGGCAGGACCGTCGAGGACAGGAAATCACCGTGGAAGCTCGCCTCGTACAGCTGCTCGTTCTGGCGGCTGAACTCATCGATCATCGGCTGCCGCTGCCCGAACGCCTGCACCAGGGCGTGCCCGGAGTGGGTCTCCTCGACCAGCCCGTTAAGCCGCCCGGTCCGATCCCACTGGGCCTCGAACAGGGGCTTTGACCGGCGCGCGATGAAGGACGTCAGCACGATCGCCAGCGGGATGGTGACCAGCGAGACCGCGGCCAGCAGCGGGGAGAGCCAGAACATCATGCTCAGCACCCCGATCGCGGTGAGCGCCGAGGACAGCAGCTGGCTGGCTCCCTCTTGCAGGCTCGTGGTGATGTTGTCGATGTCGTTGGTGACCCGGCTGAGGATGTCGCCGTGCGGGTGGCTGTCGAAGTACCGCAGCGGCAGGCGGGCCAGTTTCTCCTCGACCGCCTGGCGCAGTCGGTACATGGTGCGCATAACGACGCCCGCCAAGATGTAACCCTGGGCCCAGCTGAACACGGCGCTCAGCGCGTATACCAGGGCCACCAGGCCGAGCAGCCGGCCGAGCAGGGTGAAGTTAACGCCGGTCCCCGGGGTGAAGTTCACCGTGGAGTACAGGTCGGCCAGCTGGCCCTGACCGCTGGCGCGCAGTCCGGCGAGCACCTGCGCCCTGGTCATGCCCGCAGAAAGATGCTCGCCGACGACGCCGGCGAACACGATGTTGGTGGCGTGGCCGAGGATCACGGGGCCAGCGACCAGGAAGGCGACCGAGATCACGCCGAGCATGGTAAACAACGCCAGCCGGGATCGCTCCGGCCTGAGCCAGACCGCCAGCCGCGCCGCGGCGTCGCGGTTGTCCTTGCTTCCCTTCGTCATACGGCCGCTCCCTCGCCGAGCTGAGATGCGACGATTTCCCGGTAGGGCGCGCAGTCAGTGAGCAACTGCTCGTGGGTACCAATCCCGGCGACTCCCCGGGCGTCCAGGACGATGATCTGGTCAGCATGCATGACCGTGCTGATTCGCTGCGCGACGATGACCACGGTGGCATCTCGCGTATCGGCGCGGAGCGCACCGCGCAGGCGGGCATCGGTGGCCGCGTCCAGGGCCGAGAAGCAGTCGTCGAACAGGTACAGACGGGACCGCCGTACCAGGGCCCGGGCGATGGCCAGCCGCTGCCGCTGGCCCCCGGAGACGTTGGTACCGCCCTGGTCGATGGGAGCATCGAGCTGCCCGGGCATGCTGACGACAAAGTCCAGAGCCTGCGCGATATCGAGCGCGCGCCATAGCTGCGCATCGGTGGCGTCCGGTCTGCCGAACCGCAGGTTGCTGGCGACCGTACCGCTGAACAGGAAGGCCGCCTGCGGAACCAGGCCAATGGCGGACCACAGCTGTTCGACGGCCTGCTCCCGTACGTCGGTCCCGTTGACGAGCACGACCCCGCCGGTGGCGTCGAAGAACCGGAGGATGAGGTTGAGCAGGGTGGTCTTGCCGCTGCCGGTACCGCCGATGATCGCGCTGGTCTGCCCGGGCCGGAGGACGAACGTCAGGTCGTTCAGCACCGGGCGTTCGCTGCCCGGGTAGCCGAAGGTGACGTGGCGGAATTCGACGGTGCCGGTAACCCTGGCGGGGCTGACCGGGCGGGGCGGATCGGTGATGGCCGGAACGGAATCGATCACCTGCGCGATCCGTTCCGCGCTGGCCACGGCGCGGGGAACCTGGATGAGTACGGTCACGCCCACCAGGACGTACACCAGGATCTGCAAGATATAGAGGATAAACGCAGTCATGTTTCCTATCGGCATCGAGCCTTCGCTGACCAGACGGCCGCCGAACCAGACCACGCCCACGCTGGCCAGGTTGAGGGTGCCAAGCAGGACGGGAACGGCCACGGCGAAGATCCTGGTAACCCGCAACCGGGTTCCGGTGATGTCGGCGTTGGCGTCCCGGAACCGGTCCTGCTCGAAGCGCGTGCGGCCGAACGCACGTACCACCCGGACGCCGTTGATCTGTTCCCGCATCACCTGATTGATACGGTCGGTCTTGCTTTGGAGGGAACGGAACAACGGGATCGATACGATCAGCGTCACCGTGACGATCAGGGCCATGACCGGGATGGCGACCAGGAAAAGCAGGGACAGCGGAGGGCTTAGCCTGACCGCCAGGATCATCCCGCCGAGGCAGATAATGACCGCGATGAACAGCTGGGTCAGCGCCGCCAGCAGAAAGGCCTCGACTTGGTCGACGTCGTTAATGTTGCGGGTGATCAGGGTCGAGATACCGAACCGGTTCATCTCCCGGCCAGAGAAAGCCTGCACCCGCCGGTAGATCGCAACGCGCAGGTCGACGGAGACTCTGGTCGATGCCCGTGATGCGTGGTACTGAACCAGGACCGAGACGGCGCAGAGCGCGACGACGACGCCGAGCATGATGCCGCCGGCCCGCCATATGTAGCCGACATTGCCCTTGATCACGCCCTTGTTGATGATGGCGGCATTGAACAGGGGCAGGACCAGGTTCCCGGCGGCCTGGGCTATCAGCAGGACGAAGACGAGGTTGACCCGCCCGGCATACGGCCCGAGGAAGGGGCGGAGCAGCCTGGCAAGTGCGGGCCATCCCTGGGCCGGAGCTTGGTCCATGGTGCGGTCGGTGTGCCTTAGCTGGTCAGGGCGTGGCTGGCGGCCAAGTCGGGGGAGGCGAGCCGCATGGTGGTGGGCGCCTGGCGCGGGGCCGCGACCAGGTGCAGGCACTGGATGCCGTCGCGGTCGGCGATGGGTCCGAGGTCGGTGAGGCATTCGCAGGGGTCACCGGTGAAGCCGGCGAACCGGTAGGCAATGTCCATCATGCGGTTGCGGTCGGTGGGGCGGAAGTCGGCGGCCAGGTGGGCGCCTGCCCGGGCGGCCTGGTCGATCAGCCAGTTGAGGAGCACGGTCCCGGCCCCGAACGACACCACCCGGCAGGAGGTCGCGAGCAGCTTCAGGTGCCACACCGCGGCGTGGTACTCGATCAGCAGGACGCCGACCGCGCCGTGCGTCCCGAAGCGGTCAGCCAGGGTTACCGTCAGCACCTCATGGTCCGGGTCGGCCAGCAGGTTGCGCAGGTCCGCGTCGGAATGGTGTACCCCGGTGGCGTTCATCTGGCTGGTCCGCAAGGTGAGTTCCTCGACCCGGGACAGGTCCTGCTCATCGGCCTGCTTGATGACCATCACCAGCTCCAGCGAGCGCAGGAACTCCTCATCCGGCCCGGTGAAGGATTCCCTGTCCCCGTCACGACGGAAGCTGGCCTGGTACATCTGGCGACGCCGCCTGGCGTCAATGGTCACGACCTCCGGGCTGAACTCCGGCAGGTGAAGCAGTGAAGCCACCTGCTCCGCCGGGTAGCAGCGGACCTCGGAGGCGCGGAAGACGACCTCGGCGCGCTCGCTCGGCAGGTCGTCGACGAAGGCGATCGTGCTCAGCGCAAAATTTAGCTTGTCCGCGATCTCACCCACCGAATCCGACTTACGCCCCCAGCCAATCCGGGGATGCACGAAGTATTCGGCGATGCCCAGCTCTTCAAGGCGTTTCCAGGCCAGGTCAAAGTCATTCTTGCTGGCGATCGACTGAAGGATGCCACGGGAATCAAGCTCGACGATCACGTCCCGGACTTCATCCGGCAGCCGGACGTCTGGATCTTCCAGCAGCGTGCCTTGCCACAGGGTATTGTCCAAGTCCCAGACCAGGCACTTCACGATAATCGGCTTGTCAGGCACAAGTTCTCCTAGCGCAGTTTCAGTGGTGTTCCGACTCAAGGACGTCAAAGGCCCGGGCGCCGGCCGCGCAGGCGGCTCGCAGCGGGGCTAGATCACCGGGATGAAGGTGAGACGCCGCAGAACCCGAGCGTCCGGAGTCCACGTTCTTGCAGGCGCTGTCGAGCCATTGCTGGTCCGCGGGGACGCCGATGAAGCTGGCCAGCTGGGCCAGTTCTGCCCGCGGGTCCTTAAGAAGCTGCTCATACCGCAAGGTCATCCACCGATCAGGCGGCACCCGCCGGATCTCTATCGTCCCCGTCCGTGTCGTTTTGGACCACAGCCAGCCGAAGAAGGGCAGCGGGATAGGGAATGCCAGGAACCGCGCCTGGTCAAACGGCGGTTCTGTCAGACCTTTGAAGTCCTCGGGACGTGCCGTCTTGATTTCCGCGGGAAACGGTTCCAGTTCCTCGGGCGTCGCCACGGCGACGACTTCAGCCAGTCCTCTCAGGGCGGACAGGCGAAATGTGGGATAACGACTCATTGACAGCACCGCGTCGGGACCATTGCGGTGCAGGAACACAAAGCGCGCCTCGGGGAACATCTCGGCCAGCAATTCCAGCTGGCTAAGAGAGCCGCCGCTTCGCTCAACTATGACGCGGCGGCCGAGCCGGGCCGCCAGGTCGGCGAACAACGCGCGGCAGTGTTCCGCCGCCGAGCGCCGCGGCCAGGCGGAAACCTCTGGGGCGAGCTCGTCATAAAGCGGATCCGGCGATCCGCCAGTGAGCCGGGCCAGAACACGGCAGAGCGGCGGCATGCCGGTAACATAATCAAACCGGCTTGGGAAAGGCTCAAGGTAGTCGTCTGTTTTTATCCCGGCGCGAACCAGGCTGTCGTAGGAAGAAGCGGGCTTGGTAAGCCGCTGCCAGAACTCCTCGCCGCTCATTTCATGAGTCGGGATACACCCGTCGTTGTCCAGGAAGCAGTTCCAGAACTCGCCGATACTCAGCACCTCTGGATGCATACGCAGCAGACGCGTCAGCATGGTGGAACCGCATCGGCCTGTTCCGACCACGATGATCAGGGACACTGACTGCTCCCTTCTTTAGGTTCTTTCTCTTTGCATCAGTCAGTATTCAGGTGGTATCGGACGCAATACTCAGGGCGTGCTGGGCCAGGATGAGCTGGCAGATCTCATTGCTGCCCTCGATGATCTCCATCAGCTTCGCGTCCCGGTACGCCCGGGCGACCACGTGACCGTCCTGCGCACCCGCCGATGCCAGCACCTGGACCGCCGTGGCGGCGCTTCGCGCGGCGTGACCAGCGCTGACGTGCTTGGCCAGCACGGCCGCAACGACCATGTCCGGCGATGCCGACGCCCATTGCTGGCTGGCGTGCTCACAGACCCGGGTCGAGACCTGCTCGGCGATGAAGAGCTCGGCCAGATGCCGGGCGACGAGCTGGTGCTGGGCGAGCGGCTTGCCCGACTGTTCCCGGTGCCTGGCATGACTGGCCGCCGCACTCAGGCAGGCACGAACGATGCCGGTACAGCCCCAGGCAACCGAGATCCGGCCATAGGAAAGCGCCGTGGTGAACAGCAGAGGCAAGGACTGGCCGCCACCGCCGAGCACGCAGGAGGAGGGGAGGCTGACGTTGTCAAAGCGGACATGCGCGGGCCCGGCCGCGCGGCAGCCGAGCAGGTCGGGGATCCGCTCCAGGTGCACGCCCGGCGCGGACGCCGGCACCACCACCAAGGCCGCGGCGTCGCCGGCGTAGCCAAGGACCAGCAGCAGATCGGCGTACTGTGCCCCTGTCACCCACATCTTCTCGCCGTCGAGAACCACCGAATCGCCACTGGGCCGGATCTGGGTCCCCATGGCCGACAGGTCACTGCCCGCTCTCGGTTCACTGAACGCCACGGCCGCCAGCTGCCCGCTGGTCAGATCCGCGAGATACCGCTGCCGCTGACCGCGGTCGCCGAGCCGCTGGATCGCCCACGCCGCCATTCCCTGTGAGGTCATGATGCTGCGCAGCGAACTGCACAGGCTGCCCACGTAGGCGGTGAGCTCACCGTTGTGCTGGCTGCTCGCGCCGAGCCCGCCATAGGTGGCCGGCACCTCGGCGGACAGAATTCCCTTGGCGCCGAGCTTGTGCAGCAGTTCGACGGGCAGCTCCCCCGCCAGGTCCCAGGCGCCGGGCTGGTCGCCGACGAGCTCGGCGATAAAGGCCCGCTCGCTGGCCAGCGGCTCAGCCATCGGTGGTCACGCCTGAAGCGCTGCGAAGCCGCAGGACCAGCCCGGTCATCGCCTGGACGGTGCGGAAATTGTCCAGTTTCAGCTCCGGGCCGATGATGGCGATGTCGTAGTCCTCCTCCAGGTGCACGACCAGTTGCATGGCGAACATCGAGGAGACCAGGCCCGAGGCGAAGAGATCCTGATCCGGCGCCACCTCAGCCTTGACACGTTCGGTGAGGAAACCAAGCAACGCTTCTTCGATCGCCTCGGCGGTGACCGGGGTCACGATCTGTCCTGCGGTCACGAGGCCACCTTTCCGTAGTCGTAAAAACCTCGGCCGGTCTTCCGGCCGAGGTTGCCCTCGCGCACCTTGGCCAGCAGCAGCGCGCAGGGCCGGCAGCTGTCGTCCCCGCGCCGCTCGTACAGCACGTTGAGCGAGTCCACCAGGTTGTCCAGCCCGATGAGATCCGCGGTGCGCAGCGGGCCGGTCGAATGCCCCAGGCAGCCCTCCAGCAGGCCGTCAACCACCTCGGCCGGGGCCACGCCCTCTTCCACGAGCATCGCCGCGGTGTTGATCAGCGGATGCAGCAGGCGGTTGATCACGAAACCGGGCGAGTCCCTGATGACGAGCGCCTCGCGGCCCAGGAAGGTCAGCAGCCCGGTGACCGCCGTCATGGTCGCTTCGCCGGTACGCGGGCCCCGGATGACCTCCACCATCTTGATCAGGTACGACGGGTTCATGAAATGCACGCCGACCAGCTCGTCGGCGCGCACCACCCAGCCGGCCATCTCATCGACAGGGATGCACGAGGTGTTGGAGATCAGCGTCGTGCCCGGGCGGACGACCGCCGACACCCCGGCCAGGACCTTCGCCTTCGTCTCGGGCAGTTCGGTGACCGCCTCGATGACCGTGGTCGCGTCCGCGACGTCATCCAGCGACGTGCTGGTCGTCAGCTCGCCGGGCGGCCGGCCCGGCGGCAGCGAGCCCATCAGCTGGGCGTGCCGTAGCTTGCCTTTGAGCGTCTGCCGCGCCTGGGCCAGCACGCTGTCGCTGACATCCACTAGCACGACCGGAACCCCGTACCCGGTGGCCAGCGCCGCGATATTCGTCCCCATCACCCCGGCCCCCACAATGGCGAGGCGGTGATCCGGCTGATCGGTCTCCATAAACAACTCCTCGGATGGCGATTCGTCAGCTGGCCGGGACAGCAGCAGGCTCCGCCGCACTCGCCTTCTTGGCGGTCGGCTTCTTGGCGGTCGGCTTCTTGGCGGTCGGCCTCTTCGCGGCCGTCTTACTGGCGGCCGTCTTACTGGCGCGCGCCGTCCTGGTGACCGAAGGCTCCTCGACTACGACACCTTCGAGCACCTCATTCAGCTCCGCGGTCTCAGCGGTCTCAGCGGTCTCAGCGGTCTCGGCGTGGGCCGGCTGTGCCGGGACGGTCAGCCCAGGCACGCTAAGATCTGGCACGTTCTTGACCGCTTGAAGAGCTGATTCGATCGCCTCAGCTAGCGACGGAGATGCCGTGACATCGAAATCCATCTTCGTAACAGGAACGTCCGCATTGGTGGGTAGCGAATCGGGCGCGAAGATCGCACCAGCACAACCCGCTGCCACCAAGATCGCCGATTCGTCGTCGGTTATCTCCCGGCTGAGAACTAGCGTGAACCTATACCCCATAGCCCGTCACCTCTCATGTTGTCACATATCTTCCGGGAACCCGCAGCTAGAGATATCGTGAATGAGATTTCCCGGCCGATAGAAACGGTAACTGCATCCCGGCAGGCGACGCAACCTCGGCGCCGGCCGTTCAACTGCGGAATTTCAACAGCTGAGCACCTGATATGCGCTGCGCGGTAGATACTCGAAGGCCTTGCTGCTTTCTGGCAGCTCGTTATAGCTTGGCAGCGGTAAAGACTTAGCGCAACGAACCTTAATTGGAGTGGCATGTCTCAGTCTTCTGCCGACGATGATCTGTGGTGCCGCCGTTACCGGTCTGCGCCGAACGCGACCGCCCGGCTCGTCTGCTTGCCGCACGCGGGCGGGTCGGCGCCTTTTTTCCTCCCGGTGTCAGTAGCGCTCAGTCCCGGGGTCGACGTCGTGGCCATCCAGTACCCCGGCCGGCAGGACCGCCGTGCCGAGCCGCCCATCAGCGACATGACGGTGCTCGCCGACCGCATCCACGGCATCCTGCGGCGTCAGCCCGAGCTGCCGCTGACCTTCTTCGGCCACAGCATGGGGGCGCTCCTCGCCTTTGAGGTGACTCGCCGCCTCGAGGCTGACGGGCACGGTCCGGTGCAGATGTTCGCCTCCGGGCGCCGGGCACCGTCAACCTACCGGGACGAGAAAGTGCATCTTCGCGACGATGCGGGCATCCTGGCCGAGGTGCGCAAAATGGACGGGACCGCTTCGTCCTTGCTTGGTGACGATGAGCTGATGCGTGCCGCGCTGCCTGCACTCCGAGCCGATTACCAGGCCTGCGAGACGTACGGCTGCACCCCGGAGATCACCGTGAACTGCCCGATCAGCGTCCTGACCGGCGACAGTGACCCCAAGACGACCTTGGAAGAGGCCAACGCATGGGCCGGGCACACGTCCGGCTCGTTCGACCTTCAGGTGTTCCGCGGTGGCCACTTCTTCCTTACTGAGCAGACGGACGGGGTCATCAAGCTCCTGGACCGGCATTTCCAGGCCGGACGTGTTCGCTCGGTGGCCTGAGGGATGACCCCAGCGGGCCGCTCCCTTGATGAGCGCCGACCTGACCTGACCCCTGGTCATCATCGGAACACCTCAGCCAGCGCAAACACCTTTAAGTCAACGGCAACTAGCTGACATCCCCGGCGTGTCCGCTATCTCCGGCCACGAGGCCGGACAGCGCGAGTAGGAGCCAGCGGAGGAGTTCAGCGAAGTCGGCGTCGATGACATTCTGGGTGTGCATGCGGAACCGGCCCGCCGCCTCGCTGACGGCGAAGCCGAGAACCGCCGTGCTGATCAGTCGTTCGGCGCTGTAGACCGAGGATTCTGGCACTCCGCCGTCCCTCAGCGCGGCGTGAACAGCGTCCCGCACGGCCCGGGCCGCCGGAGTGACGACTGGTCTCGTCAACAGCAACGGGAAGACAGCGGGATGTCTCCTGGCCGTCTCCCTGATGGCAGCGGACATGGCGACCAGCCGGTCATCCCAGGCACCGTCAGTGGTCGTCAGCGGATACCTGTTAAGCATTACCTCGACGAGGCCGTCGAGCAGATCGCTCGTCCCATCGACATGCCGGAGAAGCGTCGTCGGCTCGACCCGCAACTGGTGGGCGACCGCGTACATGCTGAGGGCGTCCGGTCCGTGCTTGTCTGCGATCCGCAGCGCCGCATCGAGGATTTCAGCGCGGCCGATCAGCAGGTTCTGTGCCACCGGATTCTCCCAGTCGTCGAGTGCGGCAACGCCTTCGGGACGCCGTCAGAATGCTCGCGGAGACTGCTGCACTGGCATGGACAGGTCATTGCCGATGTCACGCTGATGTTCTCCGGATTCAGCGGTGGCCACAGCGTAGATGACGTGGCTGCCGGGTTCTTCCGGCCCGGCGTCAGTCACTCAAGGTCCTCGCTGGTCATATTACGGTCGCCATGCAGAAAGTATTGTTTTGTCCAGCGCTTCGGCGCAAGCTATAGCCGGGTGTTCAGCTGCCGCTGCGGAGCTCGACGTGGCAGGCTCCTCGTATCCCCAGCTCCGCCCGGCAGCCCGCAGGTGGAATTCCTAAAATAAAGTGCGGCCCGGCACCGCAGTTGAACACATGAAATTGCGCTGACCTAAATAAGGTCTTATGGTCAGACATCCTCGAAAACAGGGCAGACCGTGACGGTTTTCACCTATGAGCCACCGTGGCCTGCCCCGCATTTAAGCCTCGGGTCTCGCGCGATCCCGACACGGTCCTGGCCCCGATGCGCGCCCTCCGCGTCACCCAGGCAGCATCCAGTTAAATGCTGTAGGTCACGACCCATGTCTGACCGTCCTCGACGGCGGCGGTGGTCCCGTCGAGGATCCAGCGTCTATTGAAGTAGGATATGGCCTGAGGTAGCGTGCGAGTTGACACGACCGATATTCCCGTAGCCGTGTTGGTCTCTGCTTAGGCACTTTGAGCAGCGTCCGGGAGCGTTGCTCCGGACCCTGGTAGCGCTGGGCTTAGCGGATTGATCCATGAGACGCCTGGTTCGGGCAGGACGACCGCCCGCGGTCTGTCGCCCCATACGGGCTTGGCGCCTCCTCAGCTAGCGGCGAAACACTGCGACCACTGTATTCAACGACATGTAGCAACCTGTTATGGGTGCCGGGAACCCGCAGGTACAGACCCGGCGCTCCAGTCGCAGGATGGGCTGCACGGCGAGGTCCCGCGTGAGCGGGCCTTTTCCGTGCAGCCTTCCCCCGAACCCGGCGTGCGGCTTTCACCGCACCGGGCTCTCCAGCGATTTATGCCGCGTGCGCGACGGGGTTCGCGTGGATGTGGTCATGGCAGGCTGCGCAGACGATGAGCGTCTTGCGCCGCATCCGCGCCATGAGGGCCGCCCACGCGGGCTGCCCTGGTCCGGTTTTGCCGAGGTGCTTGAGCCCGGCGACCTGGTGGACTGCCACCGTCGCGCCGATCTCGCACAGCTCGCACCACCGCTTGCGGAGCCGGTAGATCAGCTCCTTGCGGGGGTATGCGTGCCGGACCGGGGCGGGGTCGGTGATGACCGCCCGCCGGTCTTGCCGCAAGGTGATCCCGCCGAATCGTGCTACCAGGTCCTCCTTGCCCTCCCGCGTCAGCCTGGCTTCGAAGCAGGTCCTGGGGCCGTCCTTGGTGATGACCTTGGTTTTGTGCTTGGTGGCCATCTTGGTGACGGTGGACTTGTGCTTGGCGGCCAGCGTCTTGAGCATCGACGTCTCGGCGTGCCAGCGGAACTTGCCGAGCCGCGAGACGTCCTGGGCGAGCAGGTAGTAATTCACGACGCCCTGATATTCGGCTCCGCAAGTCCGCACGATGTCATAGTCCGTGAGGTTCTGGAGCCGGGACCGGTGCCACGGCTTGCCGTGCTGCCGGTAGCGGGCGCACTGGGCCTCGATCACGTCCGGCGGCACCCGCAGCGCGATTTTCCCGTTGGCCGAACGGCGGCCTCTGGTGAGTTTCGTGTTGCAGTGCTGGGCGATGACGTGATAGCCGAGGAACCGCGCGGGCTGGCTGCGCGCGCGGGTAATCAGGGTCTTGCCGGCGTTGAGTTCCAGGCCGAGGGTCTCCCGGAGGAACGCTGCCAGCCTCGCCTTGATCTCCTCAGCTTCGGCCCTCGGCCCGGCGAAACCCAGCAGATGATCATCTGCGTAGCGGCAGTAGAACAGCCGCCGGTAGCCGGGGTCCGCCGGGTCGCCTTTGGGGAGCGAGCGCCGCTGCTGGATCAGGTCCCGGGTCGCAGCCCGGTCCCCGCGCCGCCGCGCTTTTTCAAGCTGGCTTCCCGTTTCCCTGTAGGCAGGGTTCGGTGCCCGGCGCTCTCCCCGCGTGTACTGCGGGATCAGTTCCTGCTCGACGAACTTATCGAGCTTATCCAAATAAATGTTCGACAATATGGGTGATACCACTGATCCCTGCGGCACGCCGCTGAGCGTCTGACGGTAGTCCCAGTCTTCGAGGTACCCTGCCGTGAGCATGTTGCGGATCAGCCGCAGGAACCGCTGGTCGTGGATCGTCTCCGCCAGGATGGTCAGCAGGATCTCATGATCCATCGACCCATAGCAGTCGGAGATGTCACCTTCGATGAACCACACGGTCCCGGTCCAGGCGTCGCGGATGTGCCGCAAAGCGGTGTGGCACCCGTAGCCTTTCCGGAATCCGTGCGACCGGCCAGAGAAGCGCGGTTCGTAGATCGCCTCAAGAACAAGGCGGACCACCTCGCCGACCAGCTTGTCTGACCACGGGGGCAGGCCGAGGGGCCGGAGCTTCCCGTTCTTCTTCTTCGGGATGTAGATGCGGCGGGCCGGGGCGAACCGGTACCGCTCGTGCCGCATCAGCTCGATGATCTGGTCGATCTTGTCCTCGGACATGCCGTCGGCGGTCTCTGCGCTGGCCCCCGGTGTCATCGCCCCGTGGTTGGAGTAGATGTTGCCGTAGGCCA
>JBEKKH010000076.1:0-18549 GCA_050010815.1 Streptosporangiaceae bacterium | reverse complement strand
CTGACTCTGCTGGGCCTGACTCTGCTGGGCCTGACTCTGCTGGGCCGCCTGGCTGTCGCCGTTGGCGCCCCCCTCGAGCTGCTTCGGCGTGTTGGCCGCGATCTCGCCCCTGAGCCTGCGCAGGTCGTTCTCGACATCGCTGCTCGCGCTCATCTGGTCGAGCTCGAACTGGATGTCGTCCCGCTTCCCGCCCACGTCGTCCAGCGCGCCCGAGGCCATCAGCTCGTCGATCGCGCCGGCCCTGGCCTGCATCTGGGCGGTCTTGTCCTCGGCCCGCTGGATCGCCATGCCGACGTCGCCCATCTCTTCCGAGATGCCGGAGAACGCCTCGTTGATCCGCGTCTGCGCCTCGGCCGCGGTGTAGGTGGCCTTGATGGTCTCCTTCCTGGTGCGGAAGGCGTCCACCTTGGCCTGCAGCCGCTGCGAGGCGACCGTCAGCTTTTCCTCTTCGGCCTGCAGCTGGGCGTACTGGGCCTGCAGATCGTTCAGCTGGCCCTGCGCCGACGACTTGCGCGTGAGCGCATCTCGGGCCAGGTCCTCGCGGCCCAGCCCGAGGGCCTTGCGCGCCTGGTCGTCGAGCTTGTTCGCCTGCTGCTGCAACTGGTTCATCTGCAACTCGACACGCTTGCGCGAGGTGGCGACGTCGGCGACCCCGCGGCGGACCTTCGTCAGCAACTCCAGCTGCCGCTGGTAAGAATAGTCAAGGGTCTCACGAGGGTCTTCCATCTTGTCCAGGGCCTTGTTGGCCTTGGCCTTGAAGACAAGTGAGACTCGCTTCATCACGCCCATACGCGCGGCCGTCCCCTTCATTAACTTCTTTTTGGCCGCCACCAGGCCGCGCGACCGGGCCGATGAGGCCGGCACCCGGCTAGACGGCGGACGAGCCCGTGCGACTAGTCGCATTCCACCCTACGCGGTCACCCGCATGCGAGCTACCATGCCCCCGCGGGCTTAAGACCCCCGATTCCGCTTTCCCCACGGGGATCCAGCGCTCATCCGTCGCGGGGCGCGGCACGTACCATTTCATGCTGGGCTCTAAGCTATGCGCGTGTTCCGACGCAATAGCGCCGGGGCGACGGACGGCACGTCCCAGGATTCCCCGGGCGCGCGGAGCCCGGACGCACCGGCCGACGGTAAGCCCGCCCGTTCCCCCGCCGAGGCGGCCAAGGGGCGGCCCACGCCCAAGCGAAGCGAGGCGGAGGCCAAGCGACGCCAGCCGATCACCGGGTCGCGCGCGCCCTCCGCACCGCGCACCCCGCAGGACAAGGCCAAGGTCAGGGCCACCCGTGCGACCAAGTACGAGGCGATGAAGCGCGGCGAGGCGTGGGCCCTCAACCCGCGCGACCGTGGGCCGACTCGCGCCCTGGCCCGCGATTTCGTGGACTCCAAGCGGAGAATCAGCGAGTACTACATGTACGTCCTGGTGGTCCTGCTCGCCGCCGTGTTCTTCAGGAACACCAAGGCTCAGACCATCATCTCGCCGGTGGTCCTGGTGCTCGTCGTCGTCATCCTCGTCGATGCCACGCTGATCCGCCGCAGCCTGACGAAGCTGATCGCCGAGCGGCTTCCCGGCGAGTCCGCCCGGGGCCTGACCCTGTACGCGGTGATGCGGGCGCTGCAGATCCGCAGGTTCCGGGTGCCCGCCCCGCGCGTGCAACCGGGCCAGAAGTTCTGACCTAAGGTGAGGGATCATGGAATACCGGCACCTGGGCCGTAGCGGCCTGGTCATCAGCGAAATCGCATACGGCAACTGGATCACCCACGGCTCGCAGGTCGAGGAGCAGGCCGCGACCGAGTGCGTCCGGGCCGCGCTTGACGAGGGCATCACGACCTTCGACACCGCCGACGTCTACGCGGGCGGGCGGGCGGAGGAGGTCCTGGGCCGGGCCCTGCACGGGGTGCGCCGTGAATCGCTTGAGATCTTTACCAAGGTGTACTGGCCGATGGGAGCCGGCCGGAACGACCGCGGCCTGTCCCGCAAGCACATCACCGAATCGGTCAACGCCTCGCTGCGCCGGCTGCAGACCGACTACATCGACCTGTACCAGGCCCACCGGTATGACTACGAGACGCCGATCGAAGAGACCATGCGCGCCTTCGATGACCAGGTCCGGGCGGGCAAGGTCCTGTACATCGGGGTGTCGGAGTGGCGCGCTGATCAGATCGCCGCCGCGCTCAAGGTCGCCGACGAGCTCGGCCTGGACCGGATCGTGTCGAACCAGCCGCAGTACAACATGCTGTGGCGGGTCATCGAGGCCGAGGTCATCCCGCTGAGCAGCAAGGAAGGCATCGGGCAGATCGTCTTCTCCCCGATCGCGCAGGGCGTGCTGACCGGAAAGTACGCCCCGGGGGCCGCACCGCCCGCGGACTCCCGCGCTACCGACCCTTCGGGTTCGAACTTTATCAAGCGGCTGCTCACCGACGAAACCCTAGAGGCGGTGCAGCAACTCAAGCCGCTGGCCGACGAGGCCGGGCTCTCGCTGGCCCAGCTCGCGGTGGCGTGGACGCTGCAGAATCCGAACGTGTCTGCGGCCATTATCGGCGCCACCCGCCCCGAGCAGGTGCGGGAGAACGTCAAGGCAGCCGGCGTGCGGCTGGACTCGGGCTTGATGAGCAGGATTGACGAGGTGCTCGACCCGGTCACGATCAGGGACCCTGGGCGTACCGCCAGCCCGCCCTCGCGGCCCTGAACCTAGTCTTCCGGGCTCAGGCTCATCGGGCCGTACTCGGCCTTGGTGTCCTCGAATAGGGTGACCTGATCCACGCCGGAGGCGAGCAGCGCCCGCCAGTTCTCGCCGAGCCAGCTCTCCGCGTCACCCTGGCTGGCAAAAATGGCCTCTTGCAGGTCATCGCTGGTGATCACGGTGCCGTCCGCCTTCTCGTACCGCCAGGTCCAGGGCATGGGTCAGAGCCTCCCTCGTCGTGTGTGCTGACTGAGGGTAGCTCAAGCGCAGAACAAGATGGCCCAGACGGCCTTGCCCCGGCCGGTCACCGGGCTCCAGCCCCAGACGTCGCTGAGGGCGTCGACCATCTGCAGGCCGCGGCCGGACTCTTCGTTCCGGTCCGGCAACCTGAGCACGGGAGCGGAGTCGGACGGGTCGAGCACCGCGCACATGACTTCGCCGGTTCTGCGCAGCAGCCGCAGGCCCAGCGGCTGACCGGATCCCATGCGCCGGGCGGCGTGCGACACCGCGTTGGCCACGAACTCGCCGACGATGGCTTCCGCGTCATCCGCGAGCGCGGCCAGGCCCCACTCCTTCAGCGTGTTCCTGGTGAACTTCCTGGCGGTCCGGCCCGACTGGGCTCCGGTGTTCAGCGGGCACGCCGCCACCGCGGGTGAATCCCACCAGTCGGATGGCATCCGGACGACGCGCGGACGCCCTGGGGCACACGGCAGCTTCGCCTCCAGCTCGGGTGGCCGGCGAAGCGCAGGATCAACCTTTGTTCGTGTCGGCAACCCTACTTGACTCAAGCCCATCGCGACCCCGCGGAGCGTTATGCGCCAATCCCAGCTGACTGACGCAAACCTCATCCTGCCCGAAATCAAGCGTTCGGTGCAAGACCATATGCACGTTCATTTGTTATGTGCAGCTCACAGCGGTGCAGGTCATAAAGTTTCCGGCCAACCCGACGCCCGCGTTATCGTGTGTCATTGTCCCCCCTTCGGCGTGGCAAGGAGCCGCTCATGCTTGTCGCTGGCGTCGATTCATCCACCCAGTCCACCAAGGTGCTGCTCTGCCAGGCCGACGATGGCGTCATCGTCGGGCAGGCCAGCGCCCCGCATCCGGACGGCACCGAGTGCGACCCGGAGCGGTGGTGGGAGGCCCTGGCCAAGGCCGGGGACGGGCTGCTCGACCGGGCGGACGCCATCGGGGTGGCGGCGCAGCAGCACGGCATGGTGGTCATGGACCAGGCCGGTCAGGTGATCAGGCCCGCGCTGCTGTGGAACGACGTCCGTTCGGCGCCGCAGGCCCGGGCCCTGATCCGCGAGCTGGGCGGTCCGCAGCAGTGGGCGAGGCGGACCGGGAGCGTACCGACTGCCTCCTTCACGGTCACCAAGCTGCGCTGGCTCGCCGAGCGCGAACCGGACGCCGCCGCGCGGACCGCCCACGTCCTGCTCCCGCACGACTGGCTGACCTGGCGGCTGGCGGGTCGCCCGGCCGACGGCCCGACCACCGATCGCGGCGACGCCTCGGGCACGGGCTACTTCTCTCCCGCCACGGGCCACTGGCTGCCGGAGATGGCCGAGGCCGCGCTTGGCCAGCCGGTCAGACTGCCGAGGCTGGCCGCCCCGGCTGAGATCGTCGGCCGGACCCCAGCCGGGGCGGCACTTTCCGCCGGAACCGGAGACAACATGGGCGCGGCCCTCGGCCTGAGCCTGGACCCGGGCGACGTCGTCGTCTCGATCGGCACCTCGGGTACCGCGTACGCGGTCGCCGCGCAGGCCGCCGCCGACGAGACCGGCGCCGTGGCCGGTTTCGCCGATGCCACCGGGCACTTCCTGCCGCTGGTGGCCACGATCAACGCCGCCCGGGTGTTGACCGTCACGGCCAGGATGCTGGGCACGGACGTCCAGGGCCTGGACCGTCTCGCCCTGGCCGCCCCGGCCGGGGCCGGCGGCCTGACCCTGCTGCCCTACCTGGACGGCGAGCGATCCCCGAACCGGCCGGACGCCCACGGCGTGCTGAGCGGGATGACAAGCACCAACACCACGCCCGAGAACCTGGCCCGGGCCGCGGTCGAGGCGGTGCTCTGCTCGCTCGCGGACGCCATCGACAACCTGGCCGACTGCGGGATCGTCGCGCAGCGGGTGATCCTCATCGGCGGTGCGGCCCGGTCGCCGGCCGTCCGCGCGGTCGCCCCGGCGATCTTCGGCGTACCGGTGACCGTACCGGAACCCGCAGAGTACGTGGCCCTCGGCGCCGCCCGGCAGGCCGCCTGGGCCGCGAGCGACGCGGCCGCTGCCCCGGCGTGGCCCCTGGCCGGGACCAGCGCCGAGCACACCGCCGATCCCACCCCGGAGGTCCGCGAGAAGTACGCGACGCTCCGCGACGCGACCTTCAGCTGGGGCGCTCCGGGCGGGTGACGTGACAGCATGGAGCAGCTATCACCACAGGAAAGGATGGGGCCGTGAGCACGGAGTACGTTCCCTCGCGTGAGGACCACTTCTCGTTCGGCATCTGGACGGTGGGATGGCAGGGCGTCGATGTCTTCGGCAGCGCCGTCCGCCCGTACCTGCCCGCCGAGCGCGCCGTTTACCAGCTGGCGGGGCTGGGCGCCTACGGGGTGAACTTCCACGACAACGACGTGTTCGACTTCGACGCCCCGGCGGCGGAGCGCGACGAACGCGTGGGCGCGTTCCGCAGGGCGCTGGCCGAGACGGGGATGGTGGTGACGACGGCGACCACCAACCTGTTCGGCCACCCGATGTTCAAAGATGGCGCGTTCACCGCCAACGAGCGGGAAATCCGGCGCTTCGCCCTGGCCAAGGTGATGCGGAACCTGGACCTGGCCGCCGAGCTCGGGGCCAGGACCTATGTCTTCTGGGGCGGCCGCGAGGGCGCCGAGTCGGGCGCGGCCAAGGACATCAGGGCCGCCCTGGACCGGTACGCCGAGGGACTGGACCTGCTGTGCGAGTACGTTCAGGATCAGGGCTACGACATCCGGTTCGCGATCGAGCCGAAGCCGAACGAGCCGCGCGGCGACATCCTGCTGCCCACCGTGGGTCACGCGCTGGCGTTCATCAACGGGCTCGAGGACGCGGACATGGTCGGCGTGAACCCCGAGATCGGCCACGAGGAAATGTCCGGGCTGAACTACGCGCACGGGATCGCGCAGGCGATGTGGCACGGCAAGCTGTTCCACATCGACCTGAACGGCCAGCACGGACCGCGGTTCGACCAGGACCTGCGGTTCGGGGCCGGGAACGTGCGCGGCGCGTTCTGGGTGGTGGACACGCTGCTGGCCGGAGGGTACGACGGGCCGGTTCATTTCGACTACAAGCCGCCGCGCACCGAGGACGACGAGGGCGTCTGGGTGACCGCGGCCGCGTGCATGCGCAACTACCTGATCCTGCGGGCCAAGGCGCGGGCGTTCCGGGCCGACCCGGAGGTGATCGAGGCGTTGCGCGCCTCCGGGGTGGCCCAGCTCGCCACGCCGACGCTGGACGCGGGCGAGACCTGGCGGGACGTGCGTGAGGCCACCGCCGACGTCGAGACGCTGGCCCGGCGCGGCCTAGCCTACGAGCACCTCGACCAGCTCGCCCTGGAGCACCTGTACGGCGTCCGCCCCTAGCCGTCCCCGTCGGCGCTGGCCTGGGCGTCCGCGGCGGCCTGGGCCCGGGCCGCGCGGCCTTCGGCCATGGTGCGCACCATGTGACGCTGCGACCGGACCTGGAAGAACACGATCACCACGACCAGCGCGATGGAGAACCACAGGCCGTAGTGCGAAATGGCCTGCGCCACCACGACGGCGTGATGGCCAAGCTCGTAGCCCAGGCCGACCAGCATGCCCGCCCACAGGAGCGAGCCGATCACGTCCAGGATGAGGAACGTGACCAGGCGCATCCCGGCCCAGCCGGCGATCACGTAGATGATCGCGGTCGGGATGGGCAGGAACTGGCTGATCAGGACGGCGGGCCAGGTGAACTTGCGGCCCCACCGCTGCACCCGGCTCATGTACTTGGCGCCGCGGTTGCGCCGGCCGCCCAGCATCGTGATGACGCGCTCACCCCACAGCCGGCCCGCCCACCAGTAGAGCAAGTCGAACTTCATCAGCCCGGGCACCGCGGCCAGCAGCGCTACTAGCACCGTTCCGTGCCCGATCCGGGCGAACGCGGCCGCGGCGATGATCGACTCGGTGGTCCCGTTCAGCAGCTCGGACAGCACCGGATGGGTGCCGACCAGGGAGGCCCGGAACGGCAGCATGGCCCAGTAGAAGATCCCGCTGAGCACGATGCCCGCCCAGCACAAGATGTCGAGCCGGCCGGGCTTCCCGGTCCACGGGATCCGCGGGTCATCCCACGGATCCTGCGCGGTGGCCTGGGTCCCCTCCGGAATCGTTCCGGTTTCCGGGGGTCCGGCGGCCGCGGCCTGTTCGTCCACCCCGCCACGGTATAACGGATCGCAGGTACTTCCGTCTTCGGCCGAACGGCCCGGCCGGGCGGCCGACCGGGGCCGTCATGCGTCATGATGACCCACGTGACCGATGATCCGTACGCCGCCGCGGCCGCCAGCGCCGCCCGCCTGACCGCCCAGACCGGACAGCACGACATCGCCGTGGTCCTCGGCTCCGGCTGGACGCCGGCCGCGGACGCGATCGGCACCACGGAGGCGGAGATCTCGCTGGCCGAACTCGGCGGCTTCCCCGGAACCACCGTGCCTGGTCACTCCCCCGCGGTGCGTTCGGTGGTGGCCGGGCCGATGCGGGTACTGGTGTTTCTCGGCCGGGTACACATGTACGAGGGGCTGTCGCCCGCCGCTGTCGTGCACGGGGTGCGCACGGCGGTCTCGGCGGGCTGCCGCGCCGTGGTCCTGACCAACGCGGCGGGCGGAATACGTCCCGGGCTCAGCGTCGGGCAGCCGGTGCTGATCAGTGACCATCTCAACCTGACCGGCGCGTCTCCGCTGTCCGGACCCGCACCGTCGGCCGGCCAGCGGTTCGTCGACCTGACCGACCTGTATTCGGTGCGGCTGCGGTACCTGGCCCGTTACGCCGACCCGAGCCTGGTCGAGGGGGTGTACGCGATGATGCCTGGACCGCACTACGAAACCCCGGCCGAGATCACCATGCTGGCCCGGCTCGGCGCCGACCTGGTCGGCATGTCGACCGGTCTAGAGGCGATCGCCGCCCGCCAGATGGGGGCCGACGTGCTCGGCATCTCGCTGGTCACGAACCTGGCGGCGGGCCTGGCCGGGCATGGCCTCAGCCACGCCGAGGTCATCGAGGCGGGCCACGCCTCCGCCCGCCGGATGGGCACCCTGCTGGCCAGCATCCTGCCCCGGATGCAGCCGCCCTAGGTGATCGGCCAGCAGGGCGTGATGGTCGGCGCCGCCGGCCGGGTCGGCGTGCACGGTCGCGGCCGCGAGCCGGGGCATGGCGTGGATCAGCCCGTGTTCGGCGCCGACCGCGACGTCGTGGGCCTGAACCACCGAGCAGTTCGGGTCGACCGAGATCTGGCACTCGGCCCGGAGCGTGTGGCCCACCCAGCGCAGCCGGAGCTGACCCACGTCCAGCACGCCCGGGGTGGCCCGGAGCGTCGTCTCGGCCTGCTCGGTCAGCGAGGTGTAGCCGTCGGTGCGGGCGTGCAGCCCGTCGGCGACCAGCGTGGCCGAGCCGATCCGCCGTCCGGTCCTGATCCGGTAGCGGGCCACCAGCTCGTTGCCGGCGAAGCCGAGGGCGGCCGCGACCGCGACCGCGATCAGGTGCGTGACCGGGTGCGGGTGCAGCAACCTGGTCACGGCGGCAACCGCCGCCACCGCCGAAGACAGCACGATCACCGCGACGATGACCAGGCCGGCCATGTCCTCGGCGCGCCCGTAGCCGTAGGTATACCGGCGGTTGGGACGCCGTCGGCTGAGCATGAACGCCAGGCCGAGCGGCACCGCGGTCAGCGCGTCGGCCGAGTTGTGCAGCGCGTCACCGAGCAGCGCGACCGAGCCGGACAGCACGACCACCACGGTCTGCCCGAGCGCTGTGGCCCCGAGTCCGGCCAGCGAGATCCACAGCGTCCGGATGGCTTCGGCCGAAGATTGGAGGACCTCATCGCCCTCGTGCGAGTGCGCGTGCGAGTGCGAGTGCTCGTTCCTCATCGCTTCAGCATGACCAGGAAAGCCCGTTGCAGCACCTCGACACCAGCCAGCCGGGCGCTGCTGCGAACTCCTCGCGGCTGGAACCAGACCAGCCGGAGGAGGATAATCACTGCGGTGGGTAATCGCCTCGCCGTGCCTGGGACAGCCGGGCGGATGACCGCGGCCGCGGCCGCCTGGCTGGCGGCGTTGACCGATCCGCAACGAATGAAGGCCTGCTTCGCCTTCGGCGACGAGCGGCGCGATTGGTCGTTCCTGCCCGCACGGCACCGCAGCGGCCTGCCGATCGGCGCGCTCAACGACGACCAGCGCAGGCTCGCGCACGAGCTGATCGCAACGGGCACGAGCCTGCCGGGGTACGCGAAGGTCGTCTCGGTGATGGCCATGGAACACGTGCTCCGGGCGCTCACGCCGACCGCCGCCGACTCGTTCAACCCCGAGCGGTACTGCGCCAAGGTGTTCGGTACGCCGGGCTCGCCGGCCTGGGGTTGGCAGCTGGCCGGGCATCACGTATCGCTCAACTTCACCATCGCCGACGGCCAGTACGTCTCCCCCACTCCGTGCCTGCTGGGCGCCGAGCCGGCCCGTTACGGGACGCTGGCGCCGCTGGCCGACGACGAGGAACTCGGCTACCGGTTGGTGAACTCGCTCGATGCCACCCAGCGTCGCGCGGCGATCATCTACCACCGGTCGCCGCCCGACCTCGCCACCCGGATAGTGCCCAGGATCGGCGACACCGAGCGGCCCGACCCGGTGTTCGGTCCCGAGCCTGACTACGTGCTCAGCGAGTCCGAACGGGACATCCTCAGCTACGTCCGGTACGGTCCGAAGGGGATCGCGGCCTCAGCGCTCGACCAGCGGCAGGTCGATCGGCTCGGCGCCCTGGTGGGGGCGTTCGCGCGACGGCTGCCGGACGAGCTGGCCGGGGCCCATATGCACGACATCGAGACGGCCGGGATGGATAACCTCACCTTCGCCTGGGCGGGCAGCACCGAACCCGGGCAACGGCATTATTTCCGGATCCAGGGACCGGCACTGCTCATCGAGCACGACAACACCCAGGGCAACGGCAATCACATCCACTCGGTGTGGCGGAACCCGGCCGATGACTTCGGCGACGACGTGCTCGGCGAGCATTACCGTTACCACCATCGGCGTCCTGACTAGGGGCACCATATGTGGCGTGATAACTCTTCTGGTGCGGGTCCTCGGCCAGCAGCATCGGCAGTACGCGGCGTCGCTGCTCGTTACCGCGGCGGCGTGTGTCCTGTCGGGGGCCTGGCTGTTCGCGCTGACTCAGAGCCTTCCGTTCACGACCGGCCTTTACTGGGCCGTCACGACGGCGACGACGGTCGGATACGGTGACGTGACGCCGCATAACGCCGCGGGACGCGTGGTCGCCTCGGCCGTCATGCTGACCACGATCCCACTGCTGGCCGGGGTGTTCGCGCTCGTGACGGGCGGGGCGGCGGCGGCCGGACTCCGGAGGATACTCAACGTGCAGACCCAGTTTCCTGAGGGCACCTACCGGCTCGTGATCGGGATGAGTTCCGCCGTGCCCGCCATCCTCGAGGAGCTGGCGGTAGCGGGGGTTCCTCTCGTGCTCGCGGCCGACGTCGAGCGAAGCAGCATCCCGGCGGAGGTCCACCTGGTCCGCGGCGACCCGACCCAGCTGGCCACCATCACCTCGGCCAAGCCCGCGGGCGCGCAGCAAGCCCTCATCACCGGAGACCACGACGGTGACGTTCTGGTTAGCGCGGTAATCGTGCGCAAGCAGGCACCTGACCTGCCCATCACCGCCCTGGTCAGCTCGGCATCGGTGCGCGAAGCCCTGCGCGAGCTAGGTATCCAGCACGCGGTGTCCGTGGAGGAACTGGTGGCTCGCACGCTCGCCACCACCCTCGAAACGCCGCACGCGGGCGATATGGTCGCGCAGCTAGTGGAGACCGGCCGGGACATCCTGACCGAGGTCGACGCGGATCCGGCCACTATCGGCCAGCCCCTCAGTGCCGTCCGGGACGAGCGCTCCGGCCTGGTGCTCGGTTTGGTCCACGCTGGCCAGTTCACCCTCGGCATCGGCGAAGACCCGGTCATCGCGGCCGGGGACCGGCTGCTGATCGCCGAGGCGCCCGAGCGCGGTTAGGGCGATGCCGGGCCCCGGACCGCCGGACCGCCGACCGCCGCACTTGACCCTGGCCAACTGGGACCTCGGAGGCGAGCCTTCGGCGTGGGCTGCAGCCCAATGATCGTCACCTGCTGATGTCGGTGACCAAGGTTTTCACGTCGGTCGTCGTCGGCATCCTGGAGCGGCGCGGCCTGCTCGACCTGGAACGGCCGGCCGACAGCTACATCGACGAACTCGCCGACTCAGGCTGGGCCGGGGTCACGCTCAACGACGTTTTGGGCTGGCGACCCGCCGGAGCTGAAACGAACACCTATGACCTCATCGCCTCGCTGCCCTCGCACCGTCGCCCGGGCCAGGTGTACGAGTACACGAGCGCTAATACCTTCGTGTTGTCCTGGCTCGTGGAGCGAGTCACGGGGCTGCCCTTCGCGGAGGTTCTCGGCCGGGAGATCTGGTCGCGGGGCGGGTTTGAGGCATCCGCCCAGCTGTGCATCTCCGCGACCGGGGCACCGGCGAGCCACGGAGGCCTGTCCATCACGCTGCGGGATCTAGCCCGGTTTGGCATGCTGTTCACATCCTCCGGCTCGGCTGTCATCGACGCCGAGCATTTGCGGCGAATACGCGCCGGGAGAAGGCCAGCTCTGCACCGCTCCGGAGGGGAATTGCCTGACGTGGCGAAGGCCGCCTACGGCCGTCGCCTGCCGCCCGCGAGTCGGCAGTGGAACTACGTCACCGACGACGGCGACCTGTTCAAGGGCGGTTTTGGCGGGCAGGGACTTTATGTCTCACCGGATCGCGATGTGGTCATCGCCTTCGCCGGGACACCGCGCCAGGACGGCTCGGTCAATCAGCTCCGCTGGTTGAGCCGCCGGCTCGCTCACGCACTGGGATAACGCCATGGCCCCGGTGAGGCCCGGGGGCTTACCCGGCGCGGGCGGGTGGGCTGTGGCTGCGCAGGACCTTGGACCTGTCCCGGTTCCAGGCCATGGTGGTGCCGTCCGGGTGGCGGACCAGGGTCCAGCCCATCCGGTGGATCATCACGTGATGGTGGAAGAAACACAGCAAGATGCAGTTATCCACGCTGGTCACGCCGCCGCGGCCCTTGTGCTTGAGGTGGTGCACTTCACAAGCTGAGGCGGGCTGGTGACAGCTGCCCAGATACTAGTCATACTTTGGGCTAGTAACTATACTGGCGGACCTGAGCGCAGCTAGGTCGATGTCGGCTTGATCGATCCGTAACAAACTTCTCTACGCGTTAGCGGACTGCACGGTAGCGGCGGTTGGGGCTGTGCGGAGGCGCGGTGGCCTCGACGAATCCGAGATCGACGAGTTCTTGAAGCACGCCTGTCAGGCGGCTCCGGGCCGCACCAGTAGCTTGCTGGAGTTCCTCGCGGCTCGCGTCCTCGACTTCGCGCAACGCGGTCATGATCCTCACCCCCAGGCCATTACCTGGGAGTTGGGGAGGAGCAGGTGCCTGGTTGCCGGAATTCAGATCCGCACTGAGCCGGTACGGCCCTTCATCCCGCGCCCTGCGCGAACGCAGCAAGCCGAGCGCCACGAGATCGGCCAGTTCCTTTCGCGCCGAGCCGGGGGGAATGCCCAGCCTTCGGAGAAGAGCCTGGTCGACGTCGTAACCCGAGTGAGCGAGGGCTAGGGCCGCCACCTGGGTGTCAGACAGCCGCGTGATGTCCACGTGCCGGCCAAGCGAGCCAAGAAACTCTGGAGTCACCGGGGAACTGCGCGGGACGAGGACGCGGAACTGGTCAAGGTTCGCCGTGAAGAGGGGAACGACTCCGATGTCCTGCCTGACCCGGTCGATCATCATACTGACCCCGGACCCTCGGTTCTCGGCTACGGGCCGCCCGGTCACCGGGTCTCCCGCTTCCTGCAGCAGGGCGGCGAGCCGCGGGTTCCGCGACGACGACGTGCCGCTCTCGCCGAGGCCCTCAAGGCGGACGTTGCCGAAGAGCCCACCGGGGCTGGAGACTTCGATGCGGTCCGGGAACACGTCCACTTGCACTTGAGTGCCCTGCGCTTGCGGACTGTAGTCCCGGTGCATTAGGGCATTAACGATGGCCTCCCGGATGACCTCTGGCTCAATCTCCCATTGGTCTAGGCGGCCGGCACCGATGATGCGGCTGACGACATGCATATTCCGCTGCACTACCTGGAGGGTGTCCACCACCATGTCGGGGATGGCACCGCCCAGCGCCGCGCTGTCGAGGAACCGGATGCCCCCAGGCCCGCCCCGGCCGCGCTCAACGTGCGGGTATACCGCAACCGAGACCATCAGCTGGGGGAAGAACTGCTGCGGGTAACGGCCGACACTGAGCAGTCCCGCCAGCGACGGCACGAGGATGCCCTCATGGCGGACCAGTACGCCGAGCATCGCGAGCGCGTCCACTTCTTCAGCATTCCCGAAAACCCGTGGTGACCGCCGGCGCGCGTTCTCGATGAGTCGTGAGAAGGAGTCCCGGTTGAGGTCCTGCACAGTCGCCTGGAGAACCGGCTCTTCATCCCACCGCGGCTGGCCGGCGTTCTCCCGCAGGCGGTCGATCTCATACGGCGTCAGCCGCTGGTCGCCGTCGCCGACCCGGACGTAGGCGCCGCCGTAGAGGCCCTTCGTGGTCACGTAGCAGGGGCGTTGCGCGGGCGGCAACGGCTGGACTTCTGCGACGACCAGGTTGACACCTTCGAATGGCGCGATCTCAACGCTTGGTGCCAGCGAGGGAGTCAGCTTCTCTCGCGCGGTGCTCACGACGGCGTTCCGTGTCGCCGCCGCATCTGGCACGCCGACAGCCGCGAACCCCTGCCGTTCGTCGAGCCCTAGGATGACGATTCCCCCGCGCGTGTTCGCAAAGGCGGCCAGCGTGGAAGCGAGGCTTTCCGGCACGCCACCCGCTGCGCGCTTGACTTCAACATCCTCAAACTCCGCGCCAGCGACCCGCAGCCCTGCGATGACTTCAGCCAGGTTCATTGTCCGCCCCGCTCGACCGCTCCAACTTACCAGAACTTACCACGACCCCTCCGGTAAGTTCTGGTAAGTTGAAGCACGGCTCGGCCCGTGCGGCCCGCGTCTCTACGCCCCCACGGTCGTTCCGGGCCTACCCGCCAAGCCGATCATCAACCTGATGGCTGGCACCGCCGATCTGGACGCGGTGACCAGCCAGCGTGAGACCTTCCGGCACCTGGGGCTACGAACGTCATGAGACCGGGATGCCGGGCCGCCTGATCCAAGAATTGACCAACCGAGCCAGGAACTCTGCGGGCTGCAGCCGACCACGTTACGGGAGGAGTGAGATCGTCGGCTGTGCTAGGAAAGTGCCGCCTGACAACGTGCCTGGGCGGCGCGTGGCAGTCCTGCTAATGTGTGTTTAGAGGAAGTATCCACCGGCCCACTGACAATGCATATCCCGGACCTTGACCGCGTTCCGGATCCCCGCCGGGACGCTGTCGCTGTACCCGACGTCCAGCGGCAGGCTCGGCCCAGCCAGCCGGGCCCCGAGCTGCTCGCGGCGCAGGAAGCTGGCCAACCCGCCCGGGCCGGAGACCAGCGCGACCGCCTTGCCGATGATGAGCCGCTCCAGGCTCTCCCGGCTGAGCAGCGCCGGGGAGGAGGCCTCGGGGGCGGCCGGGTCCAAGGTGGTCTGGTCCGGAGTGGTCTGGTCCGGAGTGGTCTGGGCCGGGGTGCCAGCGGACTCGGTGAAGGCGGAGGCGCCGTGGCCGAACCGGGCGAGCTGAACGCACAGGCGGACCAGGTCATCGAGCACCGCTGGGTTCACGTTCCCGAACACCACCGGGGTGATCGACGCGTCGCACGCGAAACCCTCCGCGGCGTCCCCGTCGAGCCAGGCGGCGCCGTCGCTGCCGGCCACCGACGCCGCGGCGCGGTGCGCGGCCCACTGGGCCCGGACCCGCTCGGTCCACCGCTCCTGCAACGCCGAGTCCCCGTCCAGGACCATCAGGTCGGCCAGGGAAATATGCGCGATCACCTTCACCGGCTGCCCGGCCCGGTCCGGCAGCAGCCCGGCCGCGACCAGCCGCCGCATCGCCTCCGCCAGGCCATCGTGATACCGCTGCTCATGCGTGCGGGTGTCCTCCGCGCCCCGCGGCGCGGACAAGGCATCCAGCACCGTGTTCACCAGCGCCGTGCACTCGGGGCTGAGGTCGCCGGACAGGACCCCGGCACCTTGGAAGGTGGTCTCCAACCGGACGGCGCGGTCCTCGAAGGCCGGGTCCGGGTCATCGGGGTCAGGGGGCGGGGTGGCCCGGGACTGGATCTCCGCGGCCAGCGCGGCCAGGTCCCGCAGGTCCATGCCCTTACGGGCCGCACCCGCCAGGATCTCATCGGCGGTGCCGCGGCACTGCTCGGGCAGCTTGTCGGTCCACTGGCACAGGGTCCGGGCGTAGGACTCGGTCAGCTCCCCGGCGGCCAGCGCCGCCGCGATCCGGGGGTGGGCCCGGGCCCGCCGGACCCACGTGATGTGCCCGGTCGCCACCCCCTTGGTGACCCTGGTCTTGTGGATCAGCCAGGACCGGGGACTGTAGTCGCCGTCCTCGCAGTGCCCCTGGGCGGCGGTGAACGCGGCCAGGACCGAGGCCCGGGCGGCGGTCTCGATCGCGTCGGATCGTTCCAGGGCTTGCAGGCACTCGGCCTGCTCGCTCACGGGCATCTGGGTCGCATCCGCGGCGGCCAGGTAGCGCATCGCGGAGGTCAGCATGGCCAGCGCCTCACCCGTGCTAGCCGGCGGCGCGGCGGCGGATATAGTCACGCGGATGCTCACCTCCCTCCCCTGGATGCGGTCGGATGGATAGCCCTTGATCCCTAGCTTTCTAGTTCGATTCTAGAGGATGGCTACGACATTTCCGGGCAACGCAACGACGAAATTAGCATTCTGAAGGTGAGTGAATTTGATACGCGCTTGAGGTGGACCGGGCTTAGGCACCCGTATGGTGTCGGCGGTACCGATGGGATACGGGACTAGTAGGATCTCAGGGCGGAGATAGGCGAGGATGAATTCGGATGAGCGAATCGAACGGTCCAGGAGGCTCTACGAGCGGGCTCTGTTCGACGGCGACAACAGCGCGCTAGCGGTAGCCGAACGGGAACTTGACTCGGTCGAGGCCGACCTGTCCCTGGCTCGCGGCCGCCTTGTTCACGGCCGCTTCCTTGAGCGGCGGAACGACGACCAGGAACACGCCCAGGAAGATCCGCGCGAGCTGGCGCTATTCGAGCGGGCCCGGCAGTTGTACCAGGCGATGGGCGACGTGCGGGGTGAGGCCGAAGCGCTGTTCTGGATCGGATGCTGCCATCAGGTGGTCCGGCGGGACAATGACGCCGCGGTGCCCGTGCTTGAGCGGTCCCTCGACCTGGCGGCACAGGCCGGCGACAAGATGACCATGTCCTATGCGCTCCGGCATCTGGGTATCGCGGATCACGCCGCCGGCCGCCTGGAGGAGGCGCGGCGGCGACTGGAGGAGTCATCCGGCTTGCGCCGGGAGATCGGCTTCCTGCCCGGCGTCGCCGCGAACATGGTCGGGCTGATCTACATCGCGGCCGGCCAGCGCCGGCCTGACGACGCCCTGGCTTTGCTCGACCAAGCAGAGGCGATCGCGCAGGCCAGCGGCGCTCGCGGCATCATGCGCCAGATCGAAGAGGCCCGCGCGGCGGTCGCGAATTAGGGCGGTCCGCGGTCAGATGGGCTGGGTGAGGTTCACCGTGTTGCCGTCCGGGTCCAGGATGTGCGCGACCCGCTGGCCCCAGGGCATGTCGTTTGGCTCGCCGAGCACCCGGCCGCCTAGGACCTCTACGTGTTCAAGCAGGCCGTCTACGTCTCCGACGTCCAGGTCGGCCACGTTCACGTTGAGCAGGATGCGCTGCGGGGCCTCAACGTTGGCATCCCCGTCAGCCACCACGCCGAGCTCGGCGTTACCCACCCGGAGGCCGACGTAAAACGCCGGGCCATCTTCCGGCACGCGCGAGATCTCTACGGCTCCGAGCAGGGCCTTATAGAACGCGAGCAGCAGGGGCAGGCTCGGGGTCACGATCACCGGCTGAAGCGTGCTGGGCAATTCTTCCTCCCGAAGGCGCGGACCCGCGAAGACGGTCAGTAGGTAAATGACCGTCTCTACCCCACTCATCGTTCACCATGTGCGAGCTGCGCGGCCAGGAGGGGGCGCGATCAGGGCAGCGGCACCTCCGCACCGGCCAGGGTCGACGCGTAGCGGCGTCCGGAGGGGGCGGTCCACACCAGGATCTCGGGGCTGGGCCGGTCCAGTTTCCAGCCTGGCGGCACCTCGGCGAGCCCGCGTTCGATGTCGGCCGCGACCCGAGCGAGGTGCTCACCTGCCGATTCGCCGTCGTCGATCTCGGCCTGGTAATACCGCTCCTCGATATCGCCCCAGTCGTCTTCGTCCCAGTCGTCGAATTCCTCCTCGTCTTCCTCTTCGCCGAGGAAGAGCAACGAACGGTCGAACATAGGAACCTCCGGTTGAAGTAGATCGAACTTTTGTTCTAGATACATGGTAGCGATCAGCCGGAGTAGCACAAGAGGATATCGGATTTTTGTTCTAAATTAGTGTCAGGTGTGGTAAGAGTGACTGCGAGTTAGGTGCCCGTGGGATGCCAGACGGTCTTGATCTCCAGGTAGGCGAGCATGCGGTCTAGGCGGGGGGTCAGCGTCCAGTCCTGGTCGTCGGCCCGGACGACGCGCTTGAGGTTTTCGGCCGCGGCGACGGCGAGGTCGTCCGCCAGCGCATCCGGCGCCCCGCTGACGTCAACGGCGTTGACGTCCATGTGCGAGGCCAGCCAGGGTGCGATCTCCGCGGTGCGCCCGGTGAGCACGTTGATCACGCCGGCCGGGACATCGGAGGTCGCGAGCACCTCGGACAGCGACACCGCGGGCAGCGGGAACCGCTCGCTGGCCAGGGCCACCACCGTGTTGCCGCTGACCACCGCGGGGGCGACCACGGAGGAGAAGCCGAGCAGGCTCGAGGTCTGCGGCGCGATCACCGCCACCACCCCGGTCGGCTCGGGCAGCGAGAAGTTGAAGTAGGGACCGGCCACCGGGTTCGCGGCGCCGCGCACCTGAGCGAGCTTGTCCGCCCAGCCCGCGTACCAGACCCAGCGATCAATGGCCGCGTCCACCAGGGCCTCCGCCTGCCGCGACCCCAGTCCCTCGGCGGTGCGCACCTCGGCGACAAACTGGGCCCGCCTGCCCTCCATCAGCTCGGCGACCCGGTAGAGCACCTGACCCCGGTTGTACGCGGTCGCCGCCGACCAGCCAGCGAAGGCCTTGCGCGCGGCGGTGACCGCGTCCCTCGCGTCCTTGCGCGAGCCCATCGCGGCGTTGGCCAGAAACCTGCCCTTGTGGTCGGTCACTACGTAGGACCTTCCGCTTTCCGAGCGGGGGAAGGCCCCGCCGATGTAGAGCTTGTACGTTTTCCGCACGGCGATGCGAGGAGGGGCCCCGTCCGTGCGAGCAGCAGAGTCAGGCATCGAGGTAGGCCTCCAGTCCGTGCCTGCCGCCTTCCCGGCCGTAACCGGATTCCTTGTAGCCGCCGAACGGCGAGGCGGGATCGAACTTGTTGAACGTGTTGGCCCACACCACCCCGGCC
>JBEKKH010000075.1:0-21810 GCA_050010815.1 Streptosporangiaceae bacterium | reverse complement strand
AGGGCCGGTAGTAGGGGCGGCCGTGGGGCCGGTAGTAGGGGCGGCCGTGGGGCCGGTAGTAGGGGCGGCCGTGGGGCCGGCCGTAGGGGCGGCCGTGGGGCCGGTCGTCCTGAACTGGGCCGATGAGTCGCTAATAGTCCTGACTTAGCACTCTGGGCGGACCGATCGGCAGGATCTATAGTCGGTGCATGCTCGACGTGACGAGGCTACGTGTGCTGGTGGCGGTGGCCCGGTATGGTTCGGTCACGGCGGCCGCGCGAGCCTTGAACTATGCGCAGCCCTCGGTGAGCCATCACCTGGCCCGGCTGGAGGCAGAAACCGGGACCAAGCTGATCCAGCGGGCGGGCCGGGGCATCAGGCTCACCGACGCCGGGCGGCTGCTGGCCGAACGCGGCGCCGAGGTGATCGGCCGGCTGGACGCCGCGGAGAACGAGCTAGCCGCCTATACCGGGCTACGCGCGGGCCGGCTGCGGCTGGCCGCGTTCCCCTCCGCCCTCGGCACCATCGTGCCCGCCGCCGCGGCGATGCTGCGCGGGCACTCCGACCGCGTTGACCTGAGGCTGACCGAGGCGGAACCGCCCGAGGCGCTGCGCATGCTCCGGGCCGGGTACGTCGACATGGCGCTGGTGTTCCGCTACTCCCCAGAGCCTGCCGGGGCTGCCGGGGTTACGGGGGCTGCCGGGGCGGCCGGGCTCGAGGAGCTGGGTGAGGTGGGTGAGGTGGGTGAGGTGGTGCCTGGCGGCCTGCGCCTGGCGGCCGACGAGGACGAGGTCGACACCGCCGAGGGCCTGCGCGAACGGCTCCTGCTCGACGAGCCGGTGCACCTGGTGACCTCCGCGCACGACACCGAACCGCCGCCCGCCGACCTGGCCAGGTACGCCCGCCATCGTTGGATCGCGGGCTGCGACCGGTGCCGGGCCAACCTGCTCAGGCAGTGCGCGCTGGCCGGATTCACCCCGAAGATCGCGTTCACCACCGACGACTACATTGCCGTCCAGGCCCTGGTCGCGGCCGAGCTTGGCGTGTCCACGCTGCCCGCGCTCTGCCTGCGCGCCGCGCGCCACCCGGGGATCAAGACCGTCCCGCTGCCCGGCGCCCGCCGGTACGTCTACGCGGTGCGGTACGGCGACCCGCCCGACCCGCCCGCGGTGCAGACGCTGATGGACGTGCTGCGCACCGCGGCCGCGCCGCCGCCCCGCGCGGCGGCTACGACCTGAGCTTGCCGGCGGAAAGGTCGCCGGTCAGGTAGCGCTGCATGGTGGGGCCGATCGCCGCCACCAGTTCCTCGGTGGTGGCCGAGGCCAGCGGCTCCAGGCCGATCACGTACCGGGCGAACCCGAGGCCGATGATCTGGCTGGCGACCAGCGTGACCCGGTAGCGGCGGTTTGGGTCGTCGCCGAGCCCGGCCACCTGCGTCAGGCTGGCCAGGATCGTGCTGGTCACGAACTCGCGCAGCATGGCCACGCCCTGTTCGGTGGTCGCGGCGGACCGGAGCAGGCCGAGGAACGCCGTCCTGATCCCGGCCACATCCCAGGTCCGGAGCATCGTGCCGATCAGGATCTCGCCGATGTGCGCCTCGAACTGTTCGCCGAGCCGGTCCCGCTCGGCGCCAAGGACGACCGTGATGATCTCGCTCGGCACCACCGGGAGGCTCATCGCGGCGGCGAACAGCCGCTCTTTGGTGCCGTAGAAGTGGTGCACGAGGGCCGCGTTGACCCCGGCATCCAAGGCGATGGCCCGGATCGTCGCCCCGTCATAGCCCTGCGCACCGAAACGCCGGCGGGCGGCCTCCAGGATGGCCTCGCGGGTCCGGCTCTCCCCGGCCCGCCGGCCTGGTCCACGCCGTGGTGCGGTAGCTGTCATCCCATAGACGTTATCTAGCCGTGGCCAGCTCGAAGAAACGCTCCTCCAGCGTGGCCGGTTCCTCGGTGACGCTAACGGGCAGGTCTGCGGTCACGGCCGCCACCTCGGCGGCGGGACGGCCCGGCACCCGCAGCACCGGGCCAGCCAGCACCGCCCGCAGCCCGGCCGCTTCGAGCAGCCGCAGCGCCGCGGCCCAGTCCGCGGTCCGCAGCACCGTCGTCCGCGCCTGGCCCACGATCTGCGCGGCCGTTCCGGCCGCCACCACGCGGCCGCCGGACAGCACCACCAACCGGGTGCATTCCTCGGCTTCTTCCATGTTGTGCGTGGTTACGACCACGCCTGCGCCGGCCGCGGCGGCCTGCGCGATCGTCTCCCACAGGCGGGCCCGGGCCAGCGGGTCCACGCCCGACGTCGGCTCGTCGAGCAGCAGGAGCTCGGGGACGTGCGCGAGGACCTGGGCAAACGCCGCCCGGCGCGCCACCCCCAGCGGCAGGTCACGAACGGTCACCGCCGCGAACCGCTGGAGCGCATCCGGGACTTCTGCGGCGGGACCTGGGCCGGCTTTGCTCCCGGCGCGGCTTCGTGTCCTGCTGGCGGACGGGCCGAAGACGGCACGGGAGAAGGCCAGGTTCTCCGCCACCGTCAGGTCGTCGTACAGGCCGAGGCCTTGCGGCAGGTAGCCGATCCGCCGCCGCGAGGCCCGGCTCGGCCGCTGCCCGAATAGCCGCACCGACCCGGCCGAGGGCGGCAGCAGGCCGAGCAGCATGCGGATCAGCGTGGTCTTGCCCGCGCCGTTCGCGCCGAGCAGCCCGACCACCTCACCGGGGCCGACCGCCAGGTCCACCCCGTCAACGGCGGTGAACCGGCCGAAGGTCCGGCTCACCCCGGCGCACTGGGCGAAGATCTCAGTCATCACCGGCCTCCAGCTCCCTGCGCAGCGCCGCCACGCACACCGCATCCTGCAAGTCAGGCGTCACCAACACCGAACCGGTAACGGCTACCGGCTGCCAGATGCGCCAGGCTCCGGCCCGCCGCCAAGCCCGCCGCCGCTCCTGCGTGTCCTCCGGCCGCCGGGACGCCACCGCGATCGTTCCCGGCACCGCCTCGACGATCTCGGCCGGGGTGCCCGCGGCCAGGGTCCGGCCTGCGTCGAGGACCAGCACGCGGGCCGCCCGCGCCGCCTCGTCAAGGTAGGTGGTGGACATCAGCACCGCCGCGCCCGCCGCGGCGGCCCTGGCGATGAGCCACCACAGGTCGGCCCGGCTCACTGGGTCCACCCCCGTGGTCGGCTCGTCGAGGACGAGCAGCTCCGGCCCGGGCAGCATGGCCGCGATCACCCCGAGCTTGCGGCGCATACCGCCAGACAGCTGACCGGCCAGCCGGTCCCTGGCCGCCGCGAGCCCGGCCCGCTTCAGGTACTCACCAACCGCGGCTTCCCGGTCTCGATCCGGCACCGCATAGACGGCCGAACGGAAGCTAAGGTTTTCCTCCACCGACAGGTCGTCGTAGAGGCCGGTACTCGGCGGCAGGTAACCGATCCGGTGCGCGTCCGGCCTGCGCACCGTCCCCTGAGCCGGGGCCAGCGCGCCCGCCACGCACCGCAGCAGCGTGGTCTTGCCCGCGCCGTCGCCGCCCACCACGGCGGTGACCTGGCCGGACGGGACGCCGATGCTGACCTGGTCCAGGGCGAGCCTGCTGCCGAAGCGGACACTGAGGCCCGACGCGCCCCACGCCGTGACGGTGCCCGCTCGCGGGCCGGTCATCGTGATGTTCCCGGGGCCAGGAAGGCGCGGAACCTGAGCGTGGCCAGCGTGGCCACGGCCGCGCCGAGCAGGGCCAGGTAGACGAACGGCGGCCAGAGCGAGCTGATCGGCTCGGCCCGGAGCATCACGCCGCGTGAGATCTCGGTGAAGTAGGTGAGCGGCAGCAGGTAAGCGATCCACCGCACGCCGACCACGATCGAGGTGAGCGGGAAGATCAGGCCGGACAGCAGCACCTGCGGCAGCAAGGTCATCACGGCGAGCTGGATGGCCTGCCCCTGTGTCTGGGACACGCTGGAGATCAGCACCCCCAGGCCGAGGGTGACGAAGACGAAGAGCAGCGCGCCCAGACCGAACACCGCCGCCGACCCGCGGAACGGCACGCCGAACACCGCCACCCCGATGGCTAGCACGATGGCCAGGTCCAGCACGGCGACCGCGAAGTAGGGTACGACCTTGCCCAGGAACACGTCCGCGGGCCGCAATGGCATCACCGCGAGCTGCTCCAGCGTCCCGGCCTGCCGTTCGCGCACCACGCCGAGGCTGGTGATCACGGTCCCGACGAATACCAGGATCACCCCGGCCAGGCCGGGAATCATGATGTCCGACGTCTTCAGCTGCGGGTTGTACAGGATCTGCACGGTGCCCGGCGCGGACGCCTGGCCGCCGTGCCGGGCGGCGAGCGCGCGCAACGCGGCCTGCGCGGTGAACAGCTGGCTGCCGTCGATCAGGATCAGCGGACCCGGGTGCCCCGGCCCGGTCCCGGTGACAACCGCGACGGCGGCGTGCCCGTCGCGCAGCTCGTCGTGGGCCCACGCGGAGGGGGTGACCCCGCCGACGGCCGCCGGGTAGGTGCCGGCCAGCCGGAACGAGGCCGGCAAGACGCTGGCCGCGGTGGCCGCGGTGGCCGCGGTGGCCGCGGTGGCCGCACCCGGTCCGGCCACGACGGTGGGTATCTGTGACACGTCGAAGCTGGCCGCGTAACCCAGGACCACAAGCAGCAGCACCGGCATCAAGATCATCATGGCCAGGGTCCGGCGGTCCCGCCGCAGCTGGCGGAACTCCTTCACGATCATCGCGCGCATGCCCGTCCTCCTCGAAGGCTGGCTCCGCGATAAATTATACGGTTGGTTAATTAAGTTGGCCATGGCGCCCCGGGTCTGGTCAGATGGCTGGATGGCGAATTCCACACGGCACGCCGGGCGGTGGACCCTAGAGGACCGTTTCGCCTCGCCTTGGCACTACCTGCCGGTAGAGGTGCCGCCGGGGACGGCCGGGCTGCGGGTCGAGCTGGAGTACGAGCGGGCCGGCGGCGCGGTGCTCGACCTCGGCTGTCTCGGCCCGCACGGGTTCCGCGGCTGGTCGGGCGGCGCCCGGGAGTCCTTCGTGATCACCCGCGACGGTGCCACGCCCGGCTACCTGCCCGGTGAGCTCGAGACCGGGACGTGGCAGGTAATGATCGGCGTGCACCGGGTCCCGCCGGACGGAGTGCGGTATCAGCTGACCGCCGAGACGTGGCCGGCCGCCGCGGGCCTGCCTTTGGTGCCGCCGGTCCCGCCTGCACCGCCACCCCGGGACCGGCCGGCCCGGCGGGTGCTGCCGGCCAGCGCGGGGCGGCGCTGGCTCGCGGGCGACCTGCACGCCCACACCGTGCACTCCGACGGCGTGCTGACCGTTTCCGAGCTCGCCGTCCTCGCGGTCGAACGAGGCCTGGACTTCCTCGCGGTCACCGACCACAACACCGTCAGCCACCACGCCGAGCTGCCCGTCGCGGCGCGGCGCTACGGGATTACCCTGATCCCCGGGCAGGAGGTGACGACCGATCGCGGGCATGCCGGAGCGTTCGGCGACCTCGGCTGGATCGACTTCCGCCGGGAGCCCGATGACTGGCTGGACGCCACCGAAGCGGGCGGCGGCCTGCTGTCGGTCAACCATCCGTTCGCCGGGGAGGTGAGCTGGGTACACCCGATGCGCCGCCGGCCGCCGCTGCTCGAAGTCTGGCACTGGAGCTGGCTCGACCTGCGCTGGTCCACCCCGCTGGCCTGGTGGCAGGCCTGGGATCCTGCGGCGATCCCGGTGGGCGGCAGCGACTGGCACCGGCCGGGATCCGACGCCCCGCTCGGGCAGCCGACCACCTGGGTGCAGTGCGCGGGCGACGAGCCGGGCGACGTGCTCGACGGTCTGCGGGCCGGCCTGGTCGCGATCTCGGCCGGGCGCGACGGCCCGGTGCTGCTGCGCCACGACGGCGACCTCGTCGCCGTGGACGCCGACGGCATGACGCTGGCCGGGCCGCAGGGACCGTGCGCCCGGATCCGCGGCGAGCTGGCCCGGCTGCCCGGCGTGGCCGGGACGCACCGTCTGCTTGACGCCCGCGGAGCCACCCAGGCGCTCACCCCTTTAGCGGCTGTCCTACCGATACGAGTCAGGAAGCCGCGCGCTCGGACAGCAGGTCAAGGCGGGCGCGCAGGAGCGCACGGTGGGCGACCACGTCGTCGACCTGGTCGGGCTGTTCGGGGCATTCCCCGGCGTTGATGGCACGCTCGAGGCGAACGCGGGCCTCGGCGACGTCCATCAACTCGAACACCACTAGGGGATCACGGCCGGCCGCCTGCTCGGTGTCGGCGCGCAGCCCGGCTCCCTTGGCCACCCACGCGTCCCTGATCTTGCCACCGCGGCCATGATCGATCAGCACGCTGACGGCATGCTGCCTGTCGCCGTAGGCGAATGTCATCGTCAGCGACTCCTGACGTCCGCCGACGTCGGCGTAGTGCCAGCAGTCACGGACCTGCGGCTGGCCCACCTCCCCGGCCCAGCTGGGGTCGGCCACGCCGTGGGCGCGGAGTCGCGCCGCGGCCTGCCCGGCCGCGGCGCGCAGGGCCGGCGACCCGACCGCGGCGAAGACGCACAGCAAGGCCAGGGCCTCCGGAGTGCAGGCCGCCTCGGCGGCGGGAACCAGCGAGCCGGTGAGTGCGTCCGTGAGCGAGGCCTGTCCCGCGGTGGAGGAGGACAGCGCGCCGATCAGGTCGGACCCCCACAGCTCCGCGTCGACCGGGTCGTCGAGCTGGTCCAGCACATCGCGTGCCTCGATCAGCACGCCACCGAAGGTCTCCGCCACCGTGACGGGGGCGAAAAGGCTGGCTATATCGGGCTCTCGGCGATCGTCCGCGCTCATCCGTGCAGGATAAGCGAAGGACCCCGCCCGGCGGGCGAGGTCCTTGCGGCCTGGGCCCCGTCCGCTGGTTCACGGGGCTCAGCCGGGGGATATGAATGGCGGACTGCGATGAGCCGAGTCCAGACCATAGCACACTCTGAGTCACCGTCATGAAACTCTCTGTATAACTTCGTCCGCGGGTACCGAGACACCTCATCGCCCGCGGGCCGTCGTCTTACGTGTTCGGCTCGACCTTCACCGCATCCAGCAACCTTTCATAGGCGGCCAGGTCAACGTGATTCCGGCCTTCCAGGCCGCCAGGGACCCGGGCGCCTCCGACGGCCAGGGCCAGCGCGTGCCTGAGCCGGTCAGGCCAGGACCAGCCGAGCAACTGCCCAGGCACCAGGCCCGCCACCAGCGCGCCCCGGCCCGGCGGGTGCACCAGGTCGAGTTCCGTGGCCGCGATCCGGGCCGTCCATCCCCCGGCGGCGGTTACCGCGCGTACTTCGTGACCCGTGGTGACGGCCGCCGCTCCCGCGCCAAGCCGCAGCAGGGCGCGGCCCAGATCCGGGTCGGCCGAACTTGTCTCGGCCACGACCAGATCCGGACCGTGCCCGACGGCGTGCTTAAGCTCCTCGCCACCCGCATCCAGGATCACCGGCACCCCGGCCTCGGCCGCGTAGGTCACCAGCGACCCGTAAATATCCGGCGGTAGCCCGTCCGGGAGGCTGCCGCACAGCACGACGGCCGCCGCGCCCGCCAGCAGCCTGCGGTAGTCCGCCGCGAACCGGCCAAGCTCCTCGGTGGTGATGTACGGGCCCGGCTCCCCGAACCGCAGGACCGGCCCATCGGGTCCGCTGGGGCTGGCGGAGGCGCTGGGGACGGGGCCGGCGGGGGCGGGGCCCGCTTCCGTTTCGCTGGTGCCGGGGTCCCCGGGACCAGCGAAACGGAAAATACGCCTGGATTCGCCGCGGATCAGCGTGAACGCGGTCGGCACTCCTGATTTGGCGAGATCCTCCCTGATCAGCTCGCCGGACACACCGCCCGCGAGCCCGGCGGCGAGCACGTCGTGGCCGAAGGCGCGCAGCACCCTGGCCACCGTCACGCCGCGGCCACCGGCCCGGTAGCCGGGCTTGGAGACCGGCCAGGTGCCCTCGGCGCCGAGGTCGCCCACGGCGTAGTCGACCCGTAGCGCGGCATTGAGCGCGACCGTGACGATTACGTCCCCGCTCATTCCTCAACGCCTCCCGCTGACTCATCCTGGGTCCGTTCGGGCATACTACGCGCGCCCGGCCGGCGCGAGCTTTCCTCGGGCGGGACCTGGACGCGGACCGGATGCGACGCGGGCGGCCGGATGCCGGTCAGGACTCCAGGAACACGGGCAGGTATTCCAGGCCGCGCAGGGTCGAGCCGGGCGACCGGTAGACGGGCGGGCCGGCCTGCCGCAAACCGGGGAACCGGCGCAGCAGCCGCGGGAACAAGACCTCACCCTGCTTGATCGCCAGATAGGCACCCAGGCAGTAGTGCGGTCCGGCACCGAAGCTGAGCGAGGGAACCCGTTCCCTCGTCACGTCGAACGCCTCAGGCTCCTTGACGAGAGCCGGATCCCGGTTGGCCGCGGCGACCAGTCCGAGGACCAGGCTGCCCTCGGGAATCTGGGTGCCCTCGAGTTCGGCTGGTGCCAGCGCGGCCCTGACGACGAGTTGCACGGGCGGCTCGTAGCGCAAGATCTCCTCGACCGCCTGCGGCGCGAGATCGCCCGAGTCGGCGACCAGGCGAGCCTGCTCGGGATGGTCAAGCAGCAGCTTGGTGCCGAGCCCGACCATGCTGGCGGGCGAGTCGAAGCCAGCCCCGAAGAGCAGCACCGCCGCGCCAAGCTGCTCGTGCTCATCGGCACCGGCGTGGCCCGCGGCCACCCTGGCCAGCAGGTTGTCCTCGGCCCGCCCGCCCGGGCCGGTCACGATCGCGGCCAGCCGGTCGACGAGCTCCTCTCCGGCCGAGACGACGACACGATGCTGCTCGGCGGTGGCGAACTGCTCGAAGACCGAACCAGCCTGGCGGGCCAGCTGCCCGAGCCGGATCGCCTCGTCATCCGCGATCGAGAGCAGACGGCCCAGGGACAGCGACGCGAAGGGCATCGCCAGGTGTTCTATCAGGTCCACCGGGCCGCTCCCGTGCTCGGCCAGGCGGTCCACCAGCAGGTCGGCGATCCGGCTGAGCTCGCCCCGGAACGTGCCTATCTGCCGGGTAGAAAAATGCGGCGACGCGGCCTGCCGACGCTCTCGGTGACCCGGGCCGGCTCGGAACACCATCGAGCGGTACAGGCAGCGGGTGAACGCGTTGTCGCGCCAGCCCGGCCGCAGCGTGTCGAGGTGCGTGTGGGTCGGCGGCCCGAACCTGGGATCACGCAGCAGCTTGGAACAGCTGGCGTACGTGCTGACCAGGTAGCCGACCGGCATGCCGGGGAAGCGGATAGGCAGCAGCGGCGCCGTGTCGCGCAGCCGGGCGTACAGCGGATACGGGTCCGCCAGCGGGGCAGGCCTGATCAGCCGCAGGAAGATCCGCAGCGCTTCGGCGTCCGCCGGTCCGGCGTTCGGCCCGGTCATCTCGCCCCCGTCACGAGCTCGCCTTCGCCGGTGGTGGTGGCGGCCGTGGTGGTATCGGCCCAGAAGTCCACCAGGACGGCCGCCAGCGACCCGGGCTGCTCCATGTTGGGGCTGTGCGACGCCTTCTCGATGATCACGTGACCGGCGCTGAGGCGGCTGGCCATCTCCGCGTACTCGTCGACCGACCACAGGCGGCGGTCCCGCTTGCCGTGCACCACCAGGGAAGGGATGCCGGCCGCGATAAGTTCGGCACTGCGATCCGGCTCATCCGCCATCGACTCCGCGGCCCCGGTCACCCATTGCGGGTTCATGGTGGCGAGCTTGGCGTGCCAGAACTCCCGCATGATCGTGTCGTCCTTGGCGAGCAGCGTCTTGACCAGCGGCCAGAGCGCTATCGTGCCGCCGTTGGCGTGTATCTGGGCCAATCCGGAGAGCATGGCCTGATGCTTGCGCTCGCGCATGCTGGGTCCGCAACCCACCAGCGTCAGGCTGCGGGCGATGGCGGGCTGCAGCAGCACCGCGGACCGCGCGACGAATCCGCCCAGGCAGTGCCCGATGACGTGCGCAGGCTGCCCCGAGCTCACCGAGTTGGCCACGGCCACCAGGTCGTCGGCCATCTCCGAGATCGTGTAGCCGACCTCGCCCTGATGCAGGCCGAGCTGGCCGGAGTAGTCATAGGCCCAGCCGCGGAACCCGGCCTCGGCCAGCAGCGAGAGCAACTCGCGATAGTCCTCCTTGGTGCCGAAGAACCCGCTGACCATGACCACGTCAACGCCGTTGTCGCGGTCAGGGTCCGGTCGGCCGCGCAAGGTCAGAGCCGTTCGGCCGGGGGTCTTGATCAGCTGCCGTTCCACCCGCTCAGGCAGTGGGAGTTCGATCATGCGTCCACCACGTGCCGAGCGTGCGCCACGACGCTTTCCAGGCGGGAAATAGCCTCGCCGATGCCGTCCTCGGCCCGGACCTTGGCGCCGAGCTCGGCCGCGCGCTCCGCCAGCTGCCGGTCACCGAGCGCATGGTTCAGCGCGGCCGCGAAGCTGGCGCCGGTCAGGGCCCGGGCCGGCCTCCCCGGTGGCGCCACCCCCAGGCTGGTCATCCGTCGCGACCAGAACGGCTGATCGATGCCGAACGGCCAGATAACCTGCGGCCGACCCGCCACAATCGCGGCCCCGACCGTGCCCGCCCCGCCGTGGTGCACGATCGCCCGCATGCGCGGGAAGAGCCAGTCATGCGGCGCGTTCCGTAGGACCAGGAACTGGCTCGCGGGCAGCAGGCGTCGCAGCACCGGGCTCAGCGACGCCACCACCGCGCGGGTGCCGGCCTGGCCGGCCGCCGCGATCATGGCCTCCGCCAGGCGCTCCGGATGAGGGCTGGGCATGCTGCCGAAACCGATGTAGACGACAGGATCGCCATGGTCGAGGAACTCTGCCAGCCGGCGCGGCGGTGACCAGTCAGGCGCGGTCGGCAGCAGCCAGTAGCCGGTGACGTGCGCCGTGGACGGCCAGTCAGCCGGACGCGGGACGACGTGGGCGCTGAACGAGTGCAGCACGGTGACCGGTGCGCCGTCCGGGGACCGCAGCGGATCGTGCCGACCGCGCCGCGGCGGCAGGTCCGGCCCGTCTCGGCGCCAGCGATCGATATCCCGCCGGCACCACAGGCCGGCGAGATGCCGGGCCGCGGGGTACGACGGCCGGTTGACGATCCTGGGCGCTCGGCCCGGCCATGCTGCGGACAAGAATTCCCTGGTCGGCACCAGGACCGGATTCGGCTGGGCCACCACGGCCGGCACGCCGAGCATCTCGGCCAGGTGCTGGCCGAGGGGCAGGACCGGATGGTGCACGACAATATCGGCGTCCGCGCGGGCCGCGGCGGCGGCGGCGCCAGGCAGTACAGCCGCCGCCCGCCGGCCCATTGTCTGGCAGAACCGCGCCAGGTGCGAAAGTCCGTGGCGGTCTGCTAGCACCGCACCGACCTCGCTCATATCGAGGTCGAACGGGGCGAATGGCACGCCGTGGGCGGCAGCCAGATCGCCGAACATGGCAGGCGCGGCGAGCACGGCGTCGTGCCCGCCCGCCCGCAGTCCAGCGGCGAGCGCGACGAACGGCTGGACATCGCCTCGCGAGCCCACCGTCAGCACAAATGCCCTCATCGCCGGCCCACCCCCATCAGGCTTAACCCTCAGCCGTCACTAATCGAAGTTTAACTATTACCGATAGTCAGCGACGGGAGGCGGTCAATCATTAACTTTGTTACGGACGTGTTTGGTGAGGGTCGCGGGGCCGCTAGGTGGCCAGCGCGGTCACGATGTCCGCGACCTGGTCCGGGGCCAGCTCACACGTGGTGTCCCCGACGGCCAGCTCCAGCCGCACCACGTCCGGGTCGGCAGTGGCCGCCGCGCGCGGGAAGGTCCAGGTCCCCTGCTCCCGGGCCAGCCCGGTGGCCGCCGCGACGAACGCTTCCGGTGTGGTGTGCAGCAGCAGGTGCATCATCGGCGCCTGCGGCGGATCCGGCACCACCCGCACCCCGGGCACCCCGGCCAGCGCGGCCGCGATGGCCCTGGCGTGGCGCAGGTACCCCGGCATCAGCGGCAGCCGCCGCCGTAGGCTGCTCAGCGCCGAGGCCGCGCCGGGCCACAGGCCGAACAGGGTCCCGCCCATCCGCTGCCGCCACTCCCTCACCTCGGCGATCACGTCCTCCGGGCCCGCCAGGCAGCAGCCCGGCAGCGCGCCGAGACCCTTGTAGAACGACACGTACACGGTGTCGAACAGTGCTGCGATCTCGGCATGCGGCCGCTCGTACCCGGCCGCGGACTCCCACAGCCGTGCTCCGTCCAGGTGCACCGCCGCGTCGCGGCCTCGGGCCCAGTCGGCCTGCGCTTCCAGGTCCTGGAAGGCTGGCTGCTGGCCGCCCAGGTCGCGTTGCGGCAACTCGAGGACCAGCGCCGCCGGTACCTCGCCGACGGCCGTCAGGTCCGCCAGGGTCAGCAGCCGGTCAGCGTCCCCGACTGGCCGGCCGTGCAGGCCGTGCAGCCGTTGCAGGGCCTGACCCTCGTGCCGGTCCAGGTGGCACATGGGGTGGTATACCACGGTCCGGCGCTGGCGCCGGTCCGCGTGCACCCGCAGCACCGACTGCTGGGCCATGATCCCGCTGGGCAGATACAGCGCGGCGGGCTTGCCGAGCAGGTCGGCGATCTCGGTTTCCAGCTCGGCCACCACGCCACCGTCGCCGTACCGGTCGGGCACCGTGTCCGCCGGGATGCCGGCCAGCAGCCGGGCCGGAACCACCGGCCCGTGCCCGGCCAGGAACCGGGTGCACGTCTCACGCAGTTCCGGGGGAACTTCGGCAGCGGGAGGCGAGGCGATGAAGGGCATTTCTCATTATCAGGGCTGGGACCTGTTCGGGGAGAGGGTGTCTCGCACAGCACCCAGTCCGGGGAACCAGTCCCAGTCCGGGGAACCGGTCCCAGCCTCGCGCCGCGAGCTGCCTGCGGCCGGGTTCATGGGAGACCTCGCGTCATCTCCGCCCCATCGGCACCGCCGGATCACTCTCGCCTCAGCCAGCTGAGGATTTGCGGGAGGATTGTGGCTCGCGGGAGGATTTTGTGCACTATAGTCCCCAAAATACTCCCCAGAGCCAAGATTCTCCCCGATAATTATTCGATTCGGACGGGTGGGCTGGGTTTAGCTCCCGTGGGGGCGCCGCATCGCCTACGCTGGGTGCTGCGGCGGCAGCGCAACTCGGGCGACAGTCGTCGCTGGCGGGGGACGCCATGGCGGCGTGAACCTGGACTTTTAAGCGGGTGCGGCAGAAACAGGCGGCCAAGTGGTCGTTCACGATGCCGCAAGCCTGCATGGTCGCGTAGGCGGTCACCGGCCCGGTGAAGATGAAACCGTGCCGCTTGAGCTCGGCGCTGAGCGCCTTCGACGCCGGCGTCGAAGGCGGGACCTCGGCCAGCGTCCGCGGCGGCGGGTTTTGCTCGCTGGCGTATTTCCACACCAGCGCGGTCAGCCCATCAGGCAGGTCCAGGGCGGCCCGGGCGTTGGAGATCACCGCGTTGATCTTCGCCCGGTTTCGCACGATGCCCGCATCGGCCAGCAGTCGGGCGACATCGGCCTCGCCGAAGTCGGCGACCGCCGAGGCGTCGAATCCGGCGAAGGCGGCCCGGAAGTTCTCGCGCTTGCGCAGGATGGTCAGCCAGGACAGGCCGGACTGGAAGCCTTCCAGGCACAGCCGCTCGAAGATGGCCGTATCGCCCCGGACCGGGCGACCCCATTCCTCATCGTGATAGGCGATGTACTCGGGAGCGCTCAAACCCCAGGGGCAACGCAGTTGACCGTCCGGACCAGGGACCGGGCCCTGCTCCGGCGCGGCTGGCGGGGTACCGGCGACGGCTGGCGGGGTACCGGCGACGGCTGGCGGCTCGCTCACCAGCTCTGCTCCTCCGTCACGGCGCGCGCGTCGTCGTCGGATTGGGAGGCAACTGCAGGGTTCGGCTGGGTGCTGGTAACCGCGGGGTTCGGCTGGGCGGAAACCGCGGGGTTCGGCTGGGTGCTGGAAACCGCGGGGTTCGGCGAGGCCTCGGCGTGGGCCTTGGCTTGCGCCTGCCGCAATGCCTCTTCGCGCGCGGCTTCCTCCTGCTGGGCCCACCAGTCGTGCGCATCGTAGGCGCCTTGCGGCCCCGGCACGTCGGGCGCGGAAACCGGCAGGGCGGCTGCGGGATGAGTCGCTTCGACTGAGAGCGCAGGGTCGGCGGGCTGGGTGACCTCGTGGGGCGGAGGGGTTTCGTGGGGCCACGAGGGCGCGGGAGGCTGGGAGGTTTCGTGGGGCGGAGGGGGCTCATGGGGCCGCGGGGCGACCAGGACCCATGGAGGCTGGCTGGCCCGAGGAGGCTGCTGGGCTCCAGCGGTCGGGGAGCCCAGCAAGGGTGGTGGATTCTGGGCGGCGATGGCGGCCGGCGAGGCGCTGGGATAGTCGGCGGTGCGGCTCGTGAGCTGCCGCTGCAGGTAGGCGATCGTGATGTCGCGGTCGCGCATGGCGCGGGCGATCTGGTCGAGGGCCTCGTCGGTCGCCTGCACGTTGTAACCCCACAGGGCCGTCGGAGGACGCAGCATGGCGATGTCGGGCGCGGAGACCGGGCCGAGATCAAGCGGCGCATAATCGGGAAATCCGGGGGCCAGCTCGCCGCCTCGGCCGGTGGCAGCGAAGAAGACGCCGCCGAGCACGACGGCGGCCGCGATAAGGAAGACAACGAGCACATATGAATCGTGCCATGCTCGACCCGTGATGTCGCATCCGTGGGGGCACTCCGGCCGAATCTTGATGCTGGCTCCGGTCTCGACCGTCGCCGAAGCAGTGGCGGCCGCCGCGGCCGGAGCGAGCCTGGTCGACGTCGGCGACCAGGACGAGCTGATCCCGGTCATCAGGGACACCGCCCGCGACCTGCGTATCAGCGGGCGCCGCGCGGGCGCCGACATCGTCAGGGATGCCACCCTGGCGGCCCGCACCGGAGCAGGCTTGATCTGCCCGGATCCGGACGCGGCGGCTCGCGCTGTCCGGTGCGGGGTCACCGCGGAGCGCATTGTCGTGGCGGCCGGCCCGGCTGGGATGGCAGCCGCCGTCGGGTCTGGATGGGCGGTGCTGGTAGACGTGGACGAGGGGGCCGATTCGCCCGCCGGGGCGGAGGCGGTCGCGGCGGTATGCACCTGGCTCGGCGCGAGCGTGATCCGCACCCGCTACGTCGCCGGGGTCCGCCGGAGCGTTGACATGACCGCATCCATCCTCGGCCGCCGGCGGCCGGCCTGGACGCTACGCGGGCTGGCCTAGCGTGGGGCCGGGCGGGCGGCTTGGGCGCCCCGGCCGAAGCCGTTGTGGGCCTCACGGATGATCGCGACCACTTCGTCGGCCTCGTCGGCCACGCTGACCAGCGAGAATTCCGCGGGACCGATGTTGGCCCGGGCGAGCATCGTGTCCTGAAGCCAGCTCAGCAGGCCGGACCAGTAGGCGTGGCCGACGAGCACGATCGGAAATTTGGTGATCTTGCCTGTGGCGACCAGGGTCAGCGCCTCGAAGAGCTCGTCCATCGTGCCGAAACCGCCGGGCAGCACCACGAAGGCCTGCGAGTACTTGATGAAGACGGTCTTCCTGACGAAGAAGTAGCGGAACTCGACCCCGACCTCCACGTAGTCGTTCAGGCCCATCTCGGTCGGCAGCTCGATACCCAGGCCCACCGAGACCCCGCCGGCCTTGACCGCGCCCTTGTTGGCGGCCTCCATGATCCCGGGACCGCCCCCGGTGATGACCGCATAGCCGGCTTCGACCAGGCCAGCGGCAATGCGTTCGGCGGTCTCGTACTCCTGGCTGCCCCGGGCGGTCCGGGCCGAGCCGAAGACCGAAACCGCGGGCCCGAGCTCGGCCAGCAGGCCGAACCCCTCCACGAACTCGGCCTGAATTCGCATCACCCGCCAGGGGTCGGTGTGCACCCAGTCGGCGGGACCGCGCCGGTCCAGCAGTCGTTGATCAGTCGTAGTCGCCGGTATCTGGTCGCCGCGCAGCGTGACGGGTCCCTGGCGTCGGATCCGTCGATGCGGCTCTGAATTTCCGTTCATCGTCTACCTAAGGTAATCATTCCGGCCGGCTACTCAGCGCCGCCACGCGGTGATTTCGGCGCCCCGCCGCCGAAGGTTCAACCAGAGCGGGACGCGGGGGCGGCACGCGGGGGCGGGGCTTAGCGCTCGGTTCGGGCGGTACGGTCGGATGCTGTGCCGCCCAACCGGAACCGGCTGCGACGAGCAGCCATCATCGGCACCGCTTTCCTGCTGCTCCTCGCGGTAGCCGGCTACCTCATCTACCACAGCTTCCTGCGGGTCAGCCCGATCGCCGCGCCGCCGGGCTGCCAGGCGGGCAGCGGCGGGCAGGCCATCGGCCTGCAATCCGATCAGGCGGCCATAGCGGCCACCATCGCGGGCGTCGCGGCCCGGCACAAGCTGCCGCGGCAGGCGCTCGTCATCGCCTACGCCGCTGCGCTGCAGGAATCGCAACTGCACAACCTGGACTACGGCGACCGCGACTCCGTCGGCGTCTTCCAGCAGCGGCCCTCGCAGGGCTGGGGCCCGACCCGCGATCTGGAGAACCCGATCTACGCCACCACCAAGTTCTTCGACGCCCTCGTCCGGGTGCACGGCTACGCCACGATGCCGGTCCAGGCGGCGGCCCAGGCCGTGCAGCACAGCGCGGACGGATCCGCCTACGGGCAGTGGACGACGCTGGCGGCGCAGCTGGCCGGGTACTTCACCGGCAGCCCGCCGCACGACGTGTCCTGCTGGTACGCACCGGCGCCGAAGGCGAACCTGGCGGCCGCGGAGCAGGGACTGACCCAGACGTTCGGGCCCCAGGAACGGGCGGGGGTGCTGGCCGGGATCAGCACGGATCGTTCGGGCCATAATGGAGAGGGAAGCGTCGCGGTCGTGCACGCCCAGCGGGCCCGGGCCTGGACGGTGGCCGGCTGGCTGGTTGCACACGCCCAGGACTACGGGGTCAGCGAAGTGCGGTATGCCGGTTATGAGTGGCAAGCGGCGGATGGCAGTATGGGCTGGCAGGCAATCACGACGAAGAACGATCCACCGCGCGGCAGTATTGTCGCAGGCTGAAGCGGCACCGGCCCCGGAGCCGCCATACTGTGATGGCAGCAGGACCAGAACGACGACAGGAGCCCACCCGTGACCTACATCATCGCGCAGCCCTGCGTTGATGTGCTTGACAAGGCATGCATCGAGGAATGCCCCGTTGACTGCATCTACGAGGGCGACCGGATGCTTTATATCCACCCGGACGAGTGCGTGGATTGCGGGGCTTGCGAACCCGTCTGCCCGGTCGAAGCGATCTACTACGAAGACGACGTGCCGGAGCAGTGGAAGGAGTACTACAAGGTCAACGTGGACTTCTTCGAAGACCTCGGATCTCCGGGGGGCGCCTCGAAGACCGGCAAGCTCGGCAAGGACCACCCGGTGGTGACGGCGCTGCCGCCGCAAGCCGCCGAGGAGTGACGCTCGCGGGCCGGCTCCCCGCTTTCACCTGGGACCGGATCGCGCCGCTGCGGGAGGTGGCCGGGCGGCATCCGGACGGCCCGGTGGACTTGTCCATGGGCACGCCCGTCGATCCGGTGCCCGACGTCATTCGCGCGGCCCTGGCCGCGGCGTCTGACGCGCCGGGGTATCCGGCGACCCGGGGGACGCCGCAGTTGCGCCGCGCGGCCGCGGGGTGGCTGGCGCGCGCGCACGAGGTTTCCGTCTCACCGGACGACGTGCTGCCGGTCATCGGGACCAAGGAGTTCATCGCCTGGCTCCCGGTCATGCTGGGGCTAGGCGCCGGCGACATGGTGGTGCACCCCGAGCTGGCGTACCCCACCTACGACATCGGCGCGCGGCTGGCCGGGGCGACCGCGCTGGCGTCGGACGCACCGCTGGTTGCTTCGGGGGCTTCGGGGGCTTCGGGGGCTTCGGGGGCGTCGGGGGGGCGGGTCGGCGGGGTCGGGCGCGTCGGGTTGGTGTGGCTGAACTCGCCGTCCAATCCGACCGGGCGGGTGCTCAGTGCGGCGCAGATGCGCGCGGCGGTGGCGTGGGCCCGGGCGCACGGGGCGGTGCTGGCATCGGACGAGTGCTACCTCCCGCTGGGCTGGGAGGCATCTCCGGTGTCCGTACTGCATCCAGACGTGTGCGGCGGATCGCGGGACGGGGTGCTGGCCGTCCACTCGCTGTCCAAGCGCTCGAACCTGGCCGGCTACCGGGCCGGCTTCGTAACCGGAGACCCGGCCCTGGTCGCGGACCTGCTGGCGATCGCGAAGCAGGCCGGGATGATCGTGCCGGGCCCGGTGCAGGCGGCGATGGCGGCCGCGCTCGACGACGACGAGCACGCTGGGGCGCAGCGGATGCGCTACGGGGAGCGGCGTTCGGTGCTGAGGGAGGCTTTCACCTCGGCCGGATGGCGGGTGGACCACTCGGAGGCGGGACTGTACCTCTGGGTGACCCACCCGGCGCACGACTGCTGGTCGGCGGCCGAATGGCTGGCCACGGCGGGCGGCATCCTGGTCGCGCCCGGCGAGCTTTACGGGCCCGCCGGGGCGCGGCACGTACCGGGCTAGGCCACGGCTGACCGGGCTAGGCCACGGCTGACCGGGCTAGGCCACGGCTGACCGGGCTAGGCCACGGCTGACGGGACGGCGCGGTCGACCAGGGCGTCAATGGCGGCGAGAGCGGCGGCCAGGCTCTGGTCCTCGGCGGCTCCGAGGTCGAGCGGGATCATCGCCGGGGACTCCCGGGCCAGGGTCAGTTCGGTGTCAATGAACACCGCATCGCTGACGCCGAGCGTGCTCAGCGCGTGTCGCAGCCACGGCTCGCGGTGATCCCAGCCGTGCCGCGGGGTGCCCGGCTGGTAACCGCCGCCGCGGGCCGTCACCACCACGAACTCCTTGTCGCCGAGCTGCCCCGCGGTCGCGGGCGAGACGATCCGGTCGAACCAGGCCTTGAACGTACTCGGCGGCCCGAAGTTGTAGAGCGGCATGCCGATCAGGACGGTGTCGGCCGCGAGGAGCTCGCCGACCAGCTTCTCCCCCAGGGCGCTGGCCGCGGCCTGTTCGGCGGTGCGGTCGGCGGCGGGGACGAACCCGGCCGAGAAGGCGGCGTGATCAAGGTGGGGCACCGGGTCTGCGGCTAGGTCGCGATAGGTGACGACCCCATCGGGATGCTGAGCCCGCCAGCGCTCGGCGTAGCGGGCAGACAGCTGACGACTGCGGGATCCCTCGGTGCGCAGGGACGAGTCGATATGCAGGAGGTGGCTCATGGATAGAAGGTATACCACCAATCATTGGTTAAATACAAATGGTTGACGCCCGGTATAGTCTTTTGCTATGGCGGAAGCGCGGACGGCGGAGGCGGGGGCGGCAAAGGCGGGGGCGACGGGGGTCGAGCAGCAGCTGCTGCCCCTGCTCGATCACCTCGCCCGGGTGGGGCGGCGCGCGGCCGAGGCTTCGATGCCGCCGGCCGGCCTTCGGCCCCGGCACCTCATCGCGCTGAGCCTGCTCAGCGAGCACGGGCCGGCCGGCCAGCAGGGGCTGGCCGAGGCGCTCAGCCTGGATCCGAGCAACGTCGTCGGGCTGCTCAACGAGCTCGAGGAGCGCGGGCTGATCACCCGCCGCCGCGATCCCGCCGACCGCCGACGCCACATCGTCGAGCTGTCGGCGGCCGGCGCCGACGAGCTGTGCCTGGCCCAGGTCCGGCTCAGCCGGGTCGAGGACGACCTGTTCAGCGCGCTGTCCGCGGCGGAGAGGACGACGCTGTACCAGCTGCTCGCCCGGGTGGTCGACGCGGCCGGGGGGAAGGCTTCGGCGTGTTCGGTCGAGGAGGAGCTGCCGCCCTGTTCGGCGTGATGGGGGCGTGTTGGGGGCGTGATGGGGCTGTATTGGGGCTTGATCAGGCGCGGGCGCGGTAGCTTCGCAGCGTCAGGACCCAGCTCACCACGGTCAGGGCGGCCAGCCAGACGGCCGCCCACAGCAGCGGCTTCGCGACCGGACCGCCCAGCAGCAGGCCGCGCACCGCGTCGGTGACCACGGTCACCGGGTTGACCTTGACGAACGCTTGCAGCCAGCCCGGCATGCTGGCTGCGGGCGCGAAGACCGAACTAGCGAAGCCGAGGGGCATCACGAGCAGGAAGCCGGCCGTCTGCACGGTCTCCGCGCTGCGGAGCGACACGCCCAGGAAGGCCATCAGCCAGCTGAGCGCGAAACCCCAGGCCAGGATGAGACCGAACGCGCCGAGCGCACCGGCCGCGCTGGCCTGCAGCCGGAAACCGAACGCCAGGCCGGCGGCGACCGTGATCACCGTGCCCCACCCGGTCCGCAGGACGTCGGCCACGATCCGCCCCGCTACCACCGAGCTGCGGGCGATGGGCAGCGAGCGGAACCGGTCCACCAGACCGCGCTGGAAATCCGCGTTCAGGCCGATGGCGGTCTGCATGGCCCAGAACCCCACACCCTGGACAACCAGCCCGGGCAGGACAAACTGGATGTAGGCCCGGCTGGAGCCCGCGATCGCACCGCCGAAGACGTAGACGAACAGGAGCAGGAACATCAGCGGCTGGATGGTCATCCCGACCAGCTGCTGTGGGTCGGTCCACACGTGCAGCAGGTTCCGGCGGGTCAGCACCAGGGTCTGGCTCACGGCGCTCACACCGGACTCCTCTCGGTTATCCGCAGGAACGCCTCGTCCAGGCTCGGCAGCCGCAGCCCGAGCTGGCTCACCGCGATGCCCTCCGCGGCGAGGCGGCTGACGACCGCGCCGAGCAAGCCGGGATCGGCGGCCGGGACCGCGACCGTGTCCCGGCCCGTGCTGGCGGGCGCCCCCGTGACGCTCGCCAGCACCCGCGCGACGGCCGGAAGGTCATCCTGGCGGACCGGGCGGACCTCGATCACCTGCCCGCCGGAACGCGTCTTGAGCTCGGCCGGGCTGCCCTCCGCCACCACCCGCCCGTGGTCGATGACCACCGCCTGGCCGGCCAGCCGGTCCGCCTCCTCCAGGTACTGAGTGGTCAGCAGCACCGTGGTGCCGTCGGCCGCCAGGCCGGAGATCAGGTCCCACAGCAGGCCGCGGCTGGCTGGGTCCAGGCCCGTGGTCGGCTCGTCGAGGAAGAGCACCCGGGGCTCGCCGACGAGGCTGGCCGCGAGGTCCAGCCTGCGCCGCATCCCGCCCGAGTAGGTCTTCACGGTCTTGCCCGCGTCGGCGGCAAGGTCGAACGCGGCGAGCAGTTCACCGGCCCGGCGGCCGGCGTCCCGGCGGCGCAGGCCGAGCAGGCGGCCGATCATGGACAGGTTCTCCCGCGCGGACAGCAGGTCGTCCACGGCCGCGTACTGGCCGGTCAGCCCGATCGCCGCCCTGACCTGCCGCGGCTCTCGCACGACGTCGTGACCAAGCACCTCGGCGTGGCCGGAGTCCGGCCGCAGCAGCGTGCACAGGATTCGGATGGCGGTGGTTTTACCTGCGCCGTTCGGCCCGAGGAGGGCGAGGACCGTTCCCTCGGCGGCGCTGAAGCCGATGTCATCGAGCACCCGGGTCCGGCCGAACGACTTGGTCAGCCCGGTCACCATGACCGCGGGCGGGCTCACCGGGTCTCCCCCATCGTTACCCCCGTAGACATCATCGTTTTCCCTGTGGGCGTCATCATTTCCCCTGTGGGCGTCATCGTTTTCTTCTCCCGTTCTCGTGGCTGGTAAAATTCTCTCGATAATTGATTATCTCGATGGTCGAGATAATTTAAGTTATATCGCGAAGGCGGCCATGTCAACCCAGCGGACAGCGCAGCCTGGCGGAGGGCAGGCCGGCGGAGGGCAGGCCGGCGGAGGGCAGGCCGGCGAAGGCGCCAGCCGGCCGGAACTGATCGTGCAGAC
>JBEKKH010000074.1:0-18662 GCA_050010815.1 Streptosporangiaceae bacterium | reverse complement strand
GGCTGGTGGCGCGGGGGGCGTGGGCTCGGTGGGGGCGGCGTGGGGGCGGCGCGGGCTGGGTGGCGCGGGCTGGCCGGCGTGCCAGTCTGATCATGTTCATTTTGCTGCGGCTTGGGAAGTGGCGGTCATCGGCGCGGACTCGGCCATCGCGACCGCCTACATCGCCGAATACGCGCCGAAGAGCCGGCGCGGGTCGCTGGCGATGCTGCGTCCACCTACCTGGGGTCCCGCTAGATCGACAAGTTCGGCCGGCGGAAGCTGTCCATCGGCGGCTATGCCGGGATGATCGTGTTCGCGCTGGTGGCGGCGGCCGGGCTGACGTTCACGCACGGTACGTTCCGGCTCGTGGTGATCATGGTGGGCCTGGACTTCTTCATCGCCTCGTTCGCGATCGGCGTGGGCGGGACCGGCTGGACGCTGCAGGGCGAGGTCTTCCCCACCGCGGTCCGCGGGCAGGCGGCCGCGTTCGCCGCGATGATCGACTGGCTGGCCAACTTCGCCCTGATCGAGGTGTTCCCGGTGACCCAGAACGCCATCAGCCTGGCCGGCGTCATGGTGGTCTTCGCCGGGCTTTGCGCGCTGGCCATCGTGTTCGTGTGGAAGTTCCTGCCCGAGACCAAGAACCTGCCGGTCGAGGAGATCATCGGCCTCTTCGAGCACCAGCAAACCTCGCTCCCCGAAGCCGCCTAGAGCGCGGAACCATCATCGTGGATCGTTACCTCCCGCCTGCGGGTAGTAACGATCCACGATGATGTGTGGCTTTATAGGGGCGGGCCGGCGGTCAGGGTTAGGGTGCCGGTCTTGGTCTGGTTGGCGGGGGTGACCCAGGTGAGGGAGACGTGGGCGCCGGGGAGGAACTTGGACATGATGCTGGTCAGGCTCTGCGGGGAGCCCACCGTCTGTCCGTTCACTTCGGTGATGACCGCACCCGCGGTCAGGCCCGCGGTGGCGGCCGGGCTGCCGCAGATCGTGCCGAGAACCAGGGTGCCGGAGCTGACCGAGGCGATCGGCGAGGGGGTGACCAGGTTGCCGTCGCTGGTGTAGCAGCCCGGGGTGCTGCCGGGGCCGGAGTTGCCGAAGCCGTTCCCGCCACCGAAACCCCCGCCGCCGCCCTGCTCCTCCTGGGCCTGGGCCTGGGCTTGCGGGCTGGTGCTCGTCCCCTTGCCAATGTAGATCCCGATGAACGGCGGGTAGCCGATGACGACCGTGGAGCTGGCGTCCCCGGCGGAAATCTGACGGGCGATCGCGAGGGCGGTGTCGATCGGGATGGCGAAGCCGGCGGTGGACTGCTGCTGCGGGAAGCTCACGCTGTTGCCCGCGGTGTCCATCCCGATGACCTGGCCCGCGACCGTGGACAGCGGGCCGCCGGAGTCGCCGGCCACGATGCTCGCGTCGGTCTCGAGCATGCCGTGCAGGGTCTCCGAGGTGACCGTGCCACCCTGGTCGTTCGCCGTGATGGTCTGGTTCACCCCGGTGATCTTGCCCTCGGCCGCGACGATCTGGCTCTGTCCTTCGGCGTTGCCCAGCGCCACCACCGAGGCCCCCGACCTGACCTGCGACGAATTGCCGATCGGGACGGTGTGCAGGCCGGACGCGCCCTGCAGCTGGATCTCGGCGACATCGCCGGTGACGTCATAGCCGACGACCTTGGCCGGGTAGGTGCGGCCCGTCGCCAGCACCGTGGCGCTGATCTTGGTGGCGTTCTCGATGACATGGTTGTTGGTCAGCACCAGGCCGCTGGAGTTGAGCACCATGCCGGTGCCCGCGGCCTCCTCGCTGCTGTACTGCAGCGTGGTGTTGATGATGACCACGCCCGGCGCGACCTTCTTCAGCACCGCGGCCTCGCCGGCGTTCGTCCCTGACCCGATGCTCGGCTGAGGTACCGCCGAGTTGCTCGGGGCGGGGGCGGCGGGAACGGCGCTGCTGCTTGGCGCCGGCGCCGCCGAGGTGCTGGACGTGGGGTGATACACGGCCACGACCGTGCCGGCCCCCAGCGCGCCCGCAGCCAGCGCCACGGCCACGTAGCTCAGCAGGCCGATGCGCCGTCGCGGCGGCCGGGGAGGCGGAGGAGGTCCCTGCGGCAGCGGCGAGGTGGGACCGCCGTAGCCGCCACCATCGGCAGGCGGCATGCCGTAGCCGCTGTAATCCTGCATCTGTATCACGCCCTAGGTCGCGTGCGTTCGGTCGCTCGTGGGCCGGGACGGACCGCACGCAAACGCCTGGCCTGTCCCCGCCTGCCTCTAGTGAGCACTACGAAGCTGATAGATAGCTGAAGGCCCGCTGCAGATCCCGTCAGGTTAGCGGGGTCTGCGGGACTTGCGGGGTTTGCGGGATCAGGCCCACGCGCGGGGATGCGGCAGGATGGAGGCCACCTTCCGGCCCAGCAGTATCCTGCGGCCCAGTTCACTCGCGAGCTTGGCCGGGAGGACCGCCCGCAGCCGCGACCATATCTGCCTCTCCTCGAAGTCGAAGTGCGCCCGGCTCAGCCGGGTGAACCGGCTGAGCAGATCCTCGAACCCGGGGTCGGCGGCGTCCAGCTTGTCCAGCTCGGCCAGCAGTTCGCCGGTCTCGAGCTGCTGGCAGATGGCCCGGTCGGCCAGCGGGCCGCCCCCCGGGACATGCTCCCGTACGGCCGACCACACGTATATCCGTTCGATGTCGGCGTGCTTGGCGGCCTCGATGATGAGTTCTTCCGTCATCATCTTGCGCAGCATCAGCTGGTCCTCGCCGGCCCCGGTGGCCGCGGTCGGGCCCTTCTCGAGCTCGTCCAGGACGGCACTGATCTCCTCATGGTCCTCGGACAGGACTTCGAACACATCCTCCATCGCTGTCCTCCTCTCCTCATAGCGAGCCACCCAAGGGGCGAGTTCCCACTTCCCCTGAAGGTCAGGCTTATTCATGGCACAAGGGGTTGCCCGGTGTGGATGATTCCACCGAGAAACGCGAGGTCAAAGCACATATGAGAGGCGGCACAGAAGGGTCCACGATGCCACCACCCGCTGACAATGTATCTTGGCGCACGCCGCCGTGAGCGGCGCTTTCCGCCGATATAACGGAAGCATGTCCCGTTGTGGTGATGGGAGTTAGTTCGGTGCCATTAGAGAGTCATGAGGATACCGAGGAGAAGCACCAATACCCGTTTGGCCCAAAAGGATCTTAGTGACCGGCCAGGAAAGCAAGCTCGCGGACGAAGGACGGGGCGTTCACCGTGCCGACCCCCGAGGCCAGGTCGTAACCGGGCCGGGCGGCGAAACCGTCCACCGTGTGCGTGTGGCCGCCCTGGACGAACGACACGGTGTTGTTGCCCGAGGTGATGTCCACGATGCCGGGGGCGTGCTCGGCGGACAGCCGGTACAGGGCCGGGTTGATCAGCCCGAGGGAATGCCCGGCCACCTGGTCCGCCAGCGCGACGATGCCCGCGAACAGCGGGGTGGCCTCGCTGGTGCCGCATGCCGGGGTCCAGCCGGCCGGCGCTCCGCCGAAGGTGCCGTAGGTGTCGACCGACCCGTTGCAGGCCCCGCTCATCGAGATGTCGGGCACGCCCCGCTGGCTGCCGACGACCTTCTCGACGCCGTTCTGGTAAGCCGGGCGGCCGAACACGATCGACTTGCCGCCGCCGCCGGCTAGCGGATTCGGGCCCGCGTCACCGAAGGCGAACTCGTTGGTGGCCTTGCTGTACGTGTCGTTCCACACGGTCTGGAAGGTGGGCTGGCCCTTGGCGTTGACGTGCACCTGGGTTCCGCCGACGCCGGTCACCTGCGGGTCGCTGTCCGGCCACGACGTCACCGGGTACAGGTAGTAGGTGCTCCCGTCGAGCCCGACGTCGGCGGCGCCCGAGTCGCCCGCGGCGGCGAGCACGGTGACCTTGTCCTGGGCGGCGAGCTTGTAGGCGCCGCGCAGCGCCTTGATCGAGGCCGGGCGCGGGACCGGGAAGGTCTGCTCGGTGGCGCTGAAGCTCTGGCTGATCACGTCGCCGAGGTGGTGCTTGAGCACGTACTCCTCGGCCTTGATGATCTGCGGGAAGCCGTGCACGCCCTCGGTCTCCGAGACCGGCGTCTCGACCAGCAGCAGGTTCGCGCCCGGCGCGACCGTGTGCGCGTACTCCACGTCCAGCGTGGTCTCACCCGCCCAGCCGACCATGTCGGAGTTGTTCGGGTTGTAGGCGGGCACCTTGCCCGCGGGCTGGATGATCCGCAGCGAGGGCGGCGCGGGCAGGCCGAACGTCTGGTCGAAGACGCCCAGGTCGTGCTTGATCGTCGGCGAGCCGTAGGAGTCGACGATGACGATGGTGGCTCCCCGGCCGGTCACGCCGCTGGCGTACAGCGCGGGCAGGTTATACGCCTGCTGGATTTGTGCTGGTTCGAGGCATACGACCTTGTAGGCTTTCTCGCAGTCAGCGGTGGTAGGGGGGCTAGACTGCGCGCGACCGGCGTGCATCACGCCCGGCTGGACCGTCACCTCGGCCGCAGCCGACAGCACTCCGGACGCCGAACCCGTGGTCGCGGGGCCCGCGACCGCCGACCCAGGCACGCCCGTCCCGGCCGCGGCCAGCGCGGCGGCCGTGAGCCCGCACGCACCGAACGCAACGACGACCCGCCTCGATACCCGCATCGACGACCCCTTTCACCGGCCCCGATGACCTTAACACCCGGCAACCCGCTCAGACCATCACAGTCCGATGCCACTATCCTTCGGCTCGACTGCGAAAAGCAGAGCTGCGAAGGACAAAGGAGACCAGCATGCGCCTCCGGAGTAACGTGGCCATCGATCTCGGCACCGTGAACACGCTCGTCTGGGTAGCCGGGCGCGGCATCGTGCTCGAGGAGCCTACCGCGATCGCCATCGACACCGCTGCGGGCAAGGTGGCCGCGGTGGGCGAGGAGGCGGACGCGCTCGCCGACAAAGAGCCGCAGGACATCCAGGTCATCCACCCGATGCGGGACGGGGTCATCTCGGATCTGGACGCGGCCGCCGCCATGCTGCACGCGTTTTTGCGCCGGGTCAGGCGGCGCGGCCTGCTGCGCCCGAACGCCCTGGTCTGCGTGCCGAGCGGCGCCACCCAGGTCGAGCGGCGGTCGATCATCGCGGCGCTGAGCGTGCGGCGCCCCCGGTACAACGTCCGGCTGATCGACGAGCCGGTGGCCGCGGCGGCCGGCGCCGGGTTCGACCTGTCCGGCGGGGCCGGCGGCTTCGTGGTCGACATCGGCGGCGGGACCACTGAGGTCGCCGCGGTGGCGGGCTGGCGGGTGGTCCGGTCGCGTTCGCTGCGCAAGGCGGGTAACGCCATGGACGAGGCGATCGAGCACGCGGTCAGGAACTCACTCGGCCTGATCATCAGCCAGCGGGCCGCCCGGCAGCTGAAGATCACGCTCGGGGTCACCGGCGGGGCGTCCGGCGGAGCCGAGGTCGTCGGCCTGGACGTGGCGCAGCGCTCGCCCCGGTCGGAGTTCGTGCCCGGGGCCCTGGTGGCGTCCGCGCTGGAGCCGATCGTGGCCGCGATCGCGGCCGCGGTGCACGAGATGCTGTCGGAGATCCCGGCCGGCCTGGCCGAAGACGTGGTCCGCGGCAAGGTCAGGCTGTCCGGCGGCGGCTCGCTGCTGCCCGGCCTGGCCAGCCGGATCGAGAACACGGCCGGCGTCGGCGCGGTGCTGGTCGAGGACCCGCTGCGGTGCGTGGTCCGCGGTGCGGCGGAGATGCTCGAGCGCAAGGCCCCCGCCCCGGCCAGGGGGGTACGGGGGGGCGGGTAGCCCCCCCGTGATCGGGGGGTTCCGGGGGGTCGCCCCCCGGGCTCGTCCGGTTGGTGGGACAGGGCGGGGGGCTCGCGGCCGGCCACCAGCAGGCCGACCGCCCCGGCGATCGTCGGCATGCCGACCAGGATGATCAGCAGGTTCGTGGTGGGCACATTGGATAGTTCGGACAGGCCGTCGAGGGAGTTGTCGAAGGCGTAGCCGATAGCGGCGACGTAGGCCGCTACCGTGCCGAGCACCGCGCCGCCCAGCGCCAGGGCGAAGGCGGTCGTCGCCGTCAGGATCCGGCGGCTCGAGCTGCTCGCCCCGGTGGCGGTCAGCGTGCGCAGGTCACGGGCGGTCTCGCTGCGGATCAGGCCGACGGACATGGCCAGGATGCCGAGCGCGAGCGCGATCCCGAAGACGGTGGCCCAGTCCAGGATCTCCGCCGAGGAGGGCGTGCTTGACTTGGTCTCGATCGTCATCCCGGCCGCGGCGGCGGTCAGCCGGGCGTCGGTGATCTGCGCCGCGGTGGGCGGGTGCGGGGCCTGGATGAGCCAGCCGGAGAGGCTGGCCTGCAGGCCCAGCAGGTGAATCGCGTGCTCGGTGATCACCGTGTTGGGGGCCGACGTGCCGGACGGCAGCGCGCCGACCTCCTGGATGACCGGGTGGGCCAGGCAGTCGGTCTTCGGGCACGGGTAACTGCTCTGGGCGCCCGGGCCGTTACCGCCCTGAGCGCCTTGCAAGGCGAGGTAGCTACCGTAGATGAGCTGCATCTTGGAGATGCCGGACAGTCCGGGCCGCGCGGTCAGGAAGTCGGCGTCGGGGCTGACGTCGGAGGCCTTGATCCCGAACGCCTGCAGGAGCTGGGGAGTGGCCACGTAGATCGGTCCGGACCAGGAGCGCCCGGCCGCGGCGTGCTGGAGAGAGGCGCCGGTCTGGTCGAGTGCGATGACGGTGTCGGAGCCCAGGGCCTTGGCGATGCTGCTGGCGGTCGCGGCCTGGGACTGCGGCGTGCTGGTGACCGGCGGCGTGCTGGGACCGTTGGGGCCGCCGCCGTGGGGGCCGCCGTTCGGGTTGTCGTTGGGGGTGTAGACGATGATCTGGTTCGAGGCCAGGTTCGGCCCGGTGTAGTCGAGCACGTTCCCGTAGCGCTGCGCGACCAGCACGCAGATCAGGGCGGCGATCAGCACGCCCAGGCTGATGGCGGCCAGGGCCGAGCCCGACCTGGCCCGGTACCTGACCAGGTCCCGCAGGGCCAGCCGCACCGCGATCGGGGCCCGGCGGGCGGACAGGCCAAGCACCGTCAAGACCAGCGGCGCCAGCATGATCACCGCCGCGATCAGCACGACGAAGCCGCCGACGAGCGTCAGGGCGCCGCTACCGCCGTTGCCGTTGCTCTTGCCCGTGTAGACGAACAGGGCGCCGGCGACCACGAGCAGGACCACGCCGGGGATCGCGGAACGGTGCACCTGCTTGGGCGGCGCGGGCCGGCCGGACAGGGCGGCGACCAGCGGGACCCGGGTGATCGAGCGGGCCGGGCGGGAGGCGGCGAAGTAGGTGGCCAGCACGGCCAGCGCGATCGCCGGGCCGATCACGACCCACGGCAGCGCGAACGTGCCGATCAGGTGGTGGGAGGTGGACTCCAGGTGCGGCCGGTAGGCCAGCCAGCCGATCAGGCCGAGCACGGCGCCGACCAGCGCCCCGGTCAGGCCGACCAGGACGCCGTTGATCCGGACCACGAGACGGATGTTCGCGTCGGCGGCCCCGAGGGCGCCGAGCATCCCGAGCGAGCGCAGCCTGCGCTGCGCCAGCACGGTAAAGCCGCCCACCGCGACCAGCGCGATGAGCAGCATGCCGATCGTGGCCAGCGCGAGCACGATGGTCTCGGGGTTGAGCGGGTTGCTTGAGGTGGCCGCCTGCCGGGACTGCACGTACGGGCGGACCGAGGCGGGCAGCGAGGACACGCTCGCGCCACGGGCGTCGAGCAGCACGGTGACCTGGCTCGGCGCGGTGACCTGGCCCGGTGCGACCAGGGCGAACTCGTCCAGCAGGCTCTGCGGGTTCTGCACCAGGCCGGTGACCAGGCGGGTCTGGCCGCCCTGGTGCCAGACGTCGCCGACCCTGAGGTTGAAGGTGGCGGCCACGCCGTCGGTCACGGCCACCTGGCCCGGCCCGGCCGGGTAGTGCCCGGAGAGCAGCGAGAGCATCGGCAGGCCGAACGGGCCGTGCGGGTTCTGCGCGCGCAGGTCGTAGGTGTTGATCGAGCCGGGGATGGCGATGGTCTGGTTCTCGATGACGTCGAGCGGGCCGTAGGGCTGCAGCGCGGCGAGCTGGCTGGCCAGCCGCGAGCCGCTGTCGTTGAACACGGCCTGGTCCTGGGCGGTGCCGAAGCCCGCGCCGGCCGGCGGCGGGTTGTTGGTGGCCACCGCCGCGCCGAGCACGGTGGCGGCCAGCGCGACCACGATGAGGGCCAGCACCAGCAGCTGCTGGCGCCACTCGCGGCGGAACATCCGCCAGGCCCAGCGGATCACGGCGCGGCGAGCGGGAACGCCCCCGTTGGATGCTCCCGCCGGGGCCGGCCGTTCGCGCAGCGCGGTGCTGCCCGGGCCGGTACTCACTGGCCCGGTCCCGGCTGACGCGGTACCGGGCCGGTGAGCAGCGACTCCGGACCGGGCGCGGGCACGGTCTGGTCGGTGACCCGGCCATCCCGCAGGAAAACCACCCGGTCGGCCCACGAGGCCAGCTGGGCGTCGTGGGTGACCACGACCGCGGCCAGTCCCCGCTTGCACGCGGCGTGGATCAGCCGCATGACCGCTTCGCCGTTGACAGAATCGAGCGCACCTGAGGGCTCGTCGGCCAGCAGCAGCCGGCGGTCGCCGACCACGGCCCGGGCGATCGCCACCCGCTGCCGCTCACCGCCGGAGAGCTGGTCGGGGAAGTGCGACGCCCGCTCGGCCAGGCCGAGCTGCTCCATCGCGGCCAGGCCGGCCGCGCGCGCCTTCCTGGCGGGCATGCCGTCGAGCTCGAGCGGCAGCGCGACGTTTTCCGCCGCGGTCAGCCCGGGCAGCAGGTTGAAGTCCTGGAACACGTATCCGATCGTTCGGCGCCTCAGGCGCGCCTTGGCGTTGCGCGACAGCGTGGTCACGTCCTCACCGCAGACCCGGACCTGGCCGCTGGTCGGGTCCTCCAGGCTGCCGGCGATGGTCAGCAGCGTGGACTTCCCCGATCCGCTCGGTCCCATTACCGCGACCATCATCCCCGCCTCGACGTTGAGGTCGACGTCGTGCAGCGCCCGCACTTCGGCGGCACCCTGGCCGTAGCTCCGCGATACCTGATGCATCTCAAGCAGGCTCATCGCGCTGCCTCCAATCTGGATTTCGTTGACGGCATGGCTATCGCCCCGTTCCTGCCTTGCGGCGTAGCCGGGGCAGGGACGGAGGTACCGGTCCGGCCTCGGCGATCGTGATTTGGGTGGTTTGGGTGTCTTGGGTGTCTTGGGTGTCTTGGCGGTCGGCGGTGGCGCGCTTGATGCGCCCGTCCGCGGTATCCAGCCAGCGGACCACGGCGTCGAGCCGGAACAGCTCCGCGTCGACCACCAGGGCCAGGTTCAGGTTCAGGTCGGCCTCGGGCTCGGACTCGGCCTCGGCTTCCTTGATCCGCGTCCACTGCTGCATCAGCTGCACCAGGTACCTGCGGTGCACCTGGATCACGTCATGCACGTCGGTCCCCGGCACCCGCATCGCGACCAGCACCTTCATCACCAGCTCGTCGCGGGGCGGAGCGGCCAGGTCGGGCGGCGTGTGCAGCCAGCCGGTGAGCTCCCGCTGACCGGCCACCGTGATCCGGAAGCCCTTCTGCGGGCCGTCCTGCTCGGCGCCTTCCGACTCGACCAGCCCGTCCCGCTCGAGCCGCTGCAAGGTCGTGTACACCTGGCCGACGTTCAGCGGCCAGACCTCGCCGGTCCTGGCCTCGAACTCCTCGCGCAGCTGAAGGCCGTACTTGGGGCCCTCGCTGAGCAGCGCGAGCAGGGCGTGCCGCACGCTCATGGTGTGATTCTATCGAGTAGCATACTGAGTATAATAGCGGGCGTCGGGGCGTTTGGCACACCGGTTAACCCCCTTTTTTTTAGACCGGCTAGGCCCCGTGGACGGAGTGGGCGGGTGGCGGTTGAGCCACGGTTCGTTCGGCCCAAAAATGGGGCGGAGCGTGGATAGGCTTCGGGCCATGCTGCTTTGCACCCGCGCCGGTTTGCCGTGAGCCGCGCGGCGGTGGTGGCGAACCCGGTCAAGCTCCCGGGCTCGTTCCGGAAGCTGGTCGGCGCCGCCATGACCGAGCACGGGTGGGACGAGCCGATGTGGCTGGAAACGACACAGGAAGATCCCGGCCAGGGGCAGGCGCGGACGGCGGCCGAGGCGGGCGTCGACGTGATCCTGGCCTGCGGCGGCGACGGCACCGTGACCGCGACGGCGGCCGGGCTGGCCGGCACCGGGGTACCGCTGGCGGTGATCCCGCTCGGCACAGGCAACCTGCTGGCCCGCAACCTTGGGCTGCCCGGCGACCTCGGCCAGGCGCTGACCGTCGCGCTCACCGGCCGGAACCGGCGGCTGGACACCGGCCTGGCCAACGGCAGCCTGTTTCTCACCATGGCCGGGCTCGGGCTGGACGCGAAGATGCTGGCGGACGCCAGCGAGCCGGTCAAGAAACGGCTCGGCTGGCTGGCCTACCTGCTGGCCGCGCTCCGGCACCTGTGGGACCGGCCCATGCGGGTGCAGCTGAGAACCGATGCCGGGCCGCCGGTGCGGCGCCGGGCCAGCGGGGTCATCGTCGGCAACGTGGGCGCGCTGCAGGGCGGGGTGCCGCTGCTGCCGGACGCGCAGCCCGACGACGGCCGGCTGGACATGGTGGTCCTCACGGCTCGCACCGTGGCCGGCTGGCTGGTGGTGGTGCTGCACGTGCTGCTGCGGCGGCGTTCTGACGTGTCATCCAGGGTGCTGCGCCGGAGCTTCACCGAGCTGCGCATCGACATCGACCGGCCGCACCTGTGGGAACTGGACGGCGAGGTGATGGGGCGCACCCGTCAGCTCGTCATCACCGTCCAGCCGGGGGCGTTGCTCGTTCGCGTGCCGGCGCCGGACGGCGAAACAGCCTGAGCTGGCGCTGCAGGATGCGCGGACAGGTAGCGGGACCGGCGCAGCGCGAAGTACGCCGAGCTGCCCAGCCCGCCGGCCAGCAGGACGTCGAACCCGGCCCAGGCAATGTCGTAATTCGGCGACAGCTGACGGGACGGCAGCGACAGGCCGATGTACGCGACCGCCCGCGGCGGTCCGCGTGGGCCCGACGGGTCAGCGTGGCTGGAGGACGGCCAGGAGGTTGCCGGCCGGGTCCTTGAACCAGGCGATGTAGGGGCCGCCGGCCCGGTTGATGCCGTTGGCGTCCTGGCCGAGGCCTTCGTATTTCTCCATCTCGACGCCGCGGCTCAGGAGTTCACCGACGGCCGCGTCGATGTCGTCCACCTCGAAGTTGAGGATGGTGTAGTCGGCCGGGGTGTGGACCGGCTTCGGGTACACCAGCGTGTCCCGGCCGCCGGCCAGGTGCAGCGTCAGCAGCCCGTTCTGCTCAGAGGTCTCCAGCCCGAGCGTCTCGCCGTAGAACTTCTTCGCCGCCTGAACGTCATCGACGGCGAACCCGCTGAACGCCTTGGTGCTGCCGAACATGTCATGCTCCTGTCTATGAGCCTGATGTCAATGGGGGTCAAGTGTCTAGGGGCCTAATTCAGTGTCCATCGCCACGCAGGATAGACGGGGCGGGGACCGTGAACTCATCCTTGGTTGCCGAGTTATGGCAGCGGGATACTCGGGCCGGCCTCAGGCGGCCAAGCTTGGGCTCAAGCCCGAACAGCGCGTCCACCTGCACCATCCTCCTCCCGGCTGGACGCTGGCCGATCCGCCGCCCGGCCTGGCCGCCGCGGACGCCGACGGGCGGGCCGACGTGATCATCGCGTTCTTCACCCGGGCGGACGACATCGCCGGGGAGATCGGCGAGCTGGCCCGGCGCATCTATCCCGCGGGGGCGCTCTGGGTGGCCTGGCCGCGGCGTGCGGCCGGTCACCACAGCGACATCACCGACAACGTGATCCGCACCCATGCGCTCCCGGTCGGGCTGGTCGACGTCAAGGTCGCCGCCATCGACGACGACTGGTCCGGCCTGCGAGTGGTCTGGCGTACCGAGAACCGCCTGATTGAGCCGGGCTAGCGGGATCGGCCTGCGGGGGCCGGGCCGCGGGGCCCGGCCGCGGGGCCCGGCCGCGGGGCCCGGCCGCGGGGCTAGCGGGTGACGTGGCGCAGGTACTCCGTCCGGTTGAACGGATCGTGACCCCACCGCGCCCGGGTGGGCACCGGGTGGCCGGCCGGTTCGTACTGGCCGAAGACACACTCGAGCATGCCCTCACCGCGGGTCAGGCCGGGTAGCAGCTGCTCGAGCTCCCGCACCCGGGCCGCCCGGATCGAGCCCTCGATCGTGCCCGCCTCACCGCTCGTCCCCGTCGTCTGCGGCACTCCGCGCAGCCGCGCCAGCGCGGCCAGGACGACCCCGGCCGTGTCGGCGGGAATCTCCAGGTGAAAGCGCTGCACCGGTTCGTAGACGCGGGAACCCGCCCGGGCCAGCGCGGCGGCCAGGACCAGCGGGGTCAGAGCGCGGAAGTCCGTGGCCGTGCTCGACATGCTCTTGTCGAACCTGGCGTGGGCATGGCTTTGCCTGGGGCAGTAACCGGACTGCGTCATGGTGACCGTGGCGTCGGTGACCTGCCAGCCGCGGAGCCCCTGCCGCAGCGTCGCGTGCACGGTGTCCTCGACCGCGCGCAGGAACGCGAGCGGAAGCGCACCGAGCTCGATGTCCAGCCCGAATCCGACCCCGGAATCTGGCGCGGCCGGATCGACGCGCAGGCCCACGGTGGCGAGGAACGGGTTACCTGACTCGCCGATCCGGTCCACGGCGGCACCGCTGGCCGCCGGCCGCTCGATGCAGATCGTCGTGGTCTGGCGGAACTCCACGGCCAGGCCGAACTCATCCGCCAGCGTGGCCGCGATGACCTCTTTCTGCACTTCGCCGTAGAGCGAGACGGCGATCTCCTGCCGCGTGTCGTCTTGCCGGAGGTTGATCAGCGGGTCCTGCTCGGCGAGCTGGGTGAGCGCGGCGAGCAGCGCGCCCCGTTCGGCCCGGCGAGCGGGGACGACCACCGTCTCCAGCGTCGGCGGGGCGAAGTGGCGGCTTTCCCCGGCCCGAGGCGCTCCGATCACGTCGCCGATACGGGCCCGGGCCAGACCGTGCAGCGTGGCGATCTGCCCGGCGGCCACCGACTCGCGCCGAACGAGTGAGCCGCGCTCGAACACGCTTATGCCCGTCACCCGCTGTCCGCTGCGTTGAGGTCCGGCGGCCCGGGGTGCGCCGGGCCGCTGTCCGCCGGGCTGCGATGCGCCGGGCAGGGATAGGCGGTCCCGGACGCGGACCGTGCCTGCGAACATCCGGACGTAGGCGACCCGCTCCCCGACCGGGCCCCGGTCGACCTTGAAGACCGTGCCGGAGGGCGGCCGCTGCTCATCGCCATCGGCCGGGGGCAGGAATTCCCTGATGCCAGCGGTCAGCGCCACCATGCCCGCGCCGGTGATGGCCGACCCGAAGAACACCGGATGCACCAGCGCCCGCCTGGTCTGCGCCGCGAGTTCAGCCCGCAGCCGGCCGCTGGACAGGGCTCTCTCGTCGTCCAGGTAGGCGGCCAGGAGCGCGTCGTCATGCTCGGTGAGCAAGTCAGCCAGCCGGGCGGCAAAGGCCGCCTCGGTAGCGCCGTGCGGGCAATAGGCGGCGTCCGGCGTGCCGAGCCCCGACACCGTGCCCATCGGCACCACGGCCGGAGTCAGCCGGGCCGCGATGTCCCGCAGCACCGGCTCGCGGGCCGCGCCGGACCGGTCGATCTTATTCACGAAGATGAGCGCGGGCAGCCGCAACCTCCGCAGGGCCCGCATCAGCACGCGCGTCTGCGACTGCACTCCCTCGACGGCGGAGACGACCAGCACCGCACCGTCGAGCACGCTCAGCGCCCGGTCCACCTCGGCGATGAAATCCGGGTGGCCGGGGGTGTCGATCAGGTTGACGGTGAGGTCGTCGAGGGCAAACGAGGCGACGGCGGCCTTGATCGTGATGCCGCGCTGCCGCTCCAGCGCCATGGTGTCGGTCTGAGTACTGCCGTCATCGACGCTGCCGATCTCGTCGATGACACCGGCCGCGAAGAGCAGCCGCTCGGTCAGGCTCGTCTTGCCGGCGTCAACATGCGCCAGGATTCCCAGGTTGAGCGTTGGCACGGAAGGTCATGTCCTCTGCGTAGGTAGCAAATCCCTGCTGAGATGACATGAGTGCCGTGCGCATCGCTTCTCCCTGGTCCGCTTGCCCTACGCCCGGAAGTACAGCAGACCGCCGCGGCCCGGGCAACCGATTTAACCGGGCGTAGAATCGGCCATCGTGCCGGGCGCCAGCTATCCGAACTTCGCGGGCAAACACGCCGAGGAGGCGTTGTTCACCGCCGCCGATTTCATCGCGTACCTGCGCCAGACCGGCGCGCTCGGCGACGATCAAGCTCCCGCCGGGGTGATCATCTGCTACCAGCGCTCCCTGCATGACCATGTGCTGCGGACCGAAGGACTGCAGGTCAAGGCGCCCCGGCCGGGGCGCCTGCCGCTGGCGCTGCCGAGTACCGGCGGCCGGGTCGGGCTGCTCGGGCAGTTCGGGATCGGCGCCCCGGCCGCGACCGAGGTGCTGGAGGAACTAGCCGCGCTTGGCACCTCCGCGGTCGTCTCCGTCGGCACGGCGGGCAGTCTCCAGCGCGACCTGGAACCCGGCGACCTCGTCCTGTGCGAGGCCGCCATCAGGGACGAAGGCGTCTCCCACCACTACCTGCCGGCGGGCAGGCTGGCCCCGGCGCCAGAGCCGATGACGGGCGCCCTGGGCGCGGCCATGGAGCGGGCGGGCCTGACGTTCCGCACCGGAGTCTCCTGGACCATCGACACCCCGTACCGGGAGACCGTCGCCGAGGCGCGGCATTACCAGGCCGAGGGTGTGCTGTGCGTGGAGATGGAGGCGGCTGCCCTGTTCGCGGTGGCGCAGGTCCGTGGCCTGCAGCTGGCGTCGGCCTTCGTGATCAGCGACTCGCTGGCCGAGCTGGTGTGGAATCCCCGGTTCGGTGACCCGCGGGTGCAGGCGGGCCTGGTCGAGCTGTACCAGGCCGCGCTGATGGCGCTGACGGAACGCGCTGAGGGAACGCGCTGAGGGAACGCGCTGAGGGAACGCGCTGAGGGAACGCGCTGAGGGAGCTAAAAGTAATCGATTGGGAACTTAGGGTCATCGCCAGGGAATAGCGGGCCGGATCGGGCGTTGAAGTGGCGTGGGGTTTTGCTCGCGGTTAGAGCTATCCCTTCTCCCATGACCCTCCTAGTTGATGATTGTGCAGTTCATGAAGATTTTTCCCGTCCGTAGAGTACCGGCCGAGAGCGTCGGCGAGGCGGCCAAGGCGGTGGCCAGGCGCCAGGCCGAGCAGCTCACGCTGGTGCGTCGCCGCGCTCAGCCGACCGCGGTCTACATTGCCCGGCTGACCGCCACGGCGGTGTTCGCGTACCTCCTCGCGCTACGGCTGCCCGGCGCGTCGTCCCGTGACGTGCTCGCGCCGCTGACCGCGCTGCTCGTGGCCCAGGCGACGCTGTTCCACACCATCCGCAGCGCCGTCCAGCGGGTGGTCGGGGTCACCGCGGGCGTCCTCGCGGCCGTCGCGGTCGCCGCCTACGTCCCGTTCAGCTGGTGGGTGCTCGGCTTGCTCATCGCCGGAGCGCTGGTTCTTGGCCTGCTCTTGCGGCTGCGCGAGGACATTCTGGAGGTGCCGATCAGCGCGATGCTGATCTTCTCCGTGGACTCACATGCGTACGCCACCAGCCGCATCACGGAAACGCTCGTCGGCGCCGCCGCCGGGCTGGCGGCTGGGCTGGTCCTCGCCCGGCTGCGGGTACAGCCCGCCAGGGAAGCGGTCGGCGAGCTGAGCCGCCAGATGGCCGACCTGCTCAGCCAGATGGCGGACGGGCTGGCGGAAGCACCGGACCCGAAGCGCGCGGCCGAGTGGCTGGACCGCACCCGGGCGCTGCGCGGCGAGATCGAGCACGTCGACGACGCCCTGAGCCAGGCCGAGGAAAGCGTCCGGCTGAACCCTCGGCGGCTCATGCTCGTGAACCCGGCCGCCGGCCTGCGGGATGGCGTCGGCACGCTGGAGCGAGCGGCCACCGACATCAGGGTGCTGGCTCGTTCGGTCGCCGACGGCACCCGGCTGGACAGCGAGGACAGCCCGGTCAGGCAGCCGGAGACCCGCGCCAGGCTGGCCGCCGTGCTGACCGAGCTTTCCGCCGCGGTCCTCGCCTACGGCCAGCTCCTGGAGGCCGATCCGACCTCCGTCGAGCACCCCGACGCCGTCGCCGAGCCCATCGCCGAACAGCTGGAAGATCATCTGGAGGCGGCCAGGCGACAGCAGGACCGGCTCGCCGACCTGCTCCGCACCGACCCGGCGGAACAGCCCGAGGGCTGGCCGCTGCGCGGCGAGATCCTGGCCCACGTGGACCGGCTGCGCGCGGAGCTCCAGCCCGGGGCGCTACCCGGGGCCGCCCAGGCCCAGACCCAGACCAGGCAGCCGCTCCGGGCCCTGCGGGAGCGGCACGTCCACCCCCGGTCGGCACCGCGCCGAGCCACGCGGGCCACGCGGGCCACGCAGACCACGCGGGCCGCGCAGACCACGCGGGACACGCAGACCACGCGGGCCGCGCAGACCACGCGGGCCGCGCAGACCACGCGGGCCGACCGCGCCCGGCGTGCCGTCAGGCGTGTCAGGGGCATGCGGAGAAGCTGAGCCATTCCGCCGAGCGGCCGGGTGCGGAGGCATGAACGGCTGGCCGCACGAGGTCACCGAAGCTCGGCACGTCGATCGTTATGCCCGTGTGCTGGCCCGTCGACGTGGCCGCTCAACCGTGGTGCACGGCCTCGACGTTGTGGCCGTCGGGATCGCGCAGGAACACGCCGTAGTAACCCGGGTGGTACTCGGGCCACTCGCGCGGAGCGTGCAGCACCTCCGCCCCGGACGCCTTGGCGGCGTCGTGTACCGCGTCCACCGCGTCTCGGTCCGGCGCGCGGAAGGCGACGTGCAGTTCTCTGGTCTCGGCGCCGCCGGGCGGCACCAGCCAGAACACGGGCCTGCCGTCCGGACCGGCCAGGCCGACGACGAGGGTGTCACCGCTTGGGAAGCGCATCGCCTCGCGCATCCCGATCGCGGCGAACGTACGCAGGTAGAAGTCCAGGGATGCCTCGACATCCTGCACCTGAAGACCGATGTGATCGAGCATGGCCGGAGCCTAACAACCGGCCATAACATTCCGGCGGTGACCCGCGGCGTGGCGGCGTGGCGGCGTGGCGGCGTGGCGGCGTGGCACACTACCTGGGTGGCCGCATTGAATTTGCCCGGCTTGCCGTTCCCGCTCGAGCCCGCCGGATCCCCGTCGGCCGGGTGCCGGGTCCGGCACGGTGTGCTGACGCTGACCGCCGGGGCTGGGACCGACCTGTTCATCGATCCGGCGGGCACGGAGCCTGGCCGACTACCGGACGCGGGCCGTTTCTTGGGCTTGCCCCCGGCCGGAGACTTCACGCTCGCGGCGCAGGTCAGCGTGGACTTCGGCAGCATGTACGACGCGGGCGTGCTGCTGCTGCACGCCCGTGAGCGGCACTGGGCCAAGCTCTGCCTGGAGTACTCGCCGCAGCGGCAGCCGACCGCGGTCACGGTCGTGACCAGGGGAACCTCCGATGACAGCAATTCCTTCGAGGTCGACGGCAACACCTTGTGGCTGAGGGTGACCAGGACCGGAGGAGCCTGGGCCTTCCACGCGTCGGCCGACGGCGCCTGGTGGCGGCTGCTGCGCTACTTCGCGCTCAGCGGGGACCCGGCCGAACTGGTCCGGATCGGGTTCCTGGCCCAGTCCCCAACCGGGGCGGGCTGCGCGGCGACCTTCGACCACATCACGTTCCGCTCTGGCGCGCCGGAAAACCTCCGGGACGGCAGCTGAGGGTGGTCTCCAGCGGACGGCAGCTGAGGGTCATTTTGAGCGGACGTCAGCTGAGGGTGGGTTCCGGCGGCCGGACATAGGGAGCGGCGGGGAACCGGCGGGTGGCGACCAGGGCGGCCAGGTCCGGGGCCAGCCTTAGCTCGGCCGCGTCCAGCCCGGGGAAACCCAGCCAGGACATCCGGAGCTCATCGACGCCCCCGGCGTACCGGGGCGGCCAGTCGCGGGCCGGGGTGAGGTCATCGATGACCAGAGTGCCGCCCGGCCGGAGCAGGCGCTCCGGGTCGGCGGCCGGCCGGCCGGCTTTACCGTGTGCTCCGCCGTCCAGCACGAGCAGGTCAAAGGGTCCGTGCGGATAGATCGCCTGCCAGTCGCCCGGGATCACCGTCACCTGGGGAAGGCCGGAGAACAGCTCCGCGGCCCGCTCCGCCCGACCGGCATCTCGTTCGATGCTGACCAGCCGGGTCCCCGCGCGCGCGCCCGATGCCAGCCAGGCCAGGCCGACCCCGTAGCCGGTCCCGATCTCGCCGATCACCTCCGCGCCCGCCGCCAGCGCGAACAGCAAGCGGCCATGCTCGGGCCGGCACGAGTTGGCGAAGCCTTCGTGCCTGGCCAAGGTGACGGCGCGGGCCACAAGGGGCGGCAAGTCCGTTACGGAGTCGTAAGCGGCAGTCCCGTTCGGTGACACGGGGGCAGGTTAACGTACCCAAGCTGCGGAAAAGCGCACATCCAGGTACTCAGGGTCACGAACGGTGAAGACACCGGCGGCTAGCAGCCAAGAGATACCCTCCCGTAGGCGGCT
>JBEKKH010000073.1:0-18689 GCA_050010815.1 Streptosporangiaceae bacterium | reverse complement strand
GTGACCGCGCTGGCCGGCCTGGATTCGGTCACCGGGTACGACGGCGAGGAGCCGCAGGGGGTGCTCGGCCTCAACTTCGCGGACTCCACCGGGGCGCTGTTCGGCTTCCACGCCGTGCTCGCGGCGCTGTGGGCCAGGCAGCGGGAGCGGATCGGCCAGCACATCGACTTCTCCGAGATGGAGGGCGTGATCGCGATGACGGCGCAGCCGTTCATCGAGTTCGCGATGACCGGCACGGTGATGGCGCCGGCCGGGAACTGCCAGCCCGGCGCGATGCCGTACGGCGTCTTCGGGACCGCCGCGACCGGCCGGTGGATGTCGATCGCCGTGACGTCCGATGCGCAGTGGCGGCGCTTCTGCGCGGCCACCCCCGGTCAGCCCTGGGCGGGTGACCCGCGGTACGAAACCGCCGCCGGCCGCCTGGCGGCCGCGCCCGAGCTCGGGGCCGCGGTCGCCGCGTACACCCGTACCCGCGACGCGGACGAACTGGTCGCCGGGTTGCGCGCGGCCGGGGTGGCCGCGGCCCGGGTGTATGCGGTCGCCGATCAGGTGGCCGACGAGCACTTCTGGGCCAGGGACATCTTCCGCACGATCGACGTGGCCGGCATCGGCCCGCTGCTCGTGACCGGTGCGCCCTGGCGGCTGGCGGACACCCCGGTCCTGCCGCGACGCGGCGCGCCCGGGCTGGGACAGGACACCGACGAGGTCCTCGCCTCGGTTCTCGGCCTGACCGGCGAAGACATCGGCGCCCTGCGCGAATCCGGCGCCTTGTCGTGACCTCCAGGCTGACCGACCTGGGCCGCGCCGTGCACGACGCCCTCGAGCCCGGCCTCCACCTGCACCTGACCACGTCGTGCCGGGCCGCTACGCGGGAAGTCCTGCGGCAGAGTCATGATGCGAACCTGGGGCTCACGCTCATCATGTGCCGGGTGGGTGGCGGTCATGCCGCCGACCTCGTCGCCTCCGGGAGCGTTCGCGCCGTGATCGCCGGCAGTTACGGCGCGGTCAGCAGCGCATATGCCGGGCCGATGCCGCAGCTGCAGGGCGCCTTCGGCCGCGGTGACGTCACCTTCCAGCACTGGAGTTTCCTTTCGCTCACGCAGCGCCTGCAGGCGGCGGCGCAGGGCCTGCCGTTCGCGCAGACCCACTCCCTGCTCGGGAGCTCGATGGCCGCGGCTAACGCCGCCGACTTCATGGCCATCCCCGATCCGTTCGGCTCGCCTGATCGGGCCGCGATCATGAGCCCGCTGGCGCCTGACGTGTCCATCGTGCACGCGCTCGCCGCGGACGAGGACGGCAACACGATCGTCATCCCGCCGCAGGAGGACGGCGTCTGGGGTGCGCTCGCGAGCCGCCGCGGGGCCATCGTCACCGCCGAGCACATCGTCAGCCGCGATGTCATCCGCCGCAATTCACACCTCGTCCGGCTGCCGGCCCGCTACGTCCGGGCGGTGTGCCACGTCCCCTTCGGCGCGCATCCGGGACGCTTCGGCTCGCGCGTGTTCCCCGGCCTCCGCTGGTACGAAGCCGACAGCGACTTCGATCACGCGTACCTGGCTGCCTCGCGGGATCCCGGCCTGATCGGGGCGTGGCTCCGGCGGTGGGTCCTCGGCCTGGCCGGCCATGACGCCTACCTGGCCCAGCTGGGCGAGGCGAAGCTGGCCGCCTTGCAGCGGCCTCGCGAGGCGGCGCAAAGCCCGCCGCCAGCGCAGGACGGCTCGCTGCCGTCAGCCAGTGAGACCCTCATGACGCTCGCGACACGCGAGGTCATGAGCCTGATCCGGGCGGAGGGCCACGACGTCCTTCTCGTCGGCGCCGGACTGTCCGAGGCTCCGGCCGCGGCCGCGCGCCACGCGCTACGGCAGGACGGGATTGACGTCAGCCTCGCGACAGGAAACGGCTTCTTCGGCTTTGAACCCGCGCCGGGCCGATTCGAGCCCGACGTTGATTCGGCGCTTATGTCCGCGGACGGGTCGGACATATATGGCGTCGTCCTCGGCGGCACGCGGCCGCACGGGCTGGCGATCCTCGGGGCCGCCCAGGTCGACCGGTGCGGGAACACGAACTCCACCGTCGTGGCCGGCCAGCTCATCACCGGTTCCGGGGGGGCCAACGACGCGGCCTCGGTGTGCGACACGATCGTCGTCACCCGGATGTCGAGGCGCAAGCTCGTTTCCCAGGTGGAGTTCGTGACCTGCCCTGGCACCCGCGTGCGGGCTGTCGTGACGGACAAGGGCGTCTTCCGCAAACCCCGGGGCGACGCCCCGCTGCGGCTGTCCGCGTACCTGGCCGACGACGCGACCAGCGCGGACGACGCGATCGCCGAGATCAGGGCCGGCTGCGGATGGGACCTGGAGATCAGCGATGAACTCGAGCGCGTCCCCGCGGCGACCGGACCCGAACTCAGCCTGATCCGGTGGCTGATGCCCGACCGGTACCGCCGCTAGCGAACGGCCATTCGATGCGGAGCTGGCCATCCGGGCGACGTTCGGTTCCGGTTGCGGTTCTGTCTCCACACCGTTACATCGAAGTTTCACCGTTATCTTGACCGTCGTAGACCGAATGCGGTATACCGACAGCATTAGGTTCGCGTCGACCCAGGAGCACAGGTGAAAAGAAGATCACGAATGACAGGGCCGGCCGGGCTGATGATGTTCCTCATCCCCTTGGTCAGCGGCGCTCTCGTCCTCGCGGGCTGCTCGAGCTCGGGGAGCGGATCGTCGGCGGCCAGCACCAACTCGGCCTCGGCCGACGCGAGCGGATCGGCCGGCGCGAGCGGCTCGAGCCAGGTCTCGGCGGCGACCGCGATCACGCAGAAGTGGATCAACGCGGCCGCCACCCTCTCGACCACCACCCCGCTGAAGTCGCCCGCGCCCACGGGCAAGACCTTCGTCTGGCTGAACTGCGAGATTCCCGCGTGCACGGAAATCGGCGAGGGACTGAAGGAAGCGACCGCGCTGATCGGCTGGAAGCTGAAGGTCATCCAGTACAACCAGGCCAACATCTCCGCGCTCGTCCCGGCCATGCAGCAGGCGCTGACCTACCATCCGGCGGGCGTGGCCCTGAGCGGTCTGCCGCAGGCCGTCTGGCAGTCAGAGGAGGCCGCTTACGCCAAGGCCGGCGTGCCGCTGATCGTCGGCTTCGTCGGCCCGGTCAACCTCAGCTCGACCGTGATCGGGAACATCGGCGACGGACCCAACCTGGTCGACTACGGCACGATGATGGCCAACTGGTTCATCAGCGACTCGGGCGGCACCGGCAAGGCCCTCAACGTCCACATCGACTCGCTCGAGATCCTCAAGGGTATCTCGGACTCCTTCGACAGCACGGTGAAGTCCGGCTGCTCCGGCTGCTCGGTCAGCGATCTGTCCTCGACCCTGCAGGACGTGGAGAGCGGCGCCCTCAACGGCCAGGTGGTAGCCGCGCTCCAGCGCGATCCGGCGATCAAGTACGTGGTCTCACCGCAGGGCGGCTTTATCGCCGGCCTCCCCGCCGCGCTCGCCTCCGCCGGACTCAAGAACATCAAGATCGCCTCGACCGGAAGCTCGTCGCAGAACATCGCCGACGTGAACAGCGGGACCGAGTCCGCTACCATCGGCGGCGCGTTCCAGGTCGGCGGCTTCGAGATGATCGACATCGCGCTCCGGCACCTCGAGGGCATGAGTGTCGACCCCTACGACGGCGGGCTGCCGAAGAAGCTGATCGTCAAGTCGAGCGACATCAGCCCGGCTAACGACTACCCGCCGATCGACCCGTTCGTCGCGCAGTTCAAGGCGCTCTGGAAGGTCAGTTGAGCCCAGCCGGGAGCCCGGGAGCGCTGGCCGGCCGCGAGGACCGGCCAGCGCTCGAGGTCAGGGGCCTGCGAAAGAGCTTCGAGGCCGTCCTGGCGCTGTCCGACTTCGCCCTGACCATCGCGCCCGGTGAGATCCATGCGCTGCTCGGTGAGAACGGTTCTGGGAAGTCGACGCTCATCAAGATCCTCTCCGGCTACTACCAGCCGGACGAGGGGGAGGTCAGCATCGGCGGCCTGCGGCTGCCGTTCGGCTCGCCGACCGTGGCCTATGACCTTGGCTGCCGGTTCGTCCACCAGGACCTCGGCCTGGTGGACTCGTTGTCCATCGCGGACAACCTCGCCCTCGGGACCGGCTTCCCGACCCGGCTCGGCACGGTGCGCGACGCCACGGCTCGCGCGCTCGCCCGCAGCGACCTCGGCAAGGTCGGGCTCGACCTGGATCCGCGGCTCAAGGTGGAGGCGCTGCCCCCGGCCCACAAGACGGGCGTCGCGGTGGCCCGGGCCCTGCGCGAGAACCCGGCCGTCCCGGCCCGGTTGCTCGTCCTGGACGAGCCGACGGCGACCCTGCCGGTGCGCGAGGTCGACCACCTGCTCCAGATCGTGCGCACGGCCGCGCGGAACGGTATAGCGGTCCTGTATGTCAGTCACCGGCTGGACGAGATCCTCCAGCTCGCCCACAACGTCACCGTGCTGCGGGACGGCGTCCGGGTCATGACCAGGCCGGTGGCCGGCCTGGATCGCAAGGCACTCATCAGCGCCATCGTGGGCACCGACCTCACCGAGGTCGCCGCCGCGGCCGCGGCGGCTCCCGCCCGCGGCCCGGCAGGCGCGGCCCGGGCCCGTCCGCCCGCCGAACCAGTACTCCAGGTCTCCGGGCTGTGCAGCGACGTCCTGGACGACATCGGCTTCACGGCCGCGCCCGGCGAGATCGTGGGGTTCGCCGGCATCACCGGGTCGGGCCGGGATCTGCTGCTTGGCGCGGTCTTCGGGCTGACGCCGCGGCGGGCCGGCCTGGTCGGCGTCCGGGACAAGGAAATCCCGGGCCACCGCCCGGACGAGGCGATCGCCGGCGGCCTGGCGTACCTGCCCGCCGACCGCCGGCTCGACGGCGGCATGATGGGCCTGACCGCACGCGAGAACCTGACCCTGGTGAACCTGAAACCGTTCTGGCACCGGGGGCTGCTCTCCCGCCGGGCCGAGAGCGCGGAGGCCGCGACCTGGTTCACCCGGTTGCAGGTCCGCCCGCGAGACGGGACCGAGCGTCGCCTGGAGACGTTCAGCGGCGGCAACCAGCAGAAGATCCTGTTCGCCAAGTGGCTTCGCCAGGCACCCCCGGTGCTGCTCCTGGACGAGCCCACCCAGGGCGTCGACGTCGGCGCGCGGGCCGCACTGCACCAGCTGATCATCTCGGCCGCCGCCGACGGGATGGCCGTCGTGATCAGCTCCTCTGATGCCGACGAGCTCGAGTCGGTGTGCCACCGCGTCCTGATCATGCGCGACGGCCGGATCGCGTCGGAACTGTCCGGTCCCGGCGCCACGTCCTCGAACATCTCCAGAGAGTGCCTCGGAACGGCAGAAAGCGATTCCCCCCATGAACGCTGACCGACGCCGGCTGACCTTTGGCTTCGACCGATTCAGCGGCCTTTACCTGTGGGCCGTGTTCATCATCGCCTTCGGCATCATCGAGCCGCATACGTTCCTCACCAGCGGCACGGTGGACTCGGTCGCCTCATCCCAGGCGGTGGCCGCGATGCTCGGGGTGGCGCTGGTGATACCGCTCGCCGCGGGCGTCTATGACCTCAGCATCGGAGCCACCGCCAACCTCGCGGCCATCGTCGCGGTGTACCTGCAGACCAGCCGGGGCTGGCCGATCCTGCCCTCGATCGTGGTCTCCGTCCTGGCAGGCGTGGTGATCGGGGCGGTCAACGGCTTCGTCACGGTCAAGCTGAAGGTGAACTCCTTCATCGTGACGCTCGGGATGGCCACCATCATCGGGGCGGTGCAGAGCATCGTCAGCGGGGACAACCAGCCGCTGCCCCCGACCTCGACGTTCTGGTCGGGCCTGACCCAGCACACCATCGGCGGCATCCAGATCATCTTCATCTACCTGCTCGTCATCGCGGTCATCGTCTGGTGGGCCCTTGACCACACCCCGGCCGGCCGTTACCTGCACGCCATCGGCGGCAACCAGAACGCCGCCCGGCTGTCCGGGGTGCGCGTCGGCAAGTGGATGTGGCTGTCCCTGATCGCGTCGGGCGGTATCTCGGCGCTGGCCGGCGTGTTCTTCTCCTCGCTGTCCGGTCCCTCGCTCACGTTCGGCCCGGAACTGCTCTTGCCCGCCTTCGCGGCGGCGTTCCTCGGATCGACCCAGCTCAAGCCGGGCCGCTTCAACGTGTGGGGCACGGTGCTGGCCGTCTACATCCTCCAGACCGGCGTCCGCGGGATGGAGCTGTGGACGAGCGTCGGGTGGCTGAATGACATGTTCAACGGCGTCGCGCTGATCGCTGCCGTCTCGTTCGCGGTGTGGCGCCAGGGCAAGGTCCGCACGCGCGCGAAGACAATCTCGCCCGGCGCCGACGCCGAGCCTGCGCCACCGGCCGGCCCGAGCCCGGATCTCGATGGCCGGGCGGCACTGAGCGAGGAGAACCCGGTCCAGCGGCTGTGAGCCCGGGCCAGGTCGTTCATTCGTTCTGCCGTATCTGCAACAACCACTGCGCGATCAAGGTCCAGGTGGAGGACGGCGCCGCCATCCGGGTCACAGGTGACCCGGACAACCCGCTTTTCGGCGGGTACACCTGCGTGAAGGGCCGCGCGCAGGCGCAGTTCCTGCGCGGTGAAGAGCGGCTGAGGCATTCGCTCAAGCGCGGCCCGGATGGCCGCTTCCGCCCGATTCCGGTCGAGCAGGCCATGGACGAGATCGCGGCTGCGCTGTCGCGGATCCTGGCCGCGCACGGCCCCCGGTCGGTGGCGAGCTACGCCGGGATCATGGCCGCGGGATCGTTCCCCACGTCGATACCGATGCACGCGGCCTTCTTCGATGCCATCGGCTCCCGGATGCGCTTCGACCCCAACACCATAGACAAGGGCGGGAAGCAGACCGCGGCGTCGTTCCTCGGCTCCTGGGGCGCGCCGTCGCAGGGCTTCGACCGGCCGGAGGCGATCCTGCTCATCGGGATCAATCCGCTCATGACCTACACCGGCTTCCCGGCCGGGTCGCCGCACACCTGGCTCAACCGGACGCTGAAATCCGGCTGCCGGCTGATCGTCATCGATCCCCGCCGCACCGACGTGGCCAAGCGGGCCACCGTGCACCTGCAGGCCGCACCCGGCCACGACTGCCAGCTCGTGGCCGCCCTGATCAACGTGATCCTGGCCGAGGACCGGCACGATCGCGACTTCGTCGCGGCGCACGTCACCCACGTCAGCCAGCTGCGGGAGGCGGTTCGCGATTTCACCCCCGAACGGGTGGCCCGGCTCGCCGACGTCAACCCGGACGACCTGATCGCGGCCGCGCGCATCTACGCAGGCGCGGCCCGTGGCTACACGATGGCCGGGACCGGGCCCAACATGTCCGGTAGCGGCACGCTGCTCGAATACCTCGTGCTGACGCTGGAGACGCTGTGCGGCCGCTGGCTGCGCGAGGGTGAGGTGCTGGCCGTCGCGCCGACGCTGGTGCCCGGCCGCCTCACGCCGACCGCGGGAGCTACCGGCCCGACGGACTGGCGGCGCGCGGAGAAGGTCCGGGTTCGCGGGCTGCGGCAAAGCTCCGCCGGGATGCCGTCCGCCGCGCTGCCCGATGAGATCCTGACCGAGGGCGAGGATCGTGTCCGCGCGCTCATCAGCTGGGCCGGGAATCCGGCGATCGCCTTCCCGGATCAGGTGCGCACCATCGACGCGCTCGAGCACCTCGACCTGCTGGTGCAGATCGATCCGTGGATGACCGAGACGGCGCGGCATGCCAGCTACGTGATCGCGCCGACGCTGCCGCTCGAGGTGCCGTCGATCACGACCAAGCTGGACGCGCTGTCCGGCCGGGCGACCGGCTACGGGCTCGGCCAGGCCTACGCCCAGTACTCACCCGCCGTCGCCGCCCGTCCGCCCGGATCTGACCTGATCGAGGACTGGGAGTTCTTCTACGGCCTGATGACCCGGATGGGTTTTCCGGTCACGGTGCGCGCGGCCGGCGCGCGGCCTGGCGACTCGACGATCACCCTGCGCGCCAAGCCCACCAGCGACGAGCTGCTTGAGCTCCTCACCAAGGGGTCGCGGGTTTCCCTCATGACGGTGAAGTCACGGCCCGGCGGGGACCTGTACCCGGGCGACCTGCCCGTCGTCGGGCCTGCCAGCACGCAGGGGCGGCTCGACGTCGGCAGCGCGGAGATGATGGCGGCCCTGTCCCGGCAGCGTGACGACATCCTCACCGCCCCGGCCGACCGGTCCTTTCCGTTCCGGCTGCTGTGCCGGCGCGTCAACCACGTCTACAACTCCTCGTGCCATTTCGAGGCCACCAACCGCGGCGTGTATCACAATCCGGCCTATCTCCATCCGGCCGATCTGCTGGCCCTCGGCATCGCCGAGGGATCGACAGTCCGGATCACCTCGTCGTTGTCCTGGATCCGGGCGATCGCCGCCGCGGACCCGGACCTGCGCCGCGGAGTCGTCTCGATGGCCTTCGGGTTCGGGCCGGAGCACGATCGGGCCGAACCCGCAGACCTGGCGCGGACCGGCAGCAGCCCCAACCGGCTCGTTCCCGCGGACCAGGTCTTCGATCCGTATACCGGCCAGCCGCGGATGAGCAATCTGCCGGTACTGATCGAGCTGGATCCCCCGGCGGGGCCCGCCCCAGCGAATGCGAGCAGAGCCGATGCGAGCAGAGCCGATGCGAGCAGAGCCGATGCGAGCGAATAGGAGCCAGCTGATGGACCTGCGCGGGCTCCGGGTGGTTGAGGTCGGCACCGCGGCCTCCGTGCCGCTGGTCGGCGTGATGCTGGCGAACCTGGGCGCGGAGGTGATCAAGGTGGAGTCGGCGGCCCGGCCCGACATCAACCGGATCCGGCCGGGGCGGCCGCCTCAGCCCGCCGACGAGACGGTGGGCGACGCGTTCCCGATGCTGCACGAGCTGAACGCGGGCAAGCGGAGCATCACGCTGAACCTGAAGTCGCCGGACGGCAGGCGGCTGTTCGCCCGGCTGCTTGATCGCTGCGATGTCTTCATCGAAAACTATGCCCCGGGCTGGCTCGACCGGCTGGGCTTGCCGCTGGCGCAGATCTGCGCGAGCAATCCGCGGCTCGTCGTGCTGGCCGCCAGCGCGTACGGGGAGGAGGGGCCGCTGTCACAGCAGCGTGCCTACGCGCCGATCATGACGGCGCTGTCCGGCCTGGAGGGACTCATCGGATACGGGCCGGACGACGTCCTGGGCATGGTCGCCACCGCGTTCAGCGACTCGAACTCGGCGTATTTCGCCATGCTGGCGGTGTTCGCGGGCCTGCTGGAGCGCCAGCGCAGCGGCGTCGGCGGCTTGATCGATTTCTCCCAGACCGAGGCCGCGGTGTGCATGACCGGCGTGGCGATCGCCGAGCAGCAGCTCACCGGGCAGGTCCCGGGTCCCCGCGGCAACGAGCACCCCTTTTTCGAACCGCACGACATCTTCCGCTGCGCCGGGCCGGACCGCTGGGTGTCGGTCTCGGTCGCCTCTGACGAGCAGTGGCGCGGCCTCTGCGAGGCGATGAACGAGGTCACCGGGCTTCGTGCCGGGCGATTCGCGACGGCGGCGGGACGACGGTCCGCTCGCCAGGACATCGCGGGACTGATCACGTCCTGGACGATTCGCCGACCGGCCGAAGACGCGGCCGGCCTCTTGCAGCGACACGGCGTCGCGGCCGCGCCCGTCATCGAGCCCGACCAGCTCGCCGGGACCGAGCCGCTGCGCAGCCGCGGCATCGTCGATCACCTGAGCCACCAGGAATTCGGCGATTTCCCGACCACGATCAAGCCGCCGTGGCGCATCGGCCCGGACATGCCCCATGCCCGGGACGTGGCACCCGCGGTCGGCTCGGCCAATCACGACGTCCTGGTCGGGCTGCTCGGCATCTCCGAGGAGGAGTTCGCGAGGCTGAGCGGTACCGATGCCTTGCACTGACCGGCCCGGGCTGACCGCCCAGGCCAGACGGCCCGCTCACCCATCCTGGAGTCTGCCTGATGCACATCCTCAGCAATGTCGCCGTCGTGCAGATCGGCGACTCGGCCGCCAGCCGGTACTGCACCAAGCTGCTTGGTCAGTTCGGCGCCGACGTCACGGTGATCGGGGCCCCGGGCGATCCGGCCGTCCAGGCCGGGGGCGAAGCATCCCGGGCGCGGCGCGAGGCGATGCGGATCTACCTCGACGCGGACAAAAGCGAGCGACGCTGCGACCTCGCCGAGGTCCTCGCCACCGCGGATGTCGTCGTTCGTGACCAGGGCGCCGACGTCTTCGGGCTGGCTGCGGAAGATGAGTTTGCCCAGCTCAGGGCCCATAATCCCGCCGCGATCTACGTGGTCTTGTCACCGTTCGGCGCGGACGGCCCGTGGGCCGGCCGGTCCGGCGACGATCTCGCCATGCAGGCGGCCGGCGGCCTGGCCGCCCAGATCGGCCGGTCCGGGGAGAAGCCGCTGTCGGTGCCCTATGAGATCATCGGGCTCACCCAGGGGCTGCACGCGGCGAACGCGGTGCTCTTCTGCCTGCTGCTCCCGGAGCAGGCCAGGCCGGCGGCGCCGGTCGACATCGCGGGCAGTGATGCCATCGCCTCGTACAGCCGGATGTACACCCACATCTATACGTTCTACGGCTGGCCAGCGGTACGGACCGGCGCGCGCGCCCCCGGCTCAGGCGGCCAGTACCCGATGACGATCCTGCCCTGCCGTGACGGCCACGTGGTCCTGATGAGCCGGTCACGCGCGGAGTGGGCTCGCTACCTGGAGATGATGGGCCAGCCCGCCTGGGCGCAGGACCCGGAGCTGCGAGACCCGGCCGTCATCGCCCGCCACCATGCCGACCGGGTGGACGAATACGTCACCGAGTGGCTCGCCGCGCGAACGTCGTCCGAGCTCACCGTGCTGGCGCGGCAGTACGGCGTCCCGCTGGCCCCGCTCCGCGCCGTGCCCGAGGTGCTCACCGACCCCCAGCTGGCCCACCGGCACTTCTTCGCCGCAGCCCCCGATCGCCCCGACATCGCGCTGCCCACGTTCCCGGCCTTGTTCACGCCCAGTTCCGGGCGCGACGGCCACGGTGATCCGCATGACCGGTAACGGCCAGCTGCCGTGCGCCGGGCTCAGGAGCTGACGCTCACCGGCCGCCGCGTCGGCGCGCAGGAGGCATCCGAGCTCGGCATGATCACGTCCGTGGTCGCCGCCGGCGAGCTGCTCGCCCGGGCGACCGCGACCGCGCGCGAATTGCAGGGGGCGCCCGCGTCTGCGCTGGCCGCTACCAAGCGCCTGCTGCAGCGCAGCTATGAGTCGTCGATGGACCAGATGCTGGCGCACGAGCTGTACGCGCAAGCCTTCCTCTTCGGGTCGCAGGAGCATCGGGCCCGGCTGCAGGCGTTTGTCGGCCGGCGCACACCGCCGGCGCCACCCAGCTGAGGCCGATCCCGGGCGATCGCTCGTCGTCCGGGCCTCTGTTTGACAATCGATCGACACGGACGTCAATATATAGACATCCGGGAAAGTACCGGTCGGGCGGACAGAGGAGATCCCTTGACCCAGGCCGAGGCCGCAGCCGAGACAACCGCCGGCGGTCCCGCGATCGTGCTCGATCCCACCGATCCCGCTAACGTCGAGTGCCCGTTCCCGCTGTATCAGCAGCTGCGGGCATCGGCTCCGGTCGCCTACATCGAGACGCACGACTTCTACATGGTCAGCACCTACGAGTCGTGCATGGAGGTGCTCCGCAACCCCGCGACCTTCCGCCAGTGGGACGGCGACGAGATGTTCGAAGCGGGCCAGGGACCGCCGCTCGGCCGGCCGAGCAACTGGTCACCTGAGGTCCGGGCGGCCATGGAGGGCGCCTACCGTCCCGTCTCGACGCTGGTGAACGCCAACCCGCCGCGGCACACCCGTTACCGCAAGCTTGCCACCTCGTTGTTCTCGGCCCGGCGCACGGCGGGTGCGATGGACGGACGGATGCACGAGATCGTGCACGCGCTCATCGACGGGTTCCCTGACTCCGGTGAGGTCGACTTCGTCGAGGCCATCGCCGTGCCGTTCCCGATCCGCGTCATCTCCGAGATCCTTGGCTTCCCCGCCGAGCAGTACCCGACATTCAAGCGGTGGACCGATTCGGCCATGGTGGCGATCGCCGGCGGAGTCGAGACCGAACGGCTCGTGCGGGCCGCGCACGATCTGGCCGAGTTCCAGCGCTACCTGCTTGACATCGTGGACAAGCGACGGCAGGAGCCGACCGATGATGTGGTCGGCCACCTAGCCAACGCGACGGTGCCGGATGCCGGCGGTCCGCGCTTGCTGACGCCGGAGGAGACCATCGGCCTGGGACTGCACCTGCTCACCGGCGGCGCGGAGACCACCACGAACCTGCTCGGCTCGCTGCTGCACCGGATCACGACCACACCCGGATTGCTCGACCAGGTGCGCGCCGACCCCGCCGTCGTGCCGGCGGTGATCGAGGAGACGTTGCGGATGGACTCGCCCTTCCAGGCGCTCTTCCGGCGGACGACCGAGGCGGTCACCCTCGCCGGGGTCGATCTCCCCGCGGGAGCCAAGGTCCTGGTCAGCTTCGGCTCGGCGAACCGGGACGAGCGGCAGTTCGACCGCAGCGAGGAGTTCCGGCTGGGACGCTCCGGCGGATCGCACATCGCGTTCGGCTTCGGCACGCATTTCTGCCTGGGCGCGCCGCTCGCCCGGAGCGAGGCGCTGATCGCCACCCAGGCGATCGTCGACAGGCTGCCGGGCCTGCGGGCCAAGCCGGGCGGCCAGATCGTGCAGCACGAGCACGCCTTCCTGCGCGGGCTCCGTACCTTCGACATCCAGTATGACGCGGTGCTGGCCCGCCGACAGCTGAGAGGTGGCGCATCATGAGGGTCGAGGTGGACTCCGAGATCTGTGCGCGTCACGGCCAGTGCCGCATCGCCGCACCCGCCGTGTTCGACTTCGACGCCGCGGGGAACCTGCAGTACGAGGCCGACCCGGCTGAGGATCTCTGGCCGGACGTCGAAGACGCGGTCGACATGTGCCCGGTGCAGGCCATCTCGATCCGTGCCGACGGCCCAGCGCTGTCTGGCGGTCAGGCCTGAGCCGCTCAGGCGCCCGCCGTCGATCAGGCTCCGGCCTTCCGTGCTGCTGTCCGCCCTGCGCTTCCGGTCTTGATCAGGGCATCTCTCACCATAGGTGTCAACTTATCTACGTGAAAGTAATCAAAGACCATTGACTTGCCGTCGCACCTTGTTAGCCTTGTGCTCGTCACCCATGTCATATTTTCGACGATGCGTTAAGGGGCTGGCGGTGCCCGACAATCTCACCCTTGGACATATCGTCCGCAGGAACGCAGAGCAGTTCCCCAACCGGACCGCGATGATCTGCCGGGACCGCACCTACTCCTGGGCCGAGTACGATCTGCTCGTCAACCGTGCGGCGAACGCTCTGACCGCGCTGGGGGTCGCCTTCGGTGATCACGTCGCGGCGCTGGGCTGGAACTCGGTGGAGTACTTCCAGATCTACCACGGGGCGGCGAAGATCGGCGCCGTCTTCGGCACGGTGAACTGGCGGCTGGCGCCACCGGAGATCTCCTTCATCGTCACCGACGGCGAGTCCAAGGTGCTGCTGGTCGAGGCCGGCCTGCAGGACAAGGTCGAGCCGCTGCTAGCGGAGCTGGCCGGCGTCCAGATCGTGGTCTACAACGGGCCGGTCACCGTGCCGGGCGCGCTGAGCTTCGCCGCTCTCGTCGCCGAGGCGTCCGACGCCGCCCCGGACGTCGAAGTGAGCAGTGAAGACGAAGCCGTCATCATGTACACATCCGGAACGACCGGGCTGCCGAAGGGCGCGGTGCTCACCCACGGCAGCGTGTTCTGGGACGCGGTGAGCTACCTGACCTACGTCCGTCCCACGCTCCCCGACAGCCTGCTCATCGGCATGCCGATGAACCACATCGCCGGCCTGCACATCCAGGCCACCGGCTTCCTGGTACGCGCACTGCCGCTGGTCATCCTGCCGCAATGGGATCCCGCCGAGGCGTGCCGGCTGATCCAGCGGTACCGGGTGACCATGTCGACCATCCTGGTCGCGCCGCTGCAGCAGCTACTTGACTTCCCCGGCCTCGGCGACTACGACCTGACCTCCCTACGGGTGGTGCTCACCGCTGCGGCGAAGTACACTCGCGAGTTCGCCGCCGCGGCGCTGGACGCGCTTTCGCTGGACCGGCTGCTGTTCGCCTACGGGCTGACCGAGGCATCCGCGCTTGTGTCGATCACCGAGTACACCGGCCAGATGCTCAACCACGAGAACACGATCGGCTTCCCGGTCTGGTACGACGACGTGCGGATCGTCGATGACCAGGACGCCGACGTCGAGCCGGGCGCCATCGGCGAGCTGATCGTGCGCGGGCCGAACCTGTTCAAGGGCTACCACAAGCTACCCGAGGCGAATGCCTCCATCTTCCGCAACGGCTGGCTGCATACCGGTGACCTGGTGTACAAACAGGACGGCTTCCTGTTCTTCGCCGATCGGGTCAAGGACATGGTCAAGACCGGCGGCCTGAACGTGTACTCCTCAGAGGTCGAGCTCGGGCTGCTAAAGGCCAACCCGGAGCTGGCTGAGATATCGGTGATCGGGGTGCCCGACGACAAGTGGGGCGAGGCCGTCGTCGCCATCGCCGTGGCCGGCCCGGGCCGGCGGGTCAGCCAGGAGCAGATCATCGAACGGTCCCGGGATCACCTGGCCGGCTACAAGCTGCCCAAGCGCGTCTACTTCTTCGAAGAGCTGCCCAAGAACGTGTCGGGGAAAGTACAGAAGACCCGGCTGCGCGAGGTCGTCGCCGAGATCCGCAAGACCGAGGCCGACGAGCCCGCGGCGCTCTAATCCGGCATCGGCGTGGGTAGCGCGGCCCGGGTCAGCCGTTCCAGATAGGCGAGATCCTCGCCCATCCGCCGGATGACACCGGGAACGGTGCCGTCGGAACGACCTTCGGCCGGCAGCGCGATGCCATTAAGCAGCACCGAGGTGATGGTCTCGATGGTTTCCTCCGCGCTGATCGAGCTCGACGGGTGGTACCAGTCGGGGATACCGGTGATCCCCCCGAAGATGATCGACGTGGCCAGCTCCGGGTCAACCGGGCGAAGCGCCCCTTCGGTGACGGCGGCCCCTATCGTCGCCGTCAAGGCCGCCCGGACGCGGCGCCGCTGCCGGGTGAAGTCCTTCCGGAACTTCTCCGGGACCTGAGCGAAGTGCCGGTTGATGATGCGCAGCCGGGCAGGCTGATCCACGACCTGCCTGCCGATGCGGCGCATCAGGTCGCGCAACCGGTCCAAGGCGGGCAGCGCCGGGTCATCGACGCCCATGAGGACCTTCTCGACGCTGATGAGATCGATCAGCAGGGCGACGAGGATCTCTTCCTTGCTGTTGAAGTAGTAGTACAGCGAGGGACGGGTGACGCCCATGGCGCTGGCGATGTCCTGCATCCTGGTCTCGGTATAGCCGCGTTGGTCGAACAGCTCGGTCGCCGTGTCCAGGATGGACTTGACCATGAGCGTATTGCGCGCCTTCGTCTCGGCCAACCGGCGTCCCTCCTCGCGTGGCGGCGGTGTCGGCCGGGGCACGGCCATGTCCCGCTGAAGCCAGGAGTTACAGGCTAGCGCAGCGCCGTGTCCGGGCCAGTTTCGTACCCTGACATTTAAGTCAAGGAGTTGACGTTGACGAAGAATGGTGCTTCATTGGGTCTACCGCTTCGGAACCCGTCCGCGAGCGTGCGCGAGGAGGTGCGAGGCTGGATGTCCGCCGTCCTGGGAGTCATCGAGCCCGCTCCTGCCGAACTGCCTCGGACCAGCCGCGCGGCCGTCATGCGCCGGGCGGGCAAGCCGGGCGAGGAGATCGAGTACCGGGTGCGGCGCACTCGGGACGGCGCGACGCTGAGCACCCGCGCCGTGGACGTCTACCAGCGCCGGCAGCAGATCGCGCAGATCTCGGCATCGTTCGCCGATTACCTCGACGGCGTGGACCACCAGGCGCCGGTGCCCGAGGCGCCAGCACCCGAGACCATGCCGTCCCTGGCCGATCTAGTGCGATCCGACCCGGACGCCTGGTCTCCGCTGTATCAGGCCTGGACCCTGTTCGACATCCGCTACGCGGTAGCACCGTCCAGTCGCTGCGGCCCGGCATGCCGGGCCTCACGATGGCCTCGCTCGATCACGTCCTGTGGTTCCATCGCGCCTGCTCGGTCAGCGACTGGCTGCTCTACGACCAGTTCGTGCCATCGACATCGGGTGGGCTCAGTCTGGCCCGGGGAAGATTGTTCTCGCGCACCGGCACGCTGGTGGCGTCGGTCATGCAGGAGGGGATGGTCCGGATGATCGTTCCCGCCGCTGCTAGCGTCAACGCCGAGCACGGGACCGGCCTTGAAGATGGTTGACGGCTGTGGCCGCTGACCGCGGTGCCGAACTGCTGCTGCTGCTACCTTCGCTACCTCACCTTCGGCCTCGGTGGCGCCGCCGAGGCCACCAGGGCAGCGTGCGCCATAGTGTGCAGCATCGCGGCCATGGCCGCGGGCTCCATTTCGTCGGCGCTGTGCGGGGTGGAGTTGAGAAGGCCGAACACGGCGTGAACGGCAGCACGCAGCCGGGCCTGCGACGTGTCGGTGAAAAGCTCGAGGAGCACGGTAACCCACTCTTCCACGTAGAGACGCTGAAGCCGCCGGATGCGCCGCCGGGGCGCTTCGGGAACGTTGGCCAGCTCCCGTCCCTGCACGGTGATGAGCGCTGGCTGGCTGAGCGCGAAGTCGATGTGCCAGCGCAGCAGAGCCTCCAGGGCGGCGGGGGCGTCGGGGGCTGCGACGGCGCGGCGGCTGCCCTGATCCAAAAGCTCCTGGCTGATGCCAAGCAGCATGTCGGTCAGCATGGCTTCCTTGCCCGGGAAGTGCCGGTACAGGCCTGGGCCGGACATACCGACGGCGGCGCCGATGTCGTCGATGGAGACGCCGTGGAACCCGCGGCGGGCGAACAGGCCGGCCGCGGCGCCGAGGATCTCCTGACGCCGCAGGGTCCGGCGGGCTCGCGACGCAGTGCCGGATCGGGATTCGGTAAGGTTCGCCACGTTCTCATGGTAGACAACGCCAGTTAGTAATCGTTAACATTATTTTGCAGTTTTACCCGTGATTGGATTAGTGATTACTAACAATGATGCTGGGTGAGGCCCCGCTGACGGAGGCGCCGGCTCTGCGGAGCAGGGCTGACCCAGCCAGCGAGACGTTCAAGCGCAATGCCGCGGAGCATGCGGCCCTGGCGGTGCAGCTCCGGGCGCGGCTCGCAGCGGCTCGCCTGGGCGGCTCCGAGCAGGCCCGGCGGCGCCACATCGAGCGCGGGAAACTGCTGCCCCGGGAGCGGGTGGACACGCTGGTCGATCCCGGCTCGCCGTTCCTGGAGCTGTCACCGCTGGCGGCAGGCGGCCTGTACGACGACGAGGCTCCCGGGGCTGGTGTCATCACCGGGGTGGGCCGGGTGAGCGGGCGGGAGTGCGTGATCGTCGCCAATGACGCGACGGTGAAGGGCGGCACCTACTACCCGGTGACGGTGAAGAAGCACCTGCGCGCCCAGGAGGTCGCGCTGGACAACCGGCTGCCGTGTGTCTACCTCGTTGATTCCGGCGGGGCGTTCCTGCCCCGCCAGGATGAGGTGTTCCCTGACCGTGAGCACTTCGGCCGCATCTTCTACAACCAGGCCACCATGTCGGCCCGGGGCATCGCGCAGATCGCGGCGGTGCTGGGCTCGTGTACCGCGGGCGGAGCGTACGTCCCGGCCATGAGCGACGAGGCCGTGATCGTCCGCAACCAGGGGACGATCTTCCTGGGCGGCCCGCCGCTGGTCAAGGCCGCGACCGGCGAGGTGGTCACGGCTGAGGATCTGGGCGGGGGTGATCTGCACTCCCGGGTTTCCGGGGTGACCGACCACCTCGCCGAGGACGACGCCGACGCGTTGCGGATCGTCCGCTCAATCGTCGCGACCCTGGGCCCGAGGCCGCCCCGCCCTTGGGAAACCGTTCCGGCGGAGGATCCGGTCGCGGACCCGGCCGAGCTCTACGGTGTGGTCCCGGCCGACTGGCGCACTCCGTACGACGTGCACGAGGTGATCACCCGGGTGGTGGACGGCAGCAGGTTCGCCGAGTTCAAAGCGCTCTATGGCGGCACCCTGGTCACCGGCTTCGCGCGCATCCACGGCCACCCGGTGGGCATCGTGGCCAACAACGGCATCTTGTTCAGCGAGTCGGCGGTCAAGGGCGCTCACTTCATCGAATTGTGTGACCAGCGGGCGATCCCGCTGGTGTTCCTGCAGAACATCACCGGTTTCATGGTGGGCCGCCAGTACGAGGCCGGCGGCATCGCCAAGCACGGCGCCAAGATGGTCACCGCGGTCGCGTGTGCCCGCGTGCCTAAGTTCACCGTGGTCATCGGCGGCTCGTTCGGGGCAGGCAACTACGCCATGTGCGGACGCGCCTACTCCCCTCGCTTCCTGTGGACGTGGCCGAACGCGCGGATCTCGGTCATGGGCGGCGACCAGGCCGCGAGTGTCCTGGCCACCGTGCGCCGCGACCAGGCCGAGGCGCGCGGCGAATCCTGGCCGGCCGATGCCGAGGAGGAATTCCGGCGCCCGATCCGGGAGCAGTACGAACGGCAGGGCAACCCGTACTATGCGACGGCCCGGCT
>JBEKKH010000072.1:0-18816 GCA_050010815.1 Streptosporangiaceae bacterium | reverse complement strand
TCCGCTCCGCCCCCTTCCTGACCTGGAACTGCGCCCCTGGGAGTCCGTAGTCTGGCGCCGCACCCCCTAACCGCAGCTCCGTCCCTCCACCCGCCCCACGAGGTCTCGCTGCGGCTGACCATGCCTTCGGTTAATGCTCGCAAGGCTGCTATCTTGATAAATAACAGATAGGAGCCGTCTCATTACTCACAGTTGACAATAAAAACGGGGAAATGGTCAACGAGAATTCTGGGCGGTCGAGGGGGTCTCATGGACGCTAACGAGCCTGGCCAGCAGCGTGGGCGCATACTGCTGATCGACGACGACCCCGCCCTCGGCGGGTACCTCACGCGGGTGCTTCGCGTGCGCGGTGGTTTCGAGGTGACTCACCAGCTTGATTCGGCGGCCGCGTTGCGCTGTCTTGACGCCGAGGAATGGGATCTGCTTATCACCGATATCGAGCTGCCGGGCATGACCGGGCTCGAACTGCTTGAGCGGGTCCGCCAGCTGCATCCGGACCTGCCCGTCGCCGTGCTCACGGGCAATCCGACGATTGATTACGCCGTGTCGGCGCTGCGCAGCTCGGCGGCTGAGTTCCTGCAGAAGCCCATCGCGCCCGAGAACCTGGTGGCCAAGGCCACTGAGCTCGTGGAGGCAGGCCGGGCCGCGCGCGCCGCGGGCCGGGAGACGGTCCTGGCCATCGGGGCCCATCCCGATGACGTCGAGATCGGCGCGGCCGGCACGCTGCTGGCCCACAAGGCCGCGGGGGATACGGTGGCGATCTTGACTCTCTCGCGCGGCGCGCACGGAGGCGACCAGGTCCTGCGGGCCCGCGAGTCGCAGGACGCCGCCGACGTCATCGGCGCCCGGCTGTTCCTTGACGACCTGCAGGACACCCTCATCCAGGAAGGCAACCCCACCATCGGCGTCATCGACCGGGTCATCGCGGAAGTCCAGCCCACGATCGTCTACACGCACTCCGAACACGACGTCCACCAGGATCATCGCAACACCCACCGCGCGGCCCTGGTCGCCGCCCGGCGGGTGGGCCGGGTCTACTGCTACCAGTCTCCTTCGGCCACCGTTGACTACCGGCCGACTTACTTCGTGACTATCGATGCTCACATCGACCGCAAGCTGGAGGCCATCGACACGTTCGGTTCCCAGGTCGGCGTGCGCGACTACCTCGAACCCGCGCTGATCACCTCGACGGCCCGCTACTGGTCCCGGTACTGCGGCGGCAGCCACGCCGAGCCGTTCGAGGTCATCCGCGACCGAGCCGACAGCCTGCCCAGCCGTGCTGCGGGCGCGCACTCCCTGGTGACACCGTGACGGCCACGGGCCGCTCCGGAGGGGCCCTGCGCGTCCTGATCACCGGCGCGGGCGGTCCGGCTGCCATCGCCGCGATGAAGTCGCTGCGCGCCGATGATTCGGTCGAGCTGCTCGCCGCCGACATGGATCCCTGGGCGGCCGGGTTGTACCTGGTACCGCCCGCGGCCCGCACCCTCATCCCAGCCGGTGCGGCTGCGGGTTTCACCGATGCCGTGCTGGCCCGGTGCGTCAAGCTCGGCGTGGACGTCATCTTGCCGACGGTCGACGCGGAGCTGCGGCCGCTGGCCCACGCCCGGGAGACGTTCAAGGCGGCTGGCATCGACCTGCTCCTGGCGCCGGCCGCCGCGCTCGACGTCATCCTGGACAAGCTGCTGCTTGCTCAGCACTGCGCCGGCGTCGTTCGCGTCCCCCGTACCGAGCTGCTCGGGCCTTCCGTTGACCCGGGCAGCTGGTCCTATCCCGTCATAGTCAAGCCGCGTGAGGGCAGCGGATCCCGCGGCATCGTCATGGTGGGCTCGGCCGCCGAGCTCGCCGAACTAGCCGCGCTTGACCTTACCGCCACCCTGATTGTGCAGGAGTTTTTGCCCGGTGAGGAGTATTCCGTCGACGTGCTAGCCGACGCGGACGGCCGCGTGGTCGCATCGGTGCCACGGCTGCGGGCCCGGGTCGATTCCGGTGTGTCGGTGGGTGGCCGGACGGTTCACGACGCCGAGGTGGAGTGGTTCGGCCGGACCGTCGCGCAGGCGACCGGGGTCACGTTCGTGGCCAACGTGCAGTGCAAGCGCGACCAGGGCGGGTCGCCTGCCCTGCTTGAGGTGAACCCCCGCATGCCGGGTACGCTCGGGCTCACCATCGCCAGCGGCGTCGACATGCCCCGGCTCGCGCTCGCCTCGCTGCTCGGCCAGCCGCTGCCCGCGACGATCGACTTCCGCGATCTGGCCGTGATCCGCTTCCTCGACGAGCGTTTCGTCGATCCCGCCGACATCTCCAGCGTCGGTCTGACCCTCGAAAGAACCCCGGCATGAGCCAGCGCGTGGCCCTGGATGAGGACTTCCACGTCCACTCGACGTTCTCCGACGGCGCGAGCACCCTCGCGGAGAACGTCGAGGCGGCCAGGGACCGCGGCCTCCGCACGCTGTGCCTGGTCGATCATGTCCGCCGGGACACCGTCTGGGTGCCCGAGTTCACCGAAGCGGTGGATCAGTATCGTCATCAACCAGGGCTGCAGGTCCTGGCCGGGGTGGAGGCCAAGATCCTCGATGTCGCCGGCCATCTCGACGTACCGCCTGACCTGGGGGACCGGCGTGACCTCGACCTGGTGCTTATTGCGGACCACCAGTTCCCGGGAGATAACGGTCCCGTGCACCCGGATGAGGTGCGAGCGGCCATCTCCTCCGGCGGGATGACCGCGGCCGAGGCGATCGAGCGGCTGTGCGAGGCCACGGCGAATTCACTGTGCTTCGACGAGCTGGACTGGGGTTCCCGGCCGTTGCTGGCTCACCTGTTCAGCGTGCTGCCCAAGATCGGGCTGGACGAGGCGATGGTCCCCGATCCGCTGCTGACGCACCTGGCGAAGCGGGTTGCCCACGCGGGCACGAGGCTCGAGGTGAACGAAAAGTGGTCGTGCCCGTCGGCTCGTACGGTCACGGCCATGGCGGCCGCCGGCGTCTCGCTGGTGGCCGGCAGCGACAGCCACCATTGCCGGGACATCGGCGTCTACGATTCGGTCCGGCGCACCGTGAGCGCCGTCGGGACCTGACCGTGGTGGGCCACGACTTGCTCCGGGGCGGCGACTGGACCCTCATCGTCCTGGTCATGGTCGGCGCCGTCCCCGAGCTCGCCGCGAGCTGGCAGTTCCTGCTGGTCGCCGTTCATTTCTGGCGCAACGACTACGACAGCTGCGCCCCGAGGTTCCCGCGGACCGCCATCGTGATCCCGGCCTGGAACGAGGCGGCGGTCATCGCGGCCTCCATTGACCGGCTCATGGCTCTTGAGTACCCGCGGGAGTCCTTGCGCGTTTACCTGATCGACGACGCGAGCACGGACGAGACTCCGCAGGTCGCGCAGGCTAAGGTCGCCCAGTACCCGGGCAACGTGTTTCACCTGCGCCGGGAGCAGGGCGGCCAGGGGAAGGCGCACACGCTCAATCACGGCCTCGCCATCATCCTGGCCGACGACTGGATGGAGGCGCTCCTGATCACGGACGCCGACGTCATCTTCGAGCCAGACTCGCTGCGCAAGATGACCCGCCACCTGGCCGACCCGCAGGTGGGGGCCGTCACCACGTATATCAAGGAGGGCAGCCGACCCGGCAATTACATGACTCGCTTTATCGGATATGAGTACATCACGGCCCAGGCCGCCGCCCGGCGGGGACAGAACGTGCTGGGCGTGATGGCCTGCCTGGCCGGCGGCGCCCAGCTGCACACGCGGGCGAACCTGGTCGGCCTGGGCGGCCGGATCGATACCACCTCACTGGCCGAGGACACCTTCACCACGTTCCAGACTCAGCTGAACGGCCGCCGGGTGGTGTTCGAGCCGCACGCCACGGTGTGGGCCGAAGAACCCGGATCCATTATCGGCCTGTGGAAACAGCGGCTCCGCTGGGCCCGCGGCAATGTGCAGGTCACCAAGCGGTACCGCAAATTGTGGTTCCGGCCGAGCCGGGCTCACCGCCTCGGCGGCGTCACTTTCGGGGTCTTCTGGTTCTGCCTCTTCCTCCAGCCGGTTTTCATGATCGTGTCATCGTTCTCGCTGCTCACCTTGTACTTCGCCAGTTACCCGCTGGCGTGGCTGACCTTTCACCTCCTGTGGATCGTCAACGCCGTCACCTATATCTTCATCACCGGCTTTGCGCTGCTGATCGACCCGCAGACGGCGCGGCACACCTGGCGCCAGGGTGTGATGTTCCCGGGCGCGATGAACCTGAGCATCGTCCTGTACACCTGCTTCCCCCGGCTGTTCCGTGACACCGCCCACGACGTCTTCGCCGCGAGTCATTCCCATCCCGACCACGGTTTCTTGATCGGAACCATCCTGTTCGTCTATGCCTGGCCGGCCGTGTCGCTGGCCGTGGCGTACCTCGCCAAGGTGGCCGAGCCGGGCCGGTTCGGCCGGTTTATCAGCCCGCTTATCGTCTACGTCGTCGGTTATGGATCGCTGCTGTGCGCCTGCACGTTCGCGTCCTACATCAAGGAGCTGCGGGGAGCGGAAATGAAATGGGACAAGACAGAGAAGACGGGAAAGATGACGATCCCAGCGTGACGGTGGAAGCGGTCCCGCTGCCACGACCCTTCCGACGGGAGATCCGCGAGGCGGTTCGTTACGAAAGAGGGCTGGTCGTGAAGGGCCTTATCGTCCTCGCGGTGGTGGCCATCGTCGTCGTCCTGCGCACGCTGTACTTCTCATGACCGGCTCGGTGCGAGCGACCGCAGGCTGCTTTTTTAGGTACGGCGGACCGAACGGGGGAACCGATCATGGCATGGAAAACCGGTATCCGGTGGCGGGTGGGCATCGCCTCGGCGGTGTCCCTGGCGCTGGCGGCGTCCGCCCTAGCCCTGGCGCTGGTCGCGGCGGCCAGCACCAGGGCCGAGGGCCGCCAGTTGTCGCAGCGGCTGGTGCCCGTGGCCGCGGCCACGGTCGAGCTGCTCGACCTCTTCCAGGCGCAGCAGACCTGGCTTGGTGATTACGTCACAACCGACCAGGCCGGCCCACAAGACCCGTTCAACGCAGAAAACGTCTCGGTCCGGGAGGTGGAGAACCGGATTGAGCAGCTGGCGCGGGGCTATGGGCTGATCACCAAGAACTTCGCCGGGACCGTCGCGGCTGACCGGGTGTGGCTCACCAGCGTGGCCGGCCCCCAGCTGGCGGCCATGACCCGAGGTGATTTCGCCACCGGGCAGGCATTGCAGGCGAATATCGCCCGTACCCAGCCGTACACACTGGCCATCCGCTCGGCCGGGGCCGACCTGCAGGCTCAGATCACCAGCGTGCAGCAGCTGGTCACGAACCAGCTCGTCCGCTCACAGGACAAGCTGCTGGCCGCGTTGATCGGAATGTGCGTAGTGGTCGCGGCCATCGTCGCCTTCGGCCTGGCGTCGGTCTGGCTCACGCTGCTCAGGCCGTTCCGGACCCTGCGCCTGGCCATGGCCGCGGTGGCCGACGGGCACTACGACACCCGGATCCCCGCGGTGGGCCCCGCCGAGCTGGCCGACCTTGGCCGCGGCATCGAGTTGATGCGGACCCGGCTGGTAGCGGCCCTGGCCGACGGCCAGCGCGCGGAGCAGCGTTTCCGGCTCCTGTTCGATGCCGCCCCGGACGCGATGATCGCCGTGGCGGAGGACGGCTCGATCGCCATGGCGAACGCCAAAGCCACGCACCTGTTCGGGTATGCGGCCGGTGACCTGATCGGGCGCCCGGTGGAGCTGCTGACACCCGAGGACGCGCGCGCGGCCCTGGTGGCCGAGCGCCAGGCGTACTTCGCCGACCCGGAGTCCCGGCCGCTGGACACCGAGCTGAAGCTGTCCGGGCTGCGTCAGGACGGCCGCACCTTCCCGACCGAGATCACCCTGAGCGGGCTGCCGACGGACGGCGGGATGCTGGTGACGGCCGCGATCCGTGATGTCACCGAACGGCTGGCCCTGCACGCCGAGCGGGAACGCCTGCGAGCCATCGCCGAGCAGGAGAAGGCCGAGCGCAGGCTGCAGCAATCCGAGCGGCTGGAGAGCCTCGGGCAGCTCGTCGGCGGGGTCGCGCACGACTTCAACAACCTGCTCAACGTCATCCAGGGTTACGCGGACTTCAGCGCCGAGCAGGTTAAGGCCCTCGCCCAGGCAGATGCCAGGCTAGAGCCCGTGCTCGATGACATCAATCAGGTCCAGGTGGCCGCGCAGCAGGCCACGCGGCTGACCCGCCAGCTCCTGACCTTTGCCCGCCACGACGTGAACCGGCCGGAAGTACTCGACCTCAACGAGGCGGTCAAGGGGGCCGGGCAGCTGCTGCACCGCACCCTGGGCGAGCATATAGACCTGGTCATCGTCGCGGACCCTGCACTGTGGCGGGTCAAGGCCGACCGGGGCCAGCTGGAGCAGGTCCTGGTGAACCTGGCGGTGAACGCGCGTGACGCGATGCCCGGCGGCGGCCGGCTGAGTATCGACACCGGCAATTCCGAGGTCGACGCGACCTACGCCACCCGTCGGCCCGAGCTCAAACCCGGGCGGTACGCCCGGCTCCGGGTTTCTGACACCGGGACGGGCATGGACCGGGCGACCGCGGAGCGGGTGTTCGAGCCGTTCTTCTCGACCAAGCCGAAAGGCCGCGGCACCGGCCTCGGGCTGGCCACCGTCTACGGCGTCGTCACCCAGGCCGGCGGCAGCATCGAGATCTACTCGGAGAAGGGCCTAGGCACCACGGTCAGCGTGCTCCTGCCCGCGACTGATGAGGACGCCGCCCCGTACCTGCCTCCCGCCGCCAGCCCGGATGGCCACCGCGGCCACGGTGAAACGGTCCTGCTTGTCGAGGACGAGGAAAGCCTGCGCGAGCTGACCACCCGCATCTTGTCGCGCAGCGGTTACCAGGTCTGCGTGGTCACCAGCGGCGCCGAGGCGGTGCGGCGAGCCGGCGATCCGGCTCAGCCGATCGACCTCCTGCTCACCGACGTGGTCATGCCCGGGATGCTCGGCAACGAGGTCGCCGCCCGGGTGAGTGCCATCCGTCCTGGCCTCCCGGCTCTGTTCATGTCCGGGTACGCCCAGCCGATCCTGGATTCCCACGGCGTTCCCGCACCTTGTTTCGACATTCTGGAAAAGCCCTTCACGGAAGCCGCTTTGCTCAGCCGCGTCCGGAAAGCCATCGGCCGGACTTCGCCCCTACCGCCCCTACCGCCCCTACCGCCCCTACCGCCCATTCCTTCCCTTCCGGTCTCGCCCAGGACCTTGCCCCAACCCCGCAGCGCCGAGCCGGAGGCCGGGCGGAGGCATCACGATATATAGGCCCGGAGAAAGAATATATATAAAGTGCGGGAAAGAAAGAGCCGGATGGCGGCGCCTGCCGGTTTATCTGACGGTCTGAATTCGTCCGTCGGAGCAGTTCGATGGCCGCGGGTTATCGCCACCACCAATGAGCCGGAAATCGCTCGAGAGGTGCAGAAACGTATTGATGACACGCCGTCTGACCTGGACATCTACGGCATGAAGTCGACAAAGAGGGACCATTAGCGGTGTGAAGACGATCCTGGACAGGAAGGTCACCGCCAATGCTCCCGGAGCCGACCCCAGCGAGCCCGCCAAAGCGGGCCGCCGCACCAGCCCGGCCGCAGCTGGGGATTATGACCCCGCTGTTCTCCGTGCCGGGCGGCACTGAATCTGAGGCAATGCCGGGCGCCGGGCGCCGGGTGCGTTCGACCGGGCGCACCCGGCGCTCAAGCGCGCGCCTTCCCGCCCCGCGCGCCGATCCTGCCAGTGTCGACCACGCCCGCGTCGACCATCCCCGGGCCGGCCAGGACGGGGGCGCCGGGAGATCCGGTCCGCTGAAAGACCCGGCCGATCTGCTGGCCGTCACCGCCGAGCGGCTGCGGCGGGCTCTGGCGCGCAGTTTCCTCCGTTATGGCGTCGCCGGGGATCTGGAGGCGGCCATCCATGCCGCCATGAACGTCGTCGAGCCGGTGCTTGAGGCCAGGGACACCGAAATCCTGCGGCTGCGTCGGCTGATGGCCGGCAAAGCTCCGGTCCAGACCTCCGCCAAGGTCCCGGCCCCATCCCGCCGCCGAGCCTCCGCTAAAGTCTCTGGCGAGCTCTCCGGGTAGTAGCGCGAGGGCGGCCGGCGGCGCGAGTATGCCGGTGTAGGTCGGACCGCCCCGAAGGAGCCGTGCGTGCCCGAGCTGGGTCCCGCGATCGAAGATGAAGCACGGTCGCGGCTGGGCTTCACCGAGGCTGACGCGTTCCTGGCGCGGCTCGAGCTGCTGACCTTCGACATACTCGAGCCGCTCAGCCAGGTGTACGGCGACGCCGTGGAGGTCAGCGAGTTCGCCACCTCCCTGGTCCGGGACGCGCTGCGGGCCGCGGCCGAGCGCCCGGCCGGGCTGCGGCGGCTCGACCGCCGCCGCGAGATCGACCCGGGCTGGTTCCAGCGGTCCCGCATGGTCGGATACGTCTGTTACGCCGACCGGTTCGCCGGCTCGCTGCAGGGCGTCAGGGAGCACCTGGACTACCTGGTGGCGCTGGGCGTCACCTACCTGCACCTGATGCCGCTGCTCCGGCCGCGCGAGGGGGAGAACGACGGCGGCTACGCGGTGGCGGACTATGACGCGGTGGACCCGCGGATCGGCTCGATGGCCGACCTGCAGGCACTAGCCGCCGACCTGCACGGGCGCGGTATCGCGGTGTGCATCGACCTGGTGCTCAACCACACCGCGCGAGAACACGAATGGGCCCGCAAGGCGCAGGCCGGCGAGCCCGGCTACCGCGAGATGTACCTGGTGTACCCGGACCGGACCCAACCCGATGCCTATGAACGCACGCTGCCCGAGGTGTTTCCCGAGCTGGCGCCGGGATCCTTCACCCAGGTCAAGGATCTCGGCTGGGTGTGGACCAGCTTTCACGAGTACCAGTGGGACCTGAACTACGCCAACCCGGCCGTATTCCGGGCCATGCTGGGCACGATGTTCGCGCTGGCCAACCGGGGTATCGACGTGCTGCGGCTGGACGCGGCGCCGTTCTTGTGGAAGCGGATGGGCACCGACTGCCAGAACCAGCCCGAGGCTCACCTGCTCGTCCAGGCGTTCCGCGCGCTGACCCGCCTGGCCGCGCCTGGCCTGGTGCTGAAGGCCGAGGCCATCGTCAGCCCGGAGATGCTCGTCCAGTACCTTGGCGGCCACGACCGGTTCCGCCCGGAGTGCGATCTGGCCTACGACAACCAGCTCATGGTGATGCTCTGGTCCAGCCTGGCCACCCGCGATGTCCGGCTGGCCGCCTCCGCGCTGTCCCGCCGCCGGCCCGCGCCCGTGGATACCTCGTGGGTGACCTACGTCCGCTGCCACGACGACATCGGCTGGGCGGTGTCCGATGCGGACTCCGCCACCGTGGGCCTGGAGGGCTTCTCCCACCGGCGCTTCCTGTCCGACTTCTACGCCGGCGGCTTTCCCGGCTCGTTCGCCCGGGGGGCGCGATTCCAGGTCAACCCGGCCACCGGTGATGCCCGTATCTCCGGCAGCGCCGCGTCGCTGTGCGGCATCGAGGCCGCGCTTGACGCCGGGGACGCGGCCGCGCTCGCCGCCGCCGTCAGGCGGCTTGAGTCGATGTACGCCGTCGCCTTCTCCTTCGGCGGCATCCCGCTGATCTACATGGGTGACGAGCTGGCCCTGCGCAACGACCCCGGATGGGCGCAGGACCCGGCGCACGAGCACGATAACCGGTGGATGCACCGGCCGGCGATGGACTGGGCCGTGGCCGCGCGGCGTCACGATCCCGGCTCGCTGGAAGGGCAGCTGTTCGCCGCGATCGGCGCGCTGGCCCGGGCGCGGCGCTCGCTGCTCGCGCTGCGTTCCGGCGGGCGCACCGAGATCTTGCCGGCGGAGGGCCATAGCGTGCTGGCCTACCGGCGAAGGCACCCGCGCAGCGCCCCGTTCCTGTCCCTGACCAACTTCAGCGACGTCACCCAGTGGCCCGACGCCGGGATCATCGCCCGCGCGGGTCTGTACGAGCCCGCCCACGCGCACTCCAGCACCGGCCGGCTTACCATCCGCGACGGCCGGATCGAGCTGCCGGCCTGGAGCTTCCTCTGGCTCACCGGTACCTGACCCGGCCGGCGTGTTCCCCTACCCAGGCAGGGGCCGCTCCGGCGGCGGCGCGGGCTGGTCCCGGTGACGCTGTCCGCCGACGAAGGTGACGCGGGAGGTGAGGAGCAAGCTCACCAGGGCCGCTATCACCAGCGGGGGTACCAGGGTCACCGCGGTCATCTCGGCGACGACCAGAGCCGAGCCGAGGGGAGTCTTGGTCATCCCGGTGTTGCAGGCGACCATCATCGAGGTGGCGAGCACCAGGTAGTAGCCGTCGTGTCCGCTCATCTCGGCCATGGCACGGCCCAGGCAGTAGCCGACAAAGAACATCGGGATGATGATCCCGCCCTTCCAGTCGCCGGCCAGGGTGACGGCGGCGCTGGCGAGATGACCGATCGCGGCCAGCAGCAGGCTGGTGACCGCGACGGCGGGGATGGTGACCAGCGCGGTGAGCTGAGCTTCGCCGTAGGTAAGCCCGGTGGGTACGGCGAGGCCCAGCGCGCCCAGCGCCAGCCCGGCGGCCACCGGCCGGGCCCATGACGGCAGGCGAGCGGAGATCCGGCCGCAGGTCCTGATCATGAACCCGAACAGGTGGGCCACCGCCGCTCCGGCCACCCCGCCGAATGCCCCGATCATCAGGTCCGGCAGGGTCAGGTGCGGTGAGACCCCGGTGACGGCGCCGCCGAGCGGCGCGGCGAACAAGACGGTGAGCCCCGAGGCCAGACCGGTCACCGTGAGCACTCGCAGTTCGGCGGGAGAGGCTCGCAGACGGCGGCCGATCCAGGCGCTGATCGTGGCGGTTGTCTGCATCAGGGCCGGTTCCGGGCCAATACCGCCGCCCACGGCGATGCCAAGCAGGGAGACGGGCACCAGTGACCTGAGCGGCAGCAGCGTCGGCGGTCCTCCCGCGACGTGGATGCTTTCCATCAGCACGCCAGTTGGGCCAGGATCGCCCAGCACGCGCAGCAAGATGCTGATGACCGCACCGACCGCGACCAGCAGGACCCAGTGGGTCAGCGCGGGCGTGCGGCCCGGCCACCCACGCGGGGCCGCGCTACTTCCTGATTGCGGCCGCTTAGGTCCAGCGCAGCAGGCAGGCGTACAAGGTCAGGCCCGGGCCGAACGCCATCGCGACCACCGGCGCGCCCGGCGGCAGCGGGTGACGGCGGAGTTCGGAGAGTACAAGCGGCAAGGTGGCCGAGGAGCAGTTGCCGTGCTCAGCCAGGACGCGGCGGGACCCGGCCAGATCGGCCTCGGGCAGGCCCAGCCGGTCGGCGACCACGTCCAGGATGCGCGGGCCGCCGGGATGAACTGCCCACGACCGCACGTCGCCCCGCCGAAGCTGGTTCCGGGCCAGGAGATCGTCGATGGCCGGCCCGACCTGCTTAGCCAGCACGTCCGGCACCTGCCGGTCCAGTGTCATCCGGAACCCGGTGTCGGTGATGGACCAGGTCATGAGCGACGCCGCCTCCGCCACGGTGCAGGCGGCGATGTCGATCACGGCCAGCCCGCCCCGCGGACGATTCGCCGCGGGCTCCAGGACCACAGCGGCGGCGGCGTCGCTGAACAGGGCGTGCGCCACGATCTGCTCCAGGTCGGTGGTCGGCGCCTGCAGGTGCAGGCTGGATAGCTCCACGCACGCCAGCACGGCCGGCCGCCCGCGGGCCGTGACATAGTCGGCCGCCGCGCCGATCCCTGGCACGGCGCCGTAACAGCCCATGTGCCCTATGAACAGCCGCTGCAGCGACGTCGAGAAGCCCAGCTTGGCCGCCACCTGGTGGTCGACGCCCGGCGTCGCGTAGCCGGTGCAGGAGACCACGGCCAGCAGCCCGACGTCGGCCGGACTCAGGTCCGCCGCGGCGAGCGCCCGGGTCACCGCGTCGGCCGCGAGCGGGACAGCCTCGTCGATGTAGCGCGCCATCCGCCGTCCGGTGCTCCACGAGGAGACGTCTTCCTGAAGCGGATCGACCGCGCAGTGCCGGTGCCGGACCCCGGCCGAGAAAAACACCCGCCGAGCCCAGCGGTTCTGCTGGTAGTGCCCGGCGAAGAAGCCGTCCCACAGCTGTTCCTGGCTACGCGCCGGCGGGCAAGCGCTCGCTGCTCCGGTCATCACAGGGAAAGAGCCGCGCACCGTGCCCGGGTTGATCACCAAACGTCTCTTCTTTCTTCCTCGGGGCTTGCAGATTCGGTGCTTGCTGATTCTGGGCCCGCCCCGGTCAATGCGGTGTGCAACGCGTCGACCAGCGCCGCGGCCGCGCCGGTTCCGGTTGCGGTGCCGAACACGTAGGAATCGGGGCGGATCAAGACGATGTCCCGCTCGAGTGCGGCGAACCACCGGCCGTAGGCTCCCGTGCTGTCCGGCAGAGGTCCGCCCGGGCTCAGCTGGAAGCAGCGGCCGCCGAGCCGGGCCCACCAGCGGGCCAGCCCGGCCGGCAGCTCGGCGGCCGGATCGGCCTGATAGCCGAGCAGGACCCAGCCACCGCCGGTGACGTCGTCGAGGCGGCGCTGCGACCCGGCCGCGCCCACCAGCGCCTGCGGGGCCAGCTGGCCGGCCTGCGGATCGCCGGACCGCAGCACGCCGGTGCCGAGCGGCGGCCGGTCGGGGACGGGTGCCGGGCCCGCCTCGGCGAGAGGAGCGAAGTCCCGGTCCCGGGCCGCGGCCGCGGCCGGGTCGAGCACGCAGATAATCTTTCCGAGCTCGACGGAGAAGTCGATCTCGGCGCGGACCTGGGATCCTCGCTCGGTGCCGTAGCTGTCCAGAAGGGAATCGGGCGCCCGCCCGGCCAGCACGAGGTCGAGTCGCCAGGCCAGGCTGGCGGCGTCCCGCAGGCCCGAGCACAGCCCCTGGCCGGCGAACGGCGGCATCTGGTGGGCGGCGTCGCCCGCCACCAGCATCCGCCCGCGACGCCAGCGGTCGACCAGGCGGGCCCCGAAGGTGTAAAGCGCGTGCCGTTCCAGCACGGCGTTGGCCGGGGTCAGACCCCAGGGCTCGAGCAGCCGCCAGGCCGTGGCCGCCGAGCCGAACCCGTCCGGCGCATCGCCCGGCAGCCGCATGAACTCGAAGCGGCGCCGCCCGGGGCCCCCGGACACCGCGGTGGTCGGCCGGGCCGGGTCGCAGACCTGGATGTTCAGCGGCGACCAGCGCGCCGGCGCCGTCGGTGCGACGTCGACGATCAGCCACTCGGCCTGGTAGTGCAGGTCGGTGACGTCCAGGCCGGCCAGCGCCCTGATCCGGCTGTCGGCGCCGTCACAGCCGATCACCCACCGCGCGCGGACCTGCACGCGGGTGCCGCCGGGGCCGTCAGCCCGCACGACGACGCTCCCGGCTTCGTCGCCGGGCCTGAACCCGTCGGCCTCCCGCACGTCGTGGCTGGTCCTGACTTTGATGCCTGGCTGCCTGCCGACCGCCTCGGCCAGCAGCCGTTCCAGGTCAGGCTGGTGGAACATGGTCGACGCGGGCCACCCGGAGAGGGCCGGAACCTGCGCAGCGCCGTCCAGCCACAGCAGCGGCGTGCCCTCGGCGTTGCGCCACAGGTAGCTGTCCATGACCTCGGTCTGCGGGGCCAGGTCGTCCATCAGGCCGGCGTTCTGCAGGATGCGGGCGGCCTCGTGATCCAGGTGGACGGCCCGGGGCCGTCCGAACGCGGTGGCCTGCCGCTCCAGGACATCGACCTGCCAGCCGCGGCGACCGAGAAGGAGGGCGAGCAGCATGCCGACCGGGCCTGCGCCGACGATGACGACGTCGGCGTCGTCCCCTTGGCCCCCGTGGACCCCGTGGCCCCCGTGACCCCGCGGGCGAGTGCTCACAGGCGGCTGCCGCGGGCGACGAGCTCGGCCACGTCGATGGCGGCGGCCAGCAGGACCGCGCGGAACAGCCAGCGCGATCCGGGCCGCCGGGCCAGGACGATCCCGGCCGCGATGACCACGGCCACGCCGATCATGGCCCCCGCGGCTCCCCAGCCGGGCCGGCCGGGACCGAAGGACTCGATGACGGTTGCCGCCAGCAGCAGCACGACCGTGGCCGACACGCTGCGGGACCGGCCCAGCATGTGCGGCAGGCCCCGCACGCCGGCGGCCAGGTCGTCGGCCAGATCAGGGACGGCGTTGACCAGGTGCGCGCTGCACCCGAGCAGGGCCGCCGCGACCAGCGCCCACCAGGGCGGCCACGAGGCCGCCGGACCGCCCAACGTCACGAAGGCGACCAGCAGCGGGAACGCCACCGCGTACGGCACGAAGGACGCGGCGGTCGCCTTCAGCCGCGCGTTGTACGCCCAGGCCAGTAGCACGGCCGTCAGGTGGACGAGCCCGGCCCGCCAGCCGGACGCGAACGACAGCGGCACCGCGGCGGTCAGCGCCGTCAGCGCGCACCTGGCCACCGTGCGCCGGGAGACGTCCCCGGCGGCGACGGGCTTGTCCGGCCGGCCGGAGGCCGCGTCGCGACCGGCGTCCAGCCAGTCGTTGTGCCAGCCGACGGAGAGCTGCCCGGCCAGCACCGCGGCACCGGCGGCCACGACCCCGGCCGCGTGGCGCCCGGTGCTGACGGCCAGCGCCACCGCCAGCGCGGTGACCATCACCGTCGGCTCCGGGTGGGAAGCACGGAGCAACGCCAGGGCCGAGCCGGTGCGACGGGCACCGGCGACCGCGATCTGCCTCTCCCCGCCCATGGCGCCAACCTATGCGATGGCAGGATCAGGGGATGGCACCAGTACCCCGGGTCCGCAACGACCCAGCCCAGTATGACGACCTGGCCGGCCAGTGGTGGGATCCCCGCGGGACGTTCGCCATGCTGCACTGGCTGGCCCGGGCCCGCGCGGCCCTGGTCCCGCCCGCCGCGCGGCCCGGCGCGGTGCTTGTGGACATGGGCTGCGGGGCGGGCCTGCTCGCGCCGCATCTGGCCGGGCTCGGTTACCGGCTGGTCGGGGTGGACCTGACCAGGTCCGCCCTGCAGCAGGCGGCCGCGCACGGCGTGACCGCGGTCCAGGGCGACGCCACCGTGCTGCCGCTGGCGGACGGCTGCGCGGACGTCGTCTGCGCCGGTGAGATCCTTGAGCACGTGGCCGACCTGCGCGCGGCGGTGCGCGAAGCGTGCCGGGTCCTGCGCCCGGGCGGCGTGCTGGTCGTCGATACCCTGGCCGCCACCGTGCTGGCCCGGCTGCTTGTCGTCACGGTGGCCGAGCGGATTCCGGGCGCGGCACCTCCGGGCCTGCACGATCCGGCCCTGTTTGTCGACCGGAAGGTCCTGGTGACCGAGTGCGCTCGCCACGGGGTTCGGCTTCAGCTGACCGGGCTGCGCCCGTCGGCGTGGTCGGTCCTGCGCTGGCTGCGGCACAAGCAGCCGGACGTCACCATGGTCCGCACCTGGTCCACCGCCGTGCTCTTCCAGGCCCGCGGCACCAAGGACCCCGGTGACCCGGGCCGCCGACCAGGGTGAGGCGGTCGAGCCGCTGACTACGATCGGCTGGCTGCTGTGGCACATCGGGTCGCTGCCGGGATGTCTGGCTCAGCTCGACTTCCTCGGCGGGTCCCGGACGTCCCGGGAGGGCTGGACGTCCTGCTATCTCACTGCCCATCCGGTGTTCACCCGCGCGGCCGACGCGGTGGATTGCATGCGAGCCGGGTGGCGAGCGTTGGAAGTGCCCTCCAGGCCGTCAGTGACGACGATCTCGAGCGGCCCACCAGGAGTTACCACTACCGTGATGAGCCTGGGCCGCCTGCCCTCGCTGATGAGCCGGGGCCGGTCTGGTCCCCGGCCGAGCCGTTTCAGGCGTGACCTCCCCGTCTTCAGGGATGGTGTGGCACTGTCACCAGGACAACACTATGATGCCGGGCGTTACCCGAGTGCGGCCTGAGCGCCAACCCAGGAGAAAAGGACGTATCCATGACTGCCATGCTTCAGGACTCCCTGCTCGCGCCGGAGATCAGGCCGGCGCTGATCGACGACTGCCTGGCGCTGATCGAGCATGAGGTCTCGGCCATGTCCGGGATGTCCGGGACCGGGGTCAAGCTCGCCTACAAAACGGTGAACAAGTTCGCCGCGGGCCACGTCCGCCACATGGTGAGTACCCTGCTGCCGCAGATGTCGGAGAAGCTCCAGCCGTACTGGTCCGATTTTCGCCTCTGCGGTGAGCCGGACTTCGGCGGCTACCTGGCCCAGCGCGGCCCCGAGGTTGCGCAGTCCCTGCTTTCTGTGACCGACGCGCGGGCGGCGGCCTCCGGGCGTCCCACGATCACCCGGGCGTACGCGAGCGTCCGCGGCAGCGCGGGCCGGCACGTCGAAGCCGCACTCCCGCAGGTCGGTGCCCTGGTGCAGAAGTACGCGCACTGAGCACCCCCGCCCTGGCCCGTCTCCCAGCTCACGTACCGTCTCCCAGCTCACGGCACGTCCCTGCCGCTGATGTCAGGTACCCACGAATCCGTCCCATGTGACGTAAAAGCACCCGAGGTGCCCGCGATACTCCAGTCCGGAGCAAGATTGCGGTGGATCCGGGCTCCGTGGCGGATCCGGTGCATCCCCGTACACCCGATCCACCGCCAAGCCCGGATCCGCCACGGCCGCGGAGCCCATCGCTGGCCGCCGATACGGCGAGGCCAGGGAGCGGAAACGACGCAGGGAAAGCGGCCGCCCGAAATACTGGGGGCATGAGCAGCTTGCAGTACTCCGAGTCCATTGTCGTCGCGTGCTCGCCGGAAGCCCTGTACGACATGGTCTCCGACGTGACCCGCATGGGGGAGTGGAGCCCGGTCTGCCGGGCCTGCTGGTGGGACGACGGTGACGGTCCCCGGCCGGGTGCCTGGTTCACCGGCCGCAACGAGACGCCCGACCGGACCTGGGAGACCCGCTCCCAGGTGGTGACGGCCGACCGCGGTCGCGAGTTCGGGTTCGCGGTCGGCGGCGCGTGGGTGCGCTGGGGCTACACCTTCACCCCGGTGCCGGAGGGGACACTGCTGACCGAGTCGTGGGAGTTCCTCGCCGCCGGCATCACCAGGTTCCATGACCGGTACGGTGACGACGCCGAGGCTCAGATCGCGGACCGCACCGAGGCGGCCCGGGCCGGCATCCCCGAAACCCTCGCCGCGATCAAGAAAGCGGCCGAATCACGGCCCTAGACGGCGGACGACCCTGGGCGGCGACGGCCCTACGCGGCCACGTCCGCCAGTCCGGCCAGTCCGGCGTAGCGGCCCTGGCCGGCGATGAGGCTCTCGTGATCGCCGGATTCGACGATGCGGCCGTGGTCGAGCACCACGATCTGGTCGGCGTTGCGCACGGTGGAGAGCCGGTGCGCGATGGTGATCGTGGTCCGGCCGCGGGCTAGGGCGTCGAACGCCTGCTGGACGGCGCGTTCTGTCTCGGTGTCCAGGGCACTTGTGGCCTCGTCGAGCACGAGCACCCGCGGGTCGCGCAACAGGGTCCTGGCGATGGCGATGCGCTGCTTCTCGCCGCCGGAGAACCGGTAGCCGCGGGATCCGACCATGGTGTCGTAGCCGTCGGGCAGCCCGGCGATCAGGTCGTGGATCTGGGCGGCCCGGGCCGCGTCCTCGATCTCGGCGTCGGTGGCATCGGGCTTGGCGTAGCGCAGGTTCTCCCGCACCGTGGTGTGCAGCAGGTAGGTCTCCTGGCTGACTACGCCCACGATGGCGGCGAGGTCGGCGAGCCTGATGTCGCGGATGTCGGTGCCGTCGATGCGGACGTGACCGCTGCCGGGGTCATACAGCCGGGCGATCAGCGAGGCCAGGGTGGTCTTGCCCGATCCGGTCTCACCCACCAGCGCGAGCGTGTGGCCGGCCGGGACGTCCAGCGTGATTCCGGCCAGCGCGGGCCGGTCGGCGCCCGGGTAGGAGAAGCCGACATTCTCGAGCCGAACGTGCCCGGCGACCCGCGCCGTGTCAACCTCCACCGGGTGGACGGGGTCGTCGACCTCGACCGGAAGGTCGAGGTACTCGAAGATCCGCGCGAACAGGGCCAGCGAGCTGATCACCGAGACGCTGGTATTGAGCAGTCCGGTCAGCGGCCGGAACAGGCTGTTCTGCAAGGTGGTGAAGGCGATCAGCGTGCCGATGGTGATGGTGCCCGCGGTGCCGGGCAGGACGGCGGCCAGGTAGATGATGGCCGGGATCGCGGCGAAGATGATGCTCAGCGAGGCCATCCGCCAGCGGCCGGCCAGCTGGGAGCGCAGTTCCAGGTCGATCAGCCGGGCCGAGGAGGCGGTGAACCGCTCGATCAGGGCCGGCCCGGTGCCCATGGTCTTGGCCAGCTGGACGCCGTTGATCGACAGGCCCTCCTCGATGGTGACGTTGAGGTCGGCCAGTTCCCGCTGCTGCTGGGTGGTGATGGCCCGGCGCATCCGGGCGACCTTGCGGGTCAGGTAGATGGCGGGAGGCATGACCACCAGCGAGATGAGGGAGAGCTTCCACGACAAGACGGCCATGGCGACCGCGGTGGCGACCGCGGTGGTGAGGTTGGCGGCGATGGACGTCGCGGTCGAGGTCACGACCGATTCCATCCCGCCGATGTCGTTCTGGATGCGGGACTGGACCTCGCCGGTGCGAGTGCGGGTGAAGAACGCGATCGACTGCCGCTGCAGATGGCCGAACACGGCCGTGCGCAGCCCGTGCATGACCTGCTGGCCGACCTTGGTGCTGATCCAGGTCTGGATCACGCCCAGGGCCGAGGTGAGGCCGGCCACCGCGACCATGCCGATGACCAGCCAGGCCATCAGCCGCACGTTCTTCTC
>JBEKKH010000071.1:0-18874 GCA_050010815.1 Streptosporangiaceae bacterium | reverse complement strand
ACGGCGCCCGACGAGGAGGTCTTTCGCTTCGTCACCGACGAGATACGAGAGGTCGGCGTCCACCTGCTGGGACGAGGGCTGTACGAGACGATGCTGTACTGGGAGACCGCCGACTCCGATCCATCGCTCGACGAGTCAATGCTCGAATGGGCCGCGATCTGGAAGCCGCTCCCGAAGGTGGTGTTCTCCACCACGCTGCCGGCGGTGCAGGGCCATGCCCGCCTGGCCTCCGGCGGCCTAGCGGAGGAGATCGAGCGGTTGCGAGCCGAGCCGGCGCAGGGCGACATCGCGATCGGCGGCGCGACTCTCGCCGCCGAGGCGGCCGAGTTGGGTCTGATCGACGAGTACCGGGCCAGGGTCTACCCGGTGCTGGTGGGCGGTGGCATTCCGTACTTTCCCCAGCGCGAGCGCCGGGTGGATCTCGAACTTGTCGAGACCCGCACCTTCAGCTCGAGAGTCGTCTACCTCCGCTACCGCGTGGCGCGCTAGCCGGCCCGTCCGCCGTTATTCGCTGGAGGTCGCGGCCGACGCGTGTCACGCTGGCGGCATGCTCAGCGAGGCCCAGATTGACTCGTTCGTCGCGGACGGGTTCGTTGCCGTCCGCGGCGCGGTGCACGCCGACGTCCTGCGCGCGTGTCAGGAGGAGATCTGGTCCGCGCTCGCCGAGCGCGGAGTGCGGCGCGACGCCCCTGCCACATGGCGGGATCCGGTGGTGCGGATCCCCTGCCCCGAGAGCGAGGCGTTCGCCGCGGCCGGCACCCAGCCATCGCTGTGGGAGGCATTCGACCAGCTGATCGGCGCGGGGCGCTGGTGGCGCAGGCAGGGCGTGGGCGGCACCATCCCGGTGCGCTTCCCCAGCCAGGCCGATCCTGGCGACGCCGGCTGGCACATCGAGGCAAGCTACGACGTGACGGGCGAGTGGCGGGTCAACCACCGGTCCCGGGCACGCGGGCTCCTGGCGCTCTACCTGTTCAGCGACGTGGACGCCGACAGTGCCCCGACCAGGGTCCGGCCAGGCTCGCACCGGGATACCGCCCGCGCCCTCGCACCTGCAGGCGACGAGGGCATGCCCTGGGCCCAAGCGGCTCCGCTGGCCGCGCAGGCCAGCGCCGCCCGCCCCACATCCCTGGTCACCGGTCGCGCCGGGGACGTCTTCCTTTGCCACCCGTTTCTCGTCCACGCCGCATCCTGGCCGCATAGCGGCCGGCACCCGCGGATCATCGCCCAGCCGGGCGTCGCCTTGCACGACGCGTTCCCGCTGGTGATCCCGTTGAGCCCGGTCGAACTCGCCATGGCCGCAGAGGCTGACTCCCCGGCGAAGCTGCTAGAAGCGGGCGAACGTTACCTGATGCGGGGCTAGCTCGCAGTGGCGGTGAGAGGCCAGCCGAAGAAGCCGTCGAGGGTCACGGCGGCGTTATCGGGGCGCAGCGGGTCGGTGGCCGTATAGGTGGTGGCGAACGTGTCACTCTCGTGGTGCACGACGGCGGGCCTGGGCGTGGCCACCTGATTGCCGTCCGGCCAGGCCTTGGCGCGCAGGCCGGAGGGCGCGCTGTAGGTACCGCTCTGGGTGAGAGAGCCGATCACCCAGTAGCCGCGGCCGTTGGCCAGCGGCAGCGCGAACGTCGGGTCGGGTGCCGGGGCGAAGCTACCGGCGAACGTGACTCCGCCCTGCCGGTCCTGCCGGATCTGCGTGGCGGACTCCACAGGGATCGAACCGGGGCCGGCCAGGAAGTCGTTGACCGCGAAGGGTGATGCCGTCTGGGTGGTCTGCGCTGCGCCGCCTTCGGCGCGGGTCAGTACCCGGGCCAGGTCAGAGGTGTAGTCACCCGGCGCGAGCACGGCCGGCGCCGCCGGGGGCGTCCCTTGCGTGCACAGTGCCGGCCAGCCTGAGCCGCCGTCAGGGTGGTTGACGGCGGCGGCCAGCTTCCACAGGCCGCCGGCCCGCTCGAACACCATGGCCACGGACTGCACGGACGATCCGAGATCGAAGACAGCAGTGTCCCCGTAGGCCACGAAAACGGCAGGGCTGCCGGTGTGACAGGGGACAGTGATCGACAGGCCGGTTAGGCCGAACGGCTCGCGCGACGCGTTACCCGGCAGACTTGCCTGCCGCTCCTCCGACAGGTAGAGGGTGCGCATCTGGCCGACGGTGACCTGATCAACTCCGGCAAAGTCGCTCGATGCCCACATCTGGTTGGTCTTGGCCAGCCAGTTCATGACGGCGGCCTGTTCCGCCGCGGTGTGCAGGATCTTCCGATGCGATTCATGTGTCGTCCTTTCCGTTCGGACCGGGATGACTGAGGCCCGGCACGGCAGACGCTAGGAGCTCCCGCAGCTCGCCGAATCGGGTCGTGCCCTGAACTTCGGTCCGGGCCAGCCAGGAAAAATGCTCAGGGTCTGCCCCGATGCCAGCGGCCGGGCGCGGTGCCAGACTGGATTCGTGCAGCCAGCTCCGGCGATCTTGATCGTCGACGACCATGACGGCTTCCGGACGTTTGCCCGGGGCATGCTCGAGGCCGCCGGCTTCACGGTCGCCGAGGCGGCCACGGGCGCGGAAGCGACGGAGGCGGCCCGCACCGTCCGGCCCGGCCTCGTGCTGCTGGACATCCAGCTGCCGGACTTCGACGGCTTCGAGGTGGCCAGGCGGCTGGCCGCCGGCCCGGCCGGCGGCCAGGCTCCGGTGGTGGTGCTGACCTCGACCCGCGAGGCCAGCGACTACGGCGGGCGGATCGCGGCCAGCCCGGCCGCCGGGTTCCTGCCCAAGGAACAGCTGTCCGGCGCTGCGCTGCGTCGCTTCCTGGCCCGGGATCCGGCATGAGCCGACGGCGGCTGGCGGTCCTGATCGCGGGCGCGATCGCCGCGTCGGGCACTCTGGCCTGGTCGGGCTGGCCACCGCATTCGGACTACGCGCCGATACTGATCTGCTACGAGGTCATCGGGTTGTCATTCCTGGTGGCCGGGATAGCCGCCTGGGTGCGGTGGCCGACTAGCCGGCTGGGCCTTCTGTTCACCATCGCCGGCTACCTGTACCTGCTGCCGTACATCTTGGTCAACCTGGCAAATCCGGTCGCGTTCACGATCGGCAACCTGAGCCAGGGCATTTACACGGCCGCCGTGGCCCAGCTTGGTCTGGCCTGGCCAACCGGGCGGCTCCGCTCGAGGTTCGAGTGCAGCGTGGTCATCTTCGACTACGTGCAGATCATCGGCTTCAGCGTGGCCGCGGCGATGTTCTGGAATCCCGCCTTCATCGGCTGCACGACCGAATGCCCGGCTAATGTGCTGCTGGTCGGCGACGGTTCCCGGCCGGTCTTGGACACCCTCAACACGATAAGCGGTTGGGTCAGCTTCGTCCCCACCGCGACCGTGCTGATTCTGATCGTCCGGCACTGGAGGTCGGCGCGCGGCTGGTCCCGGCGGCCCATGGTCCCCCTGGTATGGCTCGCCTGCGCGGTCGGGGTGGAGCAGATCGTGACCGGGGGTGTCCTCAACCTGCCCCTGTCAAGCCTGGTCAGCTTCGGGTTGGCCCCGCTGGTGATGCTGGCCGGCCCGCTTTTGTTCGTCATCAGCACGGTGCGGGCGCGGACGGCGGGCGGCGCGCTCGGTACCGCGATCGTGAACCTGGAACCGGGAGCCTCACCGGCCCTGCTCCGGGAGGCGCTGGCCCGGGCGCTGGGCGACTCGACGCTGCAGCTCGCGTTCCGGCGACCGGATGGGTCCGGCTACCTGGACACTGCGGGCCGGACGGTCGAGGTGGACCGGCCCGATCCCGGGCGGGTCGTGGCGCGGGTGGCGGGCTCGGACGAGGCCGTCCTGGTCTACGACGAGGGCCTGGAACTCGAGCCGCAGCTGGTCCGGCTGACGGCAGCGGCGGCGGGCATGGCCCTGGAGCACTCCCGGCTGCAGGCGGAGGTGCAGGCCAGGCTCGAACAGGTCCGTGCCTCCAGGGCGCGGATCGTCGAGGCCGGGGACGCCGAACGGCGCCGGCTGGAACGCGACCTGCACGACGGCGCGCAGCAGCGGCTGGTGACGCTGAGCCTGGCCCTGGGAATGGCCCGCGACCGCGCGGCGGCGGACCCGGAACTGGGGTCGCTGATCGAGTCGGCCAGCAAGGAAGCCAGAGAGGCGCTGACCGAGCTGCGCGAGCTGGCCCGCGGTATCCATCCTGCGGTGCTGACCGAGACCGGACTGGCTGGAGCGATCCAGGCGCTGGTCGAGCGCTCGCCGGTAGCCACCACGGTCACTGCGGTGCCGGGCGGGCGGTTCCCGGCCGCGATCGAGGCCACCGCGTACTTCGTCGTCTCCGAGGCGCTGACCAACGTGGCTAAGCACGCGATGGCCGACCGCGCCGAGGTGACGATCTGCCAGCGGCCCGGACGGCTAGTGGTGGAGGTCAGCGACGACGGAGCCGGTGGCGCCCGGCCCGAAGGAGGATCCGGGCTGCGGGGCCTGGCCGACCGGGTGGCGTCGGTGGGCGGCGCGCTGCGGGTGGACAGCCCGCCAGCTGGCGGGACCCGGCTGGAGGCGGACCTTCCGTGTCCGTGACCACCGGGCTAACGGACCACGCGCAGCTGCGCGTGGTCATCGCCGAGGACACGGTGTTGCTGCGCGAAGGGCTGCGCCGGGTGCTGACTGACGCCGGCCTGGACGTGGCGGGCACCGCCGGGGACGCGGAGCAGCTGCTGTCGCTGGTCGCCGCGGAGAATCCAGACGTCGTGCTCGCGGACATCCGGATGCCGCCCACCCAGACCACCGAGGGCCTGCAGGCCGCGCTGGAGATCCGCCGCAAGTGGCCCGGTACGGCCGTGATTGTGCTGTCCCAGCACGTAGAGACCGAACATCTGTTCGAGTTGCTGGCCGGGGATCCGCGCGGGATCGGCTACGTGCTCAAGGAGCGGGTCGCCGACATCGCCCAGTTCACTGGCGCGATCCGGCGGGTGGCGGCAGGTGAGTCGGTGATCGACCCGCAGATCGTCTCACGGCTGGTGGCGCGGCCGCGGCGGGACAGCCCGCTGGAAACCCTCACCGAACGTGAGCTGGCCGTGCTGGCCCTGATGGCCGAGGGCCGGTCCAACCACGCGATCGCACATCGGCTGTACATGTCACCCAAGACCGTGGAGACCCATGTCGGGAACCTGTTCGCCAAGCTCGGCCTGCTGCCCGCGGCGGAAGACCACCGCAGGGTCCTGGCGGTCCTGACCTACCTACGCCGGTAAGCGCGACGGTCCAGGATGGGTCAGGGCGTGGCATAGATGGCGGCCAGGTCGTCGTTGGCGTGTCCGGCGGCGGCGCGCCGCCACCGGGGCAGCAGCGCGTTGGTGAGGGTGAGCTCGGTGCCGCTGGCCTGAGCGGCCTGCGCCGCGAGGTCGGCGTCCTTGAGCGCGTGCTTGAGCGCGAACGCGGGGGTGAAGTCGCCGGCCAGCATGGTGCGGGCCTTTTGCATCGCGTAGGGCGATGCGAGGGGCGTCGACTCCAGCACGTCCACGATCAGGGCGGGGTCTAGGTCGAGCTGACGGGCGAAGGAGAGGGTCTCCGCGGTGGTTTCTGTGAGGTCAGCGAGCCAGTTGTTGAGTACGAGCTTGGCTCGGGTGCCGTTGCCGGCCGGTCCGAGCCAGGTGGTGGCCCGGCCGAGCGCGGCGAACACCGGGGTGACGGCTTCCTTCATCCAGGAAGGGCCGCTGGCCAGGATGGCCAGCTCCCCGGCCTGGGCCGGTCCCTGGCTTCCCGAGACCGGGGCATCGAAGAAGCTCACCTGGTAATGGGTGGCGGTGTTGACGAACCGTTCGGTCCATTCCATCCCGACGGTGGCCATCTGCACCCAGATCAGGCCGGGGGCGATGTCCATTTCCCCGTCCGGTCCGCGCAACGCCTGCTCGGTGGCGGGCCCGTCGGCCAGCATGGTGATGAGGATGCCGGCGCCCTTGACGGCTTCGGCTGGGCTAGCCGCCGTGGTCACGCCGTCCTTGATGAGGGCGGCGGCGTGGCTGGCGGTGCGGTCCCACGCCCGCACGCGGAAACCGGCGCGGGCCAGGTTGGCGGCCATCGGGCCGCCCATCCGCCCGGTGCCGAGGAACGCGATCACCGGTGTGGCCGGCTGTTGGCTGTGACCGGGTTGGGCTGGTGTGATCTGCTGGGCTGCGAGCTGGGTGGCAGTCATGTCATTCCTTCCGGGGGATGACACCTAGCTTCACGCCGGCCAGGGTGAGCTGGCGTCACACGGGCGGGTGATTCGCGCCGGTCACCCGGCTCGCGGGACCGCGGCTCGGAGGGCCGAGGAGGGCTTGTTCTGCTTAGCGCCCTCGCGGCGAAGGTGCCAGCAAGCCAAGGGCGCGGGCCTGCTCCACGGCCTCGTGGCGCCGGTGCGCGCCGAGCTTGTCGTACAGGTGGCGCATGTGGGTCTTGACGGTGTTCACCGATAGGTAGAGCTGGTCGGCGATCTCGGGTGCGGAGAGCTTGGTGGGCAGGTAGCGCAGCACGCGGATCTCGCTTTGGGAGAGCGGGTCTATTAGCCTCGGGGGGACGATCCCCCCCAGACCTCCCCTGCTTATGGGGGGGCTGCCCGCCCCCCCATGCCCCCTGGGCCCCCCTTCGGGGGGACTCTCCGGCCCTCCCGAGCCGGCCAAGATCTCGGAGATCAGGGAGGCGTGAGCGGTGCCTAGGCGACGGTGGCGCTCAAGGAGCCCTGGTGCGGGGTCAAGCAGGAACGGAAAGAGCATGCTTTCCGGCTCGGCGAGTTCCAGGGCCCGCTCCAGAGCGCGCCTGGCAGCGCCAACGTCACCAAGCGCGTCGCGGGCCGTCGCCTCGAGCAAGAACGCCTGAACGTCCCAGAGGTGGGCGTCTACCAGCGGCGCGGAGCCGTTGATGACGGGGGCGAGCGCGACCGTGGCCGCCTCCGGATCGTCCTGGGCGATCCGGAGCACCGCCAGGGCGTTGCACATCTCTGCGGTGTCTGGCTCCGCATCGCCCATTTCGGTGAGGGCCTGGTCTGCGCGCTCGGTTTCGCCCAGCCGCACCAGCGCTTGCAGCACGTGGGATCGCAGCCGCCTGGCGAGGGTGTGCTCGGTTACGAGCAGCGCGGCCAGCCGCTCGGCCGCCCGCAGCGAGGCCAGCGCGGCCTCGGGACGGCCACTCACGATCTCGAGCAGCCCGCGAGCGTAGCGGAGCCTCATCCCGGCCGCCGGTTCGAGCTCGGCCCGAAGCGTGCGCTCGGCCTGCTCCAGCGACCGTTCCCCGTCCGCGAGCCGGCCCTGGGCGACCATCGCCATGCCGAGCGCCAGGTAAGCGATGCCCGCGACCGGCTCCTCGGTCCAGCCGTGCCGCCCGGCCAGCTCGAGCGCCTCGCTGGCCCGCTGCGCCCCTAGCGGGAAAGACCGCCAGCTCAGCAGGTGCGCCCAGTGCGCCAGACCGGTGACCTCCAGGAAGGGCCGGCCTATCCGGCGCGCCAGGGCGATGCCCTGATCGATATGCCGATCCGCCTCTTCGTAGCGGGGGGTCCACAGCTCGGCGATGCCAAGGTTGATCAAGGCCAGCGCCCTCAGATCCTCCCCCAAGCCGAGCGCGGCCGCGTCGGCGGCCCCGGCCGCTGCCAGCAGCGACTTCGCCTGCTCGGCCACGGCCGTCACATCGCCGCGCTGGCGGGCCAACCGCATGCGCACGACGGCGAGGACCACCCGCGAGCGCCCACGCCGGTCCGAAGGACCCGATTCCAGTTCCCGGGCAGCGAGAACCACGTACCGTTCGGCTTCCTCTAGAGACCCCCGGCCCAGCTCGACGCCGGCCATCCGCGCGGCCAGCTCCGCATCCGCCGCGACCACGCTGGCCGGGAACCGGGCCAGGAGTTCGTGCGCGGTGGCGCCCAGCCCACCGAGCCCGAGGCCGACCCAGTGGTCCGACAGCAGGCGGGAGGCCAGCCCCCAGTCCTCCGCCGCCTGAGCGTGCCGCACCGCCTCGGCGGGATATCCGTGGTCCGCGTACCAGCCGGCGGCGGCCTCGTGCAGGGCGGGCAGCTCGGCCGGCGCGCTGGCCCGCAACTCCAACTGCAACAGGTCGGCGAACAGCTGGTGGTACCGGAACCAGGACCGCCGCGCATCCAGCGCGGCCACGAACGCGCCTGCCTGCTCGAGCTGCTGCAAGACTCGCTCCCCGCCCGAGCCTCCGGCCAGCAGGTCGGCAAGTTCGCCGTTCACCCGTTCCAGCACCGAGGTCCGCAGGAGCAGCCGCCGGACCGGCTCACTCTGCCGCTCCAGCACCTCGGCCAGCAGGTACTCCGCCACCGTGCGCTCGCTGCCGGAGAACTCAGCCGCGAACCGGTCCGGGTCGGGATGACCGGCCAGCGACAGTGCCGCCAGCCGCAGCCCGGCCGCCCAGCCCTCGGTCCGCTGGTACAGCAACTCGAGCGCTGAACTGGACAGCGGTATCCCGGCCGCCTCGAACAGCGCCCGCGCGTCGGAGCGGGTGAAGCGCAGTTCGGGTGCGCGGATCTCGGTCAGCTCTCCCGCCAGCCGCAGCCGGTGCAGGCCTAGCCGCAGGTCATGGCGGGTGGCGAGGACGAACCGCAGCTCCGCGGGCGCGCGCATCACCAGCAGCTCCAGCTGGCGGAGCGCCTCGGCCGAGGCCAGCTCGTGCACGTCGTCGATCACCAGCCAGATCCGGTCCTGGAGCCCGCCGAGATCGGTCAGCAGCCGCTCGACGACCACCCAGCCGTCCAGACCGGGAGCCGCCGTCAGCGGCCTTACCAGCTTCGACCCGGCGGCCGTGGCCCGCAGCGCGCCGAGTACCGAAAGCCAGAACCGCTGCGGATCGCGTTCGGCGCCCTGCACCGGCACCCACGCGGCCCGCTCCGCCAGGTCCGGATCGCCGACCCAGGAGCGCAGCAGGAGCGTCTTCCCGCTTCCGGCCGGCGCCGACATCACGGTCACGCGCCCGGCCTGGGCGAGCAGCCCGAAAAGACCGGGCCGGGAGACCACTCCGTCCCGGATCGCGGTAGCGGCCGGAAGGCCGGCGGCCCCGGACCAGCGAGCAGGCCCCACGACGCCCTCCTTGACAGGCCCGCCCTCACCTTACGCCTTCTCCGCACCGACGGGCAGACCTCCACCTGCGGGTCGCCCTGCGGTGGGATGCGGGGAATCGGTGCGGCGGGCAGCGGCCCGCGACGGTGCGTGATCTCGGGCGTGGGTTACAGCTCGGCGCACAGGGTGACGATCCCCGCGTGGAAGCCGTGTCCTTCGAGCTGGCGGTCCAGGTTGAAGGTGGTGTCCCTGAGGATCCGGACCGCCTGGTCGAGGTTATCAACGGAGGCGCGGACCTGGCGGCGGACCTCCGGCTGCGTGGCACGCGTAGCGACGCCCTCCAGGGCCAGCCCGGCCGCGAAAACGTGCTGGACGACTTGGTCCCGGAGGTCATCGTCGATGCGGTCTCTGTCGTGCAGGATGCTGCGTTCATGCTGGTGGTCTTGCCACCGCCGGGTTTCGGGGACTTCACGGATCACGGCGAGGGTGAACTGGCCTGCTGCGGTCGGGACCGGGCTGAGGCTGATCTGTGCCGGGAAGATAGTCCCGTCCTTGCGCAAGCCGGCTAGTGCTACCTCATTGCCCATCGGCCGGCTCTTGGCGGCGCGGCCGCAGCTGGCCGGCACGCTGCGGTGCCCGTCCTGCAGGTTCGATGGGATGAGGAAATCGACTGGGTGACCGAGCAGCTCGTCATGCTGATAGCCGAACATCGCGTCCAGCCGCATGTTGGCCAGCGTGATAGTGCCGTGGTCATCGGCCAGCGCCACCCCGTCCGGCAAGGCATCAACCAGGTGCCGGAGCACGTCCGGGGGTACGGCCAGGCCGGCGTACTGCGGCATCGTATTGTCAGACGCCGCCCGCCCATCGCCCGGAACGCTGCGGCAAGCTGCGGATGATTGGCCCACGGCAGAGCCACCTTGATCCGATCCGGACCATTCGGGGGCCGTGCCGCCGGGGTCCGAAGCGACGCGGTTACCTGCACGCCACGCTAGGGCCTGTGCAGAATGCTTGTGGATAACCCACTGCTGCGACAGTACGCCTGTCTTTGCTACCCGTACAGCCTGGTGCGATTAATCTTGTGGCCCAGACGGGACATGGCGTGCACATGCGCGAGCTGTCCCCCGTGCGCCCCGCCTGCAACGGTCCGATAGCCAGAGCGCGAAAGCCAGCGGCTCTCTTTGTGACCCCAGTCCGCATTACCTACCGATCATGTCGTAAATTACGCGGAGGACGCAGCCGTGCTACGCACGATCTGCGGTTACCAAGGGAGGAAGACCATGCCACTGACCATCGGCGATACCGCTCCGGACTTCGAGGCTGAGACGAGCGAAGGGCCGATTCGCTTCTACGACTGGCTCGGGGACTCCTGGGCGGTCCTGTTCTCGCACCCCAAGGACTTCACGCCGATCTGCACCACCGAGCTCGGCTACATGGCCAAGATCAAGCCGGAGTTCGACCAGCGCGGCGTGAAGATCATCGGCCTGTCGGTCGACTCCACCGGAGACCACGAGCGGTGGGCCGCCGACATCGCCGAGACCCAGGGCACGGCGCCTAACTACCCGCTCATCGCCGACCACGACTTCAACGTGGCCAAGCTGTACGGGATGCTGCCGGCCGACGTCTCGGGCGACCCCAAGTCGCGCACGCCCGCGGATAACCAGACGGTGCGGAACGTGTTCGTGATCGGCCCGGACAAGAAGATCAAACTGGTCCTGGTGTACCCGATGACAACCGGGCGCAACTTCGACGAGGTGCTGCGGGTCGTCGACTCGCTGCAGCTCACCGCCAAGCACAAGGTGGCCACGCCGGCTAACTGGAAGCAGGGTGAGAACGTCATCATCGCCGGCTCGGTCTCCAACGACCAGGCCAAGGAGCTCTTCGGGGAGTGGGAGCAGCCCAAGCCGTACATCCGGATCGTGCCCCAGCCCAGCTAAGGCCCCACGGCCGGTGCCCTGCCCGAACCCAGCACCTCGTAGGGCGCGCGACAGCGCGTCCTGCAGGTGCGCCATCGGTGCCGACGTGATCGGCGAACGCGCCGGTTAGGTCACCTCCCCGAACGGCTCCAGTTCGTTGTTTCCGCGCACTGCCGAGCCCAGCCCCGAAAACGAGGCGGCCGGAGCTGAGCAGGTCTAGCGTGGCGGTCTCCCTGGCCACCTTGTGCACCCGGCGGCGGGACAGCGGGGTGACCAGCGCGCCGATCCTCACCCGGGACGTGGCGCAGGCCACCGCGGCCAAGGCCACCCGCGGGTCGGCCAGCTCGCCAAACAGCCCGACATCGATCGCACGCTTCACGACGGCGATCTTAACGGCCCGCCGGGGACCTCGCGCTGATCGGGCAGGTGCGGCGCGGGCGGCACCCGTGGCGGCACCCGGGGCGGCACCGTCCTGGCCGTCACGACATCCCTCCGTTTGCTTTCCGGAAATACTTTCCGTATAGTTCCGGAAGAGTGTTCCGCTTCAATCTGGGGCGCGACGCCGGAAGAGCGCTCACCATACCTGGCACAACCTCGGGAGAAACCGCATGCGGTACCGCACCCTCGGCCGGACCGGCATCAAGGTCAGCCCCTACGCGCTCGGCGCCATGATGTTCGGGCCCTTCGGTAACCCTGACCACGACGACTCGATCCGCATCATCCACAAGGCGCTTGATGCGGGGATCAACTTCGTGGACACCGCCGACAGGTACTCCGGCGGCGAGTCCGAGGAGATCGTGGGCCAGGCGCTCAAGGGGCGTCGCGACGACGTCGTCCTGGCGACCAAGGTGAACGGCCCGATGGGCGATGACCCCAATCAGCAAGGCAACTCGCGGCGCTGGATCATGACCGCGGTCGAGAACTCGCTGCGCCGCCTGCAAACGGACTACATCGACCTCTACCAGATCCACCGGCCGGACCCCGACACCGACATCGAGGAAACCCTGTCCGCGCTCTCGGACCTGATCCGCAGCGGCAAAGTCCGGGTCATCGGGTCGTCCACGATGCCCGCCTCCGACATCGTCGAAGCCCAGTGGGTAGCCGAACGGCGTGGCCTGGAACGTTTCCGCACCGAGCAACCGCCCTATTCGATCCTCAACCGCGGCATCGAAGCCGAGGTACTGCCCGTCGCCCAGCGCTACGGAATGGGCACGCTGGTGTGGAGCCCGCTGGCGAAGGGAATGCTCACCGGGCGCATCCGCAGGGGCCAGCCGACCGATCTGCGCCGCGCCACTATTTTCACGAGCTTCAGCGACGAGCCCAGGCTCGATGCCGTCGAGAAGATCATTCCGCTGGCCGAAGAGGCGGGCCTGCCGATGACGCACCTCGCGATGGCGTTCGCGATCGCCCACCCGGGCGTGACCAGCGCGATTCTCGGGCCGCGCACGATGGAGCAGCTCGACGACCTGCTGGCCGGCACCGACGTCACCCTCACCGACGAGATCCTCGACCGGATCGACGAGATCGTCCCGCCCGGCACCGATGTCGGCGCGCCCGACCAGGCCGCCTACCTGCCCCCGGCCCTCAAGCGCCCGAGCCTGCGCCGCCGGCCCGTCGACGAACGCGCCGCCGCCTGCTGAGCTTCGGTACCCTCGGGGCCATGAAGCTCCACATCGGGTGCGCGATGTGGAGCTACGCTCCATGGCAAGGCCGTTACCTGCCTCAGTCACTGCCACCGCGGGACCGTCTTCGTGCCTACGCCACCTGGTGCAACGCCGTGGAGGGCAACACGACCTTCTATGCGACACCCACCCTTGACACCGTGACGTCGTGGGCCGGGCAGACCTCCCCCGACTTCCGGTTCGTACTTAAACTGCCGAAGACGATCACCCACGAGCGCCGCCTCGCCGACGCCGGCGACCCGCTCCACGCCTTCCTGACCGCGATCGAACCCCTCGGGCCGCGTGCCCACGCCCTCTGGGTTCAGCTGCCACCATCCTTCGGCCCCGCCGACCTCGGCACTCTCACCGGTTTCCTGCCCCGTCTCCCGCGCGAGTACCGGTCCTGCGTCGAGGTACGGCACCGGGCGTTCTTCGAGGACCCGAGAGCGGGACAACAGCTCGAGAAAGCTCTCGGCGGCGTCGGCGCCGAATGGATGACCCTCGACACCACCGTCCTGTTTGAGAGCCCTCCGGCGAGCGACGCCGAACGCGAGGCCTGGACGAAGAAGCCACGCCTGCCCCGCCGGTCACGGGCCCTTACCTCCTATCCCGTCGTCCGCTACATCGGCCGGGACAACGCGGCACGTACCGTCGCGGGCTGGCAGCACTGGCTCGACGCGGTCACCGGCTGGCTGCGTGAGGGGCGTTCCCCGACCGTCTTTATCCATACGCCCGATAACGTCGACGCGCTCGAGCTGGCACGCAGATTTCACGACGAGGTGCGAGCCCGGGTACCCGAGGTCGAGCCGCTCTCGGAGCCGATCCCCTCCGGACCGCCTACTCTTTTCTGAAGGGACAATGCATGCCGCCACCCGGGGTCGCGCTGGACAGGCTCGGTTTTCTCACTATCGGGCTGTTCGACGGGGACAACCCGGGGCCCGGGCACCAGACGACGCTGGAGATCATCGAACTGGGTGAGCGCCTCGGCTTCGACAGCGCGTGGGTACGCGACCGGCACCTGCAGTACGGCATCTCCTCACCGGTCGCCGTCCTGGCGGCGGCGTCGCAACGGACCCGCCGCATCGAGCTGGGCACGGCGGTGATCCCGCTCGGCTGGGAGAACCCGCTCCGGCTGGCCGAGGATCTCGGCACGGTCGACGTGCTGTCGGGCGGCCGGCTCAATCCCGGTGTCAGCGTCGGGGCGCCCATGCACTTCGACGACGTCAAGGCCGCGCTGTACCCCGACACCGCCGACGTCGAGGACTTCAGCTACGAGCGGGTATCCCGGCTGCTGCGCCTGATCGGGGGCGAGCCGGCCAGCTCGTTCCAGGGCGTCGAGGGCATGGAGCAGTTCTCCAGCCGGGTGCAGCCGCATTCGCCCGGGCTGCGGGGCCGGATGTGGTACGGCGGTGCGAGCACGGCCTCGGCGCGCTGGGCCGGTGAGCACCGCATGAACTTCCTGACCAGCAGCGTGGTCCGGGCCGAGGGGTCAGCGGACTTCGCCGCGACCCAGCAGGCGCACATCCGGGCGTTCCGGGCCGCCCATCCGGACGGGGCGGACGCCCGGGTATCGCAGGGGCTGGTGGTGATCCCGACCGACAGCGCGACCGCCGCGCAGCGGGCCAGGTACGCGGCCTACGTCGAGGCCCGCACGCCGCGAACGGCGACTCCCCAGGGACCGGCACAGATGATGTTCGCCCGCGACCTGCTGGGATCCTCCAGCCAGATCGCCGAGGCGCTCTACGCGCACGCCGGTTTTCGCGAGGTGCGGGAGGTGGCCTTCGCGCTGCCGTTCAGCTTCGAGCCAGAAGACTACGTCCAGATCCTGTCCGACCTGGCCGAGAAGCTGGGACCGGCCCTAGGCTGGCAGCAGGGTGGGTAGCCTGCGGTCATGGGCGTGATCGACTGGCTGCTCGAAGGTGACCCCGTTCGCGTTTCCGTGCTACTGGCTGGCGCTACGACGTGTTGCGCGCGCTCGACTACTTCCGGCAGTCGGGTGCGGACCCGGATCCCCGGATGACGGAGGCGGTAGCGGTCGTGCGGTCCAGACGGCAGCCCGACGGCCGGTGGCTGCCCGGGGCGGCTATTGCGCCCACGGAGGGATGATCCGGGATCCGTCGCTGGTGACAGCCTCGAGGCCGGGAGTCGTGGTGACCCACGCGCTGGCCCCCCGGGGCCCGCCATCGACGCGAAGCTCACTGTTCGCCGGCACGAGGGCCACGTCCCCCTGGCGTAGCGTGGCCCGGACTCCGTCGAGGGTGATCCGGATTTCGCCGTCGAGGACCAGGAGGATCTCTTCGCGATTCGGCCGGTGCGCGACTCCCTCGAGGTCCGCGGCGACGTCAAGCCGCCAGGCACAAAGCTGACTGCTTCCGCGAGATGGTGACACGCAGGAACGGAAGCGAGAACCATGGGTCTCGAACACAGTTCCCTCTGCGGCGTTGATGACGGGCACGAGATTACCTCCAATTAGACAGGTGAATTGTCTTTATAGACAATCAGCCTGTCTGGATTGTGTCAAGATGGTGCTCGTGACCGCCGATAACTGGGAGACGGCATCGGCCGTTCTGCATCTTGCCAGTCAGCTAACGGACGGCATCGGTGCGGGCCTGGCCCGCCGCGGCTTCGACGACGTCCGCCCCGCGCACGGTTTCGCATTCGTGCGCATCAGTGCCGGTGACGCGAACACGTCGGCCGTGGCGGAGCACCTGGGGATCACCAAGCAGGCGGCGGCCGAAATAGTCAGGCATCTCGTCGACCGCCACTACGTCACGCGCACACCCGACGCCCGCGACGCCCGGGCCCAGCTACTGCTGCTCACCGACCGAGGATGGGCTTGCACCGCGGCGGCCGAGGCCGCCGCGGCCGAGGTGGTGCGGCAATGGAGGTCCCAGCTGGATCCCCGGGCGTTCGAGCAGTTCGCCGGGGCGCTCAGGTCGGTCACCGCCCCGGGGCGGCTGAGGCCCTCATGGTGACCCGGCCAGGGAGTAGGTGACAAGCGTCTGATCGGGATGATCCGCGATCTGCAGCACGACGTGCGAATACTCGACCGGTCCGAGTCTGGGGTGGAGCAGTTTCTTCGATCCGCTGCCCACGGCGGTCACGTCATGGCGAGGCCACCAGTCCCGGACGTGGTCGCTGTCGCGGCGCAGTTCCGCGATCAGTGAGGTGAAGTCCGGATCGTGCGGATGGCGGGCGGCGGCGAGGCGAAACCGCCCGAGCATGGCCCTGGCCTCGGCCTCCCAGTCCAGGTACACCTGCCGAGCCCGGTCTGTGGTGAACATCCAGCGCACAAGGTTGCGGTGGCCGGCAGGCAGCGCCTCCCAGTCGGTGAAGAGTTCCCGCGCGGCGGGGTTCGAGACCAGTACGTCCCACCGGCGTCCTTTCACGAAGGTGGGAAAGGGGTTGAGCCGCTGGACCAGGTCAGCGACGCCGCGATCGATCTGCTCCGGGGGCGCGGTCACCGCTACGGCGGCGGGGCGGTCTCCGTCGGGCCCGTAGGCGAGGACGTGTAGGTAGTCGCGCTCGGCGGCCGACATCCGCAGGGTGGCCGCCAGGGCGTCCAGCACCTGCGGCGAGGGCCGCACCGAGCGTCCCTGTTCAAGAAAGGTGTAGTAGGTGACGGACAGATTCGCCAGCAGCGCGACTTCCTCGCGGCGCAACCCGGCCGTCCGCCGTCGGCTGCCCGCGGGCAAGCCGACATCACCGGGCCCAAGCCGCTCGCGACGTGATCGGAGAAACTGTCCTAGTGCCCGCGGGTCTCCGGCTGCCGTCACGCCCTTAGCCTACTCATGCCAATACCAGTAACAGGCTGCTCTGGTTGGTAGTACCCTCCCGGATGCAAGCTGACAGCATGACGATGACGAACGAACCGATCCGCATCCCGGTTGCTGACGGCACCACCCTGCAGGCATACCTCGCCCAGCCGGCCGCCGTCCCGGCCCCGGCCGGGGTGATCGTGGCACACGAGCTCTTCGGCGTGAACCCAGATATCCGTGGGGTAGCCGACGATCTCGCCGCCGCCGGGTACCTCACGATCGCACCCGAGTTCTATCACCGGGACGCGCCACCCGGCCGTTGGCTCGGACGCGACGATAGCGGCCGCCAGGAAGGTTTCGGCTACCTGAACCGGCTCACAGCGCGGGCGGCCATCTGAGCTATCTCGCGGCCTGCCAGCTCCCGATCAGCCGGACGGCCGTCCTGTACGGCGGCTGGCTGCCCACGACCGACATCCCGATGAGCCAGCCGTCACCGACACTGGCACTCACGGCGGGCATCCGTGGCCGGATCGTTTACCTGGTCGGGGAGGACGACACGCTGATCGACGACAGCCAGCGCGGTCAGATCCGCGACGCCCTCCAGGCGGCCGGGATCGACCACGAATTCGTCACCTATCCCGATACCACGCACGCATTCTTCTGGCCGGGCACGTCCGCTTTCAGCCGGAAAGCCCGCGATGACGCATGGTCCAGGATCTTGGCCGTCCTCGCGACCTAGCGCCGGCCCGGGGATCCGGCCCTATGCTGGTCCCATGGCCAGGTATTTCGACGTCCATCCGGCCAACCCGCAGCGGCGCGCGATCGCTGCGATCGCCGACATCGTACGCGCGGGCGGTGTGATCGCCTACCCGACGGACTCGTGCTACGCGCTCGGGTGCCAGCTCGGCAGCAAAGACGGCATCGCCAGGATCAGGTCGATCCGGAACCTCGACGACCGGCACCACCTCACGCTGGTATGCCAGGACTTCGCCCAGCTAGGCCAGTTTGTTTCCGTGGCCAACCCGGTGTTCCGGGCCATCAAGGCAGCGACTCCCGGCAGTTACACCTTCATCCTGCCCGCGACCAAGGAGGTACCTCGCCGGCTGCAGCACCCGGGAAAGAAGACCGTGGGGGTGCGAATCCCGCGCCACGTGGCGACCCAGGCGCTGCTGGCCGAACTCGGCGAGCCGCTCGTCTCGAGCACGCTGCTGCTCCCCGGCCAGGACGAACCCATGACCGAGGGGTGGCAGATCGCCGAGCAACTCGATCACGCCGTGGACGCCGTGATCGACTCGGGCGACTGCGGCACCGAGCCGACCACGGTGATCGACTTCTCCCAGCCCGAACCAGAGATCGTACGCCGCGGGGCAGGCGACACCTCCGGCTTCGAGTGAGCCCGGCTCGTGCCGGGTGCAATAGCCGGGCCGAACCGGAGATTCCGCGGCCCGATAGGGTGGTGCTGTGGATAGCTACGCTCTGAGTAAGTTCTCGGTCTCTCGCATCGGCTTCGGTGCCATGCAGCTGCCCGGCCCGGGCGTCTGGGGGCCGCCGCGTGACCGCGGTGAGGCGGTGAAGGTGCTGCGCCGTGCCGTGGAGCTGGGCGTGAACCACATTGACACCGCCCAGTACTACGGTCCTGATGTCGCCAATGAGCTCATCCGCGAGGCGCTGCACCCCTACCCGGACAACCTCGCGCTGGTCAGCAAGGTCGGCGCGCGTCGTGACCAGACGGGGGGATGGCTGCCCTACAGCGAGCCTGATCAGCTGCGCAGCGGCATCGAGGACAACTTGCGCAGCCTCGGCGTCGAGCAGCTGGCCGCCGTGAACCTGCGGGTGATGGGCGACGAGCCAGACCGCAGGTTCGACGACCAGCTCGCGGCCATGATCCAGGCCCGCGAGGATGGCCTGATCGGGGGCGTCGGGCTGAGCAACGTCACCCTTGAGCAGGTGCGGCGCGCGCTGGAGCTTACGCCGATCGCGTGCGTACAGAATCCACTGAATCTGGCCGACCGCTCAGCCCTGCCCGTGCTGCGGGAATGCGCCAGGCAGGGAATAGCCTTCGTGCCGTTCTTTCCGCTCGGCTCGGCCTTCGCGCCAGACAACCCGGTGCTGGGCCATCCAGGCGTCCGGGCCACCGCCGAGCGGCTCGGTGCCACGCCCGCCCAGATCGCACTCGCCTGGACGCTGGGCCTGGCGCCCAACGTCCTGCTGATACCCGGCACCTCCTCCGTGGCGCACCTGGAGGAGAATCTCGCCGCCGCCGACGTCACGCTCGACGAGCAGGCGCGGCGAGAGCTCGGCTGAGATTACTCGGGCAATTCGATCGGCCCGAGGTCGGCGTACACGTCCCCCGGCCCCGGGTTGACCGGGTGGGTGCGGCCGCCTAGGTGATGCAGGATGCCCCAGACCGCGTTCAGCGAGGTCTGGACGGCACCCTCGGCCCACGCGGGTGTCCAGGAGACGTCGTCTCCGGCGATGAAGATGCCCCGCTGTTCCGGTGGCATGCGTTCTTGCATGAAGTGGGCGTACATGCGGTG
>JBEKKH010000070.1:0-29761 GCA_050010815.1 Streptosporangiaceae bacterium | reverse complement strand
CATAGGTGACCGCCAAGAGGAGCCCGGTGAAGTCCTCATCGCACGGACCGCAGGCCAGCAAGTGAGCGGCGACCCCGGGATAGCGCCCGGCCGCGTCCTCGCCGGCAGCCACCAGATCGACGTAGATATGCAGGACGGCCAGCGCCTCGTCGCAGCCGGCGTCGCGCGGGTCGGTCCGCAGGAACCGCTCCAGCCTGCCCCGCTCACTCATCGCCGCTCCAACCCCGGCTCATCCAGGTACCCGTTAGCGACCAGCGCCCGGTGGATCTTACGCCGCGCGTCGAAAATCACCTTGTAAATGGCGTTACGCCGCAGGCCCAGCTCGGCGGCCAGCGCGTCGAGCGGTATCCCGTCGACCACGACCGCCACGAAGACCCTCCGCTGGTGCACGGTCAGCTCGTCGTCCACGACCCGGCGCACCTCCGCCAGGATGGCCGCCGACTCCGCATGCCGCGCCGGATCGATCCCGAGCTGGTCGGGAAGCCGCTCCCACTGCCCGGCGTCCGGCGCGACCGGCGGGTTGCGCCAGTAGTGCCTGCCGAGCTTGCTGGACACCTCCAGGATGACGAACCTGTACGCCCACGTGATGAACCTGCTCTCGCCGCGGAAGTCACCGAGCTTGGCCAGGATCACAAGCATCGCGGCGCCAGCGGCCTGGTGCGCGACGTCATCGAGTTCCGGGCCGGTCACCGGAGTGCTGGCCGACCGGCGCCGGACCTCGGCCAGCGCGATGCGAACCAGCCTCGCATACAGCTCACGCTTAGCCGCCTACCGCTCCCCGCCCCCGGCGCCCGGGCGGCGCACCCAGGCCGCCGACTCCTCGTCCAGGTCCTCGAAAGGCTGCCTGGCAGGTTGCACGCCTGACAGGCTACCGCGGGTGCAGCCGGCTCCCCGAAGTCACCCCGTCGGGCGCGGATGACCTGGCGGCCTCTTCCGAGTGGCCGGGGGCGCCTTGCTGCAGGCAGGGGTATATGCCGGCTAGGCACACACAGCCTCTGGCGCGACGCTGCTGCCTCCCCGCCCAGCGGCGCAGGGTGAGAGCGGGCCGACGCTCAGGACCCGGCGAGCTACGTCTGATCTGCGCCGGCTGCCAGCCAGGGCCGCGCGGTCCGGGACTGCAGGGACGCTGGCTTCGCTCCGGGCGGCGAGACGTAGCGGCTAGCCGCGCCTGCCGCGGGCCGGATTGCGGCGGTCAGAGCTGGCCGCATGGCGGCGGGCCGGGATCACGGCGGGGCGGCTGCGCCGCCCCGCCGTTGCCGTCTGCGTCCGGCGCGGGGGCGAGCAGGCGACCCGGTCGCCAGCGGCCAGGGTCAGGCCTGTGGGACTCGAAAATACGATTCGGGGTGGTGACCTGCGGGCAGTCAGGCGGCGACGTAGTACTCGTGGGTGAGTCCGCCGAGGACCTGCTTGCGGCGGATCCGGTGCTCGGCGAGGTTGATCGGTTCGGGCCGCCGGGTATCGGGGTTCTCCGTCGCCATGCGGATGACGAGCTTGCGGATCGCGGCTGCCGTATACGGCCGTCCGGGACGCCCGGTGGCTGGTGTAGTCCCACTTGCGTGCGGCCAGCCGCCGGTGCCAGGCAGCAGGGTCGCCGGGGTTACCATGAACACCTCACCCCACCGGCGGCGGGGAACCAATCGCGACAGTGCCGCCAGCTACAGCCGATCACCCGGCTCGTAACGGACCCGGCCGACCTGACGGCGCAACACCGCGTTCTCGTGCCGCAGTATCAAGAGCTCGGCGTCCTTGGACACCTGGTGCCGGGTCAGCACCATCAGACAGCCGAGCAGACAACGCACGAGCAGGTAGACAACTGGAATCATCACTCAGCGATGATGGCCCCGTAAAGCGACATGCCCGGCATGCCGAACTCGGCGGCCATCGTGCCGACGTTGACGATCGCGCCCTTACCCCGGCTCGCCATCGCCGGGGCCAGCTCGCCTACCAGCACGAACGGCACCTTGACGTTGACCGCGAACACCGCGTCGATATCGTCCTCGGCCATGGACGCCGTTGGGCCCATGGGGAAGATCGCCGCATTGTTGACCAGGATGTCGACGTGCCCGTGGCCTAGCTCGGCGGCCCGGCGGGCCAGGTCGCGGGCTGACTCCGAGCTGCCCAGGTCCACGCCGATGAAGTCTGCTTTTGCGCCGCTGGCGCGCAGCGACGTCACGACCGCCTCCCCGCGCGCCGCGTTACGGCCGCCCACCAGCACGTGAGCGCCCCGGCCGGCCAAGGCGAAGGCGGTGGCCTTGCCGATACCGCTGGTGGCTCCGGTGATCAGGGCGACAGTTCCTGTCAGGTCGCTGCTCATGGTCACTGCTCTCCTTGGTTTTTTGAAGTGTGCGCTTTAGCAGGCGCTTGGCGTGCGGTCGGCTCGCCGATCAGGGTGATGGAGTCTTGCTAGCCGCCGATCGCGAGGAGCAGGCGGCTGCGGGACCAGCGGGATCAGCTCGTTCGCCGGCTCAGCGATCGCGGATACAAGCGGGGCCTTCCGGCAGCGGCGGGTGTTCCCGGTCCTATTTCTTGAGACGTCGGCTTCCGCCGTGCCAGTCCTCCTGGCTGCCGGTCTCGCCGGGGTTAACGCCGAAGCTGCGGAGCTGGGGTCGTTCTCGCAGGCTGCGCTTGAGCTCGGCGAAGCCGGGGAAGGAGGCGAGCCCGAGAACGTGGTCCCACAGCCGGATCGCCTCCTCGTCACTGGGCAGCCGGCTGATGACCGGCCCGAAAAACGCGGTTCCCCTCGGCGGCCCGAAGTGGATGATCGGGGTGCCGACGTCCTTGCCGGTCAGCGCGAGCGCTTCGTCGGTTTCCGCCCGCAGTTCGCCGTCCCAGCTGGCGTCATCGAGGGCGCCGGCGAGCCCAGCGGGCAGGCCGGCCCGCTCGAGCAGCGGCTCGACGAACTCCCGGCTGCCTCGCTCTTCGGCTCCGAGGGTGGTGGCGGCGTCGGAGTCGAACGCCTGCGTGCCGATCGCCTCGTACAGGGGGCCCACCGCCTGGCGGCCGTGCTCGGCGCGGGCACGGGCGGCCACCCGCAGCAGCCGCAGCCCGGCGGTGTGGCCGGCCTCGTAGTCAGCGGGGAAGTGACTGTCGTAGTCCACGTCGGCGTTGATCATGCGCAGCGAGATGAACCGCCAGTCCACGGTGTAGTCGCGCTGCGCGGTGACCTGCCGGACCCATTTGCTCGTCATCCAGGCGAACGGGCACAGCGGATCGAAGTAGAAGTTGATGTCCGCGTTGTTCATGGCGTTTGATTCCCTGGCTCTCATTCCGAAGCGGCGGCGTGCTGGCGCAGGTACCGGACCAGGCCGGTGACGTCCTCGGGCACCAGGCGGCCGATGGCGCCGCTGGAGTACACGCTCACGATCACCTTGCCCTGCGGGTCCAGCACGAAGCCGGTGGACTGCAGGTACAGCGGGTCTTCATTGACGAACGCGCCGGTCAGTCCGGCGACCGCGCGGGCGTCGGCGCTGTGGCCCAGCGGGAAGGTGAGGCCGTGCTTTGCGGTGAACTCTGCCGTGGTTTCCTCATCGTCGACCCAGAGCGCGGCCACCCGGACGCCGGCCTGGGCCAGGGAATCGCTGGCCCGCTGGAACGCGCGCAGCTGGGCGGTGCAATAGGGGCACCACGCTCCGCGGTTGAACAGCACGACCCCGAACTCGCCGGCGAACGAGCCGGGAACCTTGATGGCCTGCCCGCCGGGAACGGTGAGGGTCAGTTCGGGAAACCTGTCGCCCGGGTGCAGCAGGGGCATGAGTTGCCTCCTTAGGGATGTCGTCGCGTGAATCCGTCCGCACAGTTAGCGGCAGACCGCGGCCGCGGTCTTACCCCATCGCTTCCAAGAAGGCAGCCTCGCCCGAGTGGGTGCAGCGGGTAAGGGGTACGGGAGAACGCCGAGATGCGCCCGGCCAATGCGATACTGCGCGCTGCGAGTGCTTGCCTGCCCGCAGCGGGTACTGGAGCCGCGGGGTTGTAGGATCGGTAGGCGTGCCACTGATGGACGCTGATGACACCGACGCGGCTGGCGGCCTCGCTGCTGGTCCGGGCGACTGCCTCGGCGGGCCCGATGATGAGACGGCGCAGTGGCTGTCGGCGCTCGGCGGCACGGGCGCGACCCGTGAGCAGGCACTGGCGCGGCTGCACGGCCTGCTGCTGCGCGCCGCGCGTGCTGAGCTGGCCCGCCGCGCGGGACGGCACCCGATCACCGGCCCGGAACTGGGCGACCTGGCCCTCCAGTCGGCCGACGATGCCTTGCTCGCTATCACGACCAAACTCGCCCAGTTCCGCGGGGAAAGCCGGTTCACGACCTGGGCATACAAATTCGTGATCCTGGAGGTATCCAGCAAGCTCGGCCGGCATTTCTGGCAGCGTCCTTCCGTTGCCCTCGACGCCGCGGACTGGGACCGGTTGCCCGACCGCTTCGGGACCAGCCCCGCCGACCACGCCGAGCAGCGCGAGCTGGTCACCGCGGTGCGCCGTGCTGTCGAGGAGGAGCTGACCGAACGGCAACGGCGGGTGTTCATCGCCATCGTGGTCAACGGCGTCCCGCTCGACGCGCTGGTGGTGCAGCTGGGTTCGAGTCGCAACGCGATCTACAAGACGATGTTCGACGCGCGGCGTAAGTTGCGGGCCGCGCTGGCTGCTAGAGGGCATCTAACCGCCTCCGCCGAGGAGGCCGGTCTGAGCGACCAGGGTACGAAGCGATCATGACGGGCTGGGATGAGCTAGACCGGTTCTTGCAGACCGATCCGCGCGATGTGGGCTGCGATCAGGCGCTGCGCGTCTTGCACATCTATGTCGAGCTCGTCCTGGCCGACGAATCCGGTACCGAGGCGGCCCGCCGGTACCCCGGTGTCGCCGCGCACCTGCTCAGCTGCGGCGCATGCGCCGAGGACTACCAAGGACTGCTCCTGGCAGCCCGGCCGAACCCCGCGTGACCGGCCATGTCCAGGCGCGCAGATAACGCGTCGGCTGAACCGACGCTCGCCGTGTAGGGGTGTCGGCCGCGATGTCCCCGGCAGCGCCGGCAACTAGCGAAACGGAGCCCGGGATGATCAGTCCGTCGACTATCGCCGACCGAGTAGCGGAGCTGCGCGCCACGATGGCGGCCGCGCCAGACGAGCTCAGCAGCGCGTTCAGCCGCGAGCGGGCCGAGCTGGCAGCCAGGCGGCTTGCCGGTCGGCCTACCGCTGCCGGGCCCCTCTGCCCGACACTGAGCTGCTCGACCTGTACACGGCTGCCGCCACGCTGGACGCTGCGACGGGCAAGATCGGGGTGCCTGGTGCCCGTACTGCAACATCGCCCTGTCCACTGTCCTGTGGGTGCCGAGAACCTCGTCCACGTCATGCGACCATGCGGTATTCGTTGATCATGCCGCTGACGCGAGGGTGTCTTTGGACACGGTACTGCTCAAGATCGACCGATTCGGGTAGCGGTTCCAGCGGCGCAACGGAGTCCAGCGACCGGTGAGGCCGGTGCAGATTTTCGACACCACCCGGGCGCGGTACGTGTGGGAATGGGCGTACTACCCGCAGTACTACATCCCGGCCGAGGACATCGACCCGCGCTTCCTCGTCGACGAACACCACGAGCAGCGGCTCCGCCAGGGCACGGCACGCCGCCACGGCCTGCGCGCGGGCAGCCTGGACCGGCCGGGCGCCGTGCGGGTCTTCGGCGACGACGCGGTCGACGGGGTGGCAGGCACGGCCCGCTTCGACTGGGACGCGCTCGATGCGTGGTATGAGGAGGACGAGCAGGTTTTCGTCCACCCCCGCAACCCGTATGTCCGCGTCGACGCGCTCCGCTCGCACCGGCACGTCCGGGCCTCTCTCGAGGGCGTGACGCTGGCCGAGACGAGCACGCCGGTGCTGATGTTCGAGACCGGCCTGCCGACCCGCTACTACTTCGACCGCACCGATGTCGCCTTCAACCATCTGGTGCCCACCGGCACCCAGACAGCCTGCCGTACAAGGGCGTCACCAGCGGCTACTGGTCGGTGCTCACCGGTGACACGCTGCGCGACGGCGACCAGGATCTCGCCTGGGCCTATGACTACCCGACCCGCCAGCTGCTGCCGATCGCCGGCCTGGTCGCCTTTTACAACGAGAAGATCGACATCGACGTCGACGGTCTCCGGCTGCCGCGGGCCAACACCCACTTCTTCAAGTGAACACCACGATCGCAGTGCGACCCGGATCCGGGAGCATCGGTATATGAGCGACAGGGATATTCACTTCTACTTCGATCCGGTGTGCCCGTTCGCGTGGATGACCAGCAAGTGTGGGTCCGGATGGTACAGGCGCAGCGCGGCTACACCGTGGACTGCCGGTTCGTGTCGCTGCGGATGATCAACGCGGCGGTGGACCACGACAGCCATTTCCCGCCCGGCTACGAGGCCGGCCACACCGCCGGGCTGAAGCTGCTGCGTGGCCGCCCGCACTCGGGCCGGGCACGGTCGCGCCGCGGTCTGGGCGCTGTACGCGGCTTTGGGCGCGCGGATCTTCGACACAGCCGCCGATTCCGATTAGCCTGAAATCCGCCAGGAGACAGACGAAGCGCTCGCCTTGACGGGTAAGGACGTCGGGACACCGATCATCCAGTTCCAGCCACCGGCTGGAGTTGCGTTCTTCGGCCCCGTGATCAGCCGCCTGCCTAGTGCGGCCGAGGCCGTCCCGTTGTGGGACAACGTGCTGGGCCTGGCCAGTTTCCCCGGCTTCGCCGAACTCAAGCGGAGCCTGCGGGAGCGGCCGCAGCTTCGGTGTGGAAACCGGCCAGGCCGGCGTCCAGGAGGACTGGTAGGCCGGCCGCCGGCGCGCTCAGGAATAGCGCTCAGATCGCGCGGTTCACGTCGCGGCGAGGATGTCGGTCTTCTGGATGTCCGGGTCCTTGGCCAGCAGGCCTGGACCGGCCTGGCCGAGCGCGGCGGCGACCGGGCCGTTCAGGTGCGCCTGCCGCCCGCCCTCGTCGCTGAAGGTGTCGAAAATGCCGAAGGTGGTATCGGTGAGCTTGAAGGCGTACCAGGTGACCGTGCCGGGCTCGGCCGCAGCCAGCGGCTGGGCCTGGGTCAGGAAGGCGGCGAGCTCGTCTTCCTTGCCCGGCTGGGCCTCAAGGATAACGAGTAGTCCTCGGTCGACGCTCATGAACGATCCTTTCGCTGGGTTCGCGATCAACGCTAGTCCGGAGACCGGAGCTGCGGCAGTGGCGGATCCGCCGAGAATGGTACCGTTTCCGACATGCAGATCACCGTGCTCGCCGTGCCGGACCTGTTCGACTCGGGGCTGAGTGCCGTCCTGGACGTGCTGGCCACCGCGAACGCCCTGCGCGAGGACGTGGCCACTTCCGTACCCCCGTTCGACGTCACGGTGGCCGGCACCGAAGCCTCGGTGCGCACCGGGCACGGGCTGCGCCTGGCCACCGCGCCGCTGACGGAGCTGGGCATCGTCCCCGATCTGGTGGTCATTCCGGCGGTCGGTTGCGGCCTCAAGTCGTCACGGCAGCTCGTGGACATCGTGCGGAACCATCCCGTACTGGCCCACGTCACAGCCCTGCACGCGGCCGGCAGCGCCCTCGCGGCGGCGTGCACCGGGACATTCTTCCTGGCCGAGGCCGGCGTGCTCGATGGCCTGCTGGCCACCACCAGCTGGTGGCTGGGTCCGGCATTCCGCCGCCGCTACACCGCTGTGCGGCTTGACGAGAGCCGGACGCTCACCCGCGACGGGCGGGTCACCACCGCGGGCGCCGCGTTCGCGCACATAGACCTGGCGCTGTCGATCGTGGCTCAGGAGAGCCCCGCGCTGGCCGACATGGTCGCCCGGTACCTGGTGATCGGCGATCACCCGTCCCAGGCCATCTTCGCTGTCCCGTCGCACCTGGCCGCCACCGACCCGACGATGACCGCATTCGAGCGCTGGGTCCGCGGCCACGTCGCCGAGCCGTTGCAGGTCAGCCGTGCGGCGGCCGCGATCGGCGTCAGTGAACGCACCCTGCAGCGCACCACCGCGGCCGTGCTGGGCATGTCGCCGACCGACTTCGTCCATGAGATCCGCCTGGACGAGGCGACTTTCCTGCTGCGTACGACCAACCAGACGGTCGACGCCATCGCCGCGGCGGTCGGCTACCAGAACACCAGCACGCTGCGCGCCCTGGTCCGGCGGCGGCGCGGCATCACCCTCAGCGCGCTGCGCCAGGTTCGCCCCGGCCACTGATCACCTGGCGGCGAGCCGATCGGACCCAGACCAGTTGCAGGAATTCAACCATCACCGACGGGCAGATGCCGTTCCTTCCCAAGCGCGTCCCCCCCGGCCGGATACCATCGGAGGTCCGGGCCGGGTCCAGCCCCCAGGAAGCGCTGGTTTGCGCAGGTCAGCAGGCTCTTCGGACTGTGTCCGCGCTTGTCCGTGCATGGATCCGCGAGGGTGCTGGCATTCACGGACACATGGCGGACAGCGTCTGTGCAGCGATGCGACTCGGCGGTGTCTGCGCAGGTCAGCGGCATATGGCGCCGGGTTGCGTGTCGCCGCCGGCCCTGCATTGTCCGTTGCGTTGTGTCATCCGTTTCAGTAGGCTCCGGCTGGCATTCCGTAGTTAGCCGATGGCGGGCGCTGCGGAACGATTTCAGGAGGCGGCGTCGACGGCTTCAGAGGCGGCAGATACAGGAGTGGCGCTCCCGGCAACGGCGGCCCGGGCTCGCATCGTGCGCCGGGACGGGAGCAGGACCAGGGCAAGCACGAGGCCGGCAGCGAAGATCACCGCCCCGGCGGTGAAGCCGACGGCGTAGCCGTGCACAGATGCGTCGCTGAGCAGGCTCGGCGTGCGGGCATGGCTGGCGAGGTAGCCGGAGACGGCGCCGGCGAAGATGGTGCTGAGAAGAGCGGTGCCGATGGAGCCGCCGATCTGCTGGGCGGTGTTGACCATTGCCGAGGCGACGCCGGCGTCATTGCGATCGACGCCGAGCGTGCCGGTGGCGAACGAAGCGGAGAAGACGCAGGCTGCTCCGGTCCCGGCGGGAATGAGCCCGGGTAGCACCTGGCTGGCGTAGGACCCGCCGGGCGTCAGCCGGGTGAAGATGATCATGGCGATGATGCCCAGGATCATGCCAGTCACGATGACGGCCCGGGGACCGAGACGGGGCAGGATCTTGGTCTGAACCAAGGGCGCGGTGATGATGACGGCACCGGTCAGCGGCAGGAACCCGAGGCCCGTTTTCAGGGGCGAGAACCCCAGGATCTGCTGCATGTAGAACGTCATGAACAAGAACACCGAGAACAGCGCGGCGCCGACAACGGCCATCGACGCGTAAGCGCCACCACGGGAGCGGTCAGCGACGATATGCAGCGGCAGCAGCGGGTGCCTGATGCGGTGCTCGGCGGCCACGAAACAGGCCAGCAGCACGGCGCTTGCCGTCAGGGCGGCGATGGTTATCCCGGCCGACCAGGCCTGGCTCTCGGCGTTGGAGAAACCGTAGACCAGGCAGAAGAACCCGGCGGAGGCCAGGCCGACTCCGGCGGCATCGATGCGCGGCCGCGGGCGCTGGGCACCGGCCCCGTTCACCAGGCGCAGCGCCACGATGGCCGCGGGAATGGCGAACAGCAAGTTGACATACAGGCACCAGCGCCACGAGAGGGTCTCCGTCAGCAGGCCGCCCAGCAGCAGCCCGACCGAGGTTCCGCTGGCGGCGATCGCACTGAAGATGCCGAAGGCCTTCGGCCGGTCAGGTGAATCCTGGAAGGTAATGGTCAGCAGCGACAGCGCTGACGGGGCCAGCAGCGCTCCGAACGATCCCTGCAATGCCCGGGCTGCCACCAGCACGCCGAACGACGGCGCCAGCCCGCCGATAGCCGACGCGCCCGCGAACCCGAGCAGTCCGGCGACCAACGTCCACTTGCGGCCGAACAGGTCACCTAGCTTGCCGCCGAGCAGCAGCAAGCTGCCAAAGGTAAGCGCATAGGCCGTGATGATCCACTGCCGGTCGCCGGTTGAGAACTGCAGAGCCCTCTGCGCCGACGGCAGCGCGATGTTCACGATCGTCACGTCGAGCACGACCATCAGCTGCGCCACACCCAGCAGCGCCAAGACCGCCCACCGGTTGGCAGGACCGTGGCTGTTGGCGGTTGCAGAGGCGGCTCGCTGAGCACCGGAACTATTCATTCGTCACCGTCTGTAGGTCACCACTGAATCAGTCGTTACCGATCCAATGTGGACGTCATCTCCCCTATAGGCGTCGGCGACCGCGGCGCTCTTACCTGATGACTGATCACCAACTGGCTCTCAATGCCCAGCCGTAATGCCCCGCTGGCCGAGACCGGGCGGCTGCGGCTGGCGCGGTGTGCCGTGCAGGACGGCTGGCCGCTGCGGTGGCCCGGACGCCGAGCCCGGTCCTGTGGGTGCCGAATACTGTGTCATGCCGCTGCGTGTACCAGGCCCGGGGCACCCGCCCCTGGCGCGAGCAGAACGGCCAAGAACCAGCTGACCGGCCTTACACGAATACGCCAGTCAGGCGAGGAGTCCGCACCCGCGTAACGAGACTCCGAGGTATCCATTTAACCGGAGTAACCACAAGGTCTTGGTGCGGCCTACTGCCATGGCCGCAACATTTTGCGGTGTTTGCTCGTCTGCTCCGCTCAAGTGGAAACCCCCGACGAGACTAATGGGACAAACGCATCTACGGTCGCTCCGGTAATCGGTGCTTCCCCTTCCTCCAAGCCGTCCTGCCGGGCGCCGGAAGACACGAACCCTGGCCCCGTCTGGCCGTTGACACCGTCTTCCCGCCTCCTGATCGCCCGCCAGCGCGCCGGAACCCGCGCGGGGTATCAGCACCAATTCAGCACACGCCGTTCTCCATGCACTCAACACACAAAACCGCAGGTCAGTGGCGTTGAATTAGCCCTTCAGGAGCTGCCGCGCCATCACCATGCGCTGGATCTGGTTGGTGCCCTCGTAGATCTGGGTGATCTTGGCATCGCGCATCATGCGCTCGACCGGGTAGTCGTTTACGTAGCCGTAGCCGCCGAGGAGCTGGACGGCGTCGGTGGTGACCTGCATGGCCACGTCGGAGGCCAGGCACTTGCAGGCCGAGGACATGAACGTCAGGTCGGCCACCCGCTCGCCGGCCATGGCCCGGTCCGACCGGGCCGCCGCCGCGTAGGTGAGCTGGCGGGCCGCCTCCAGCTTCATCGCCATGTCGGCGATCATGAACTGCAGACCCTGGAACTCCGCGATCGGCTTGCCGAACTGCTTGCGCTCGCGGACGTAGCCGAGCGCGTAGTCGAGCGCTCCCTGAGCGATGCCCAGGGCTTGGGCGGCGATCGTAATCCGGGTGTGGTCCAGCGTGCGCAGCGCGATCTTGAAGCCTTCGCCCTCGGTGCCGACCAGCCGGTCAGCCGGGATCTCGCAGTTGTCGAAGTACAGCTCCCTGGTCGGCGAGCCCTTGATGCCGAGCTTGTGCTCCGGCGCCCCGTACGAGAAACCCTCGTCCCCGTCCTCGAGCACGAACGCCGAGATCCCGTTGGCGCCCGCGGCGGGATCGGTGACCGCCATCACCGTGTAGTACTTCGATACCCCGGCGTTGGTGATCCAGCGCTTGACGCCGTTCAGTACGTAGCCCGCGTCCGAGCGCACGGCCTTGGTCCGCATCGCCGCCGCGTCCGAGCCGGCTTCCGGCTCGGACAGGGCGTAGGAGAACATCGCCTCGCCGCGGGCGACCGGCGCCAGGTACCTGGACTTGACCTCCTCGGACGCCGCGAGCAGCAACGGCGCCGTGCCGAGCTTGTTCACCGCGGGGATCAGCGAGGATGACGCGCACGCCCGGGCGACCTCCTCGATCACGATGGCGACCGAGATCGCGTCGGCGCCGGCCCCGCCATACGCCTCCGGGATGTGGATGGCGTGCAAGTCCGCCTTGGTCAAGGCCTCGTATACGTCCCAGGGGAACTCCGACGTGCGGTCGACCTCGGCGGCCCGCGGCGCGATCTTGTCATCGGCCAGGGCCCGCACGGCCTCGCGCAGTGCGCCTTGTTCCTCGGACAGGGCGAAGACGGGACAATCAAAACTCATGCCTCAATCGTAAGCCGACGCACCCCCAGCCTCTCGGGTGCCCGGGCGCGAAGATCTACAGGGCGACGACGTCGACGGGCTTGCCGTCGGCCACCAGGCGCATGTCGCCGGGATCACTGGTGAGCACGGTGACCTGGTCCACGCCCAGGATGGCCGCGCCGAGGTGGGCATCGGCGACGGAAACGCGGGTCCTGGTCCGGACGGCGGCCGCGGCGTCGGCGTGGCCCGCATCGAGTGGGATGTCGGCGACCCGCAGCCGGTTGATGAACGACCAAGCTGGGTCCGCGCGGTCCCAGCCGGCCTCCACCCGGACGGCGGTCGGCACCGCGACATTGACCTCGACAGCACGCATATTGCGCCGGTTCGCCATCTCGGTATAGCCGATGACACGACGATGCCTCCGGTGGGCGGGGTCGGCGAGAGCGTGGACCGCCTCGTTGTCCAGCAGGATGACCTGGCTCATGCCGGGGCGCTGGTCCGAGCCTCGGCCCAGAGCAGCACATCCTCCGGCCTGGCCGCGGGATGCCTGGCCTGTAGCTCGGCCGCCGCCGCCTCGACGAGCTCAGGTGAGCTGGCGAGCGGATGGCCGTCCAGCTCGGCCGCCACGATGGCCAGCTCGGCCAGGGTCGGGCGCGCGTCCGGATACTCCTCGTAGTGACGGTCGAGCACTGCCCGGACCACCGCCGCCTCCAACGCCATCCGCAGGGCATTCGCCGTCAGGATGGTGGTCGACGGGGCCAGGTCGAGTTCGGTGACCGCCAGCGCGGCGGCATCCCGGAGAGCGCCCGGGATCCGCATCGAGGTGTTGACGGTCTGGTCGTCGGTGCTGTCGAGCAGCTCGTTGATCCGGTCGATGACGCGGTAATCCACCATGCAAGAAAGGTACCACTTATACGTGGTACATCCTAGGGCTGGCCTTGCGCGGTCACCTGGTAGACGGCGACCTGGTAGGTGCCGGCCAGGTCGGGGGGCAGCTGGGTGAACCAGATCAGGACGTAGCGGACGGACACCGGGGCGCGGGGCGCCAGCCGCACCGAGTCGCCGGCCCCGGACACGCTGGCCACCTGGGGCAGCCAGGACAGCTGGGGTTTCCTGCCCGCCCGCAACTGCAAGGCAGCGCCGTCCTTGCCGACCATGGACACCCGGACCGAGGTGATCGTGACCGTCCGGCCCATATCGAGCAGCAGGCCGGTGCCCGGGCCGGGCACGCTCGGGCTGGCGGCCACGTAGCTGTACCAGGGGGTGGCGGGATGGCCGGACACCGCCTGCGTGGCGTAGTGCGGATTCTCCCCGTCGGCGAGGCCGGCCGGACCGAACGCGGCCACGCTGGCCGGGGCGAGTACCTGCGGGGACGGGCTGGCGGACGCGACGGGAGAGGGGGACACCGGAGGCGTGCTGGCCGCGCCGGGGCTGGGGGTGCGCACCGGGACCGTGCCGGCCCGGCCCCCCGGGTGCGCGACCGCGGCGGGACGCCGGGCGTGGCCCGCGTTGGCGGCGAACTCGTAGCCGGCGAACCCGAGCACGGCCAGTACCAGCAGGGCCAGCGCGGCGGTCCCCTTGACCCGGCGGCGCTCGCGCTGGCGGCCGGGCAGGGGCGGCTGGAAGGCCGCCGCCGCCTGGGCCGCGGCGCGGGCGGACTGGGCTGCTGCGTCCTGCTCGTCAGCCAACGGTGCGTGCGCTTGGGCTCGAAGACTGGCTCGATGACATGCAGGAATGCTTCCCTGCTAACGGGGTTTTGACGCGCCGAGCAAGGTCACGTTGTAGACGCTGGCCTGGTAGGTGCCGGAGCCGACGGGCGGCAGCGCGGTGAACCAGATCAGCACGTAGCGGGCCCGCACCGCGGTGGTGAGCCGCACGCCCAGCGGACCCCTCGCATCCGTCGCGACCGCCACCTCGGGCAGATCCGCCAGCGACGGCGTGTCGCCGGCCCGCAGCTGGAAGCTGGCGCCTGGCACCGGGCCGAGGGTGACTTCCGCGCCGGTCAGCGTGACCACACGGCCCATGTCCAGGAGCAGGCCGGTGCCCTGCTGGACGTCCGGGAAGCGCGGCGTGCCGTACCAGCCGGTGGTCCAGGCCGTGGCCGGGTCGTGGTCGATGGCAAGCACGGCTTGCTGCGGGTTGTCGCCGCCGTCCGGCCCCCCGGGGCCGAACGCCAGCGCCCGCGCCGGGACCAGGGGCGTGCCGGGGTCGCTGGCCGCGGCCGGCGCCGGCCGGGCGGCCGCACCCGGCCGGCCGGCCACCACGTAATAGGCGGCGCCGCCGATGGCCGCCAGGACCAGCACCGTGAGGACCGGCAGCCACCCGAGACGCCGTCGCCGCCGCCGGCGAATCCGCTTGATCCGGAACGGGATGGTGGACCGGACGGCCTCGGTGCCGTCGAGGTCGGCCGGGGACGGCAGGCTCGCGTCGAACGCGGCGATCAGCGGGCGCGCATCCACCCCCAGCGCGGTCGCGAGAATGCCAATCTGGTCCCTGGCCCCGAAGTCGCCGCCCGAGAGTATGTAGTCATCGCGCTCGAGCGCCCGGATGACCGGCTCCCTGATGCGGGTGTAGTGGCTCACTTCGGCAACGGTCCAACCCCGCCGGTGCCGCGCCTCGGCCAGTACCTCGCCGATGCTCACGGCCGCGTTCTGCCGTCCATCTCCGACGCCTTTGCCCTCGGGAAATCCCGCCCACTTCATACCCACCGTGACGCGGAACTACCTTTTCGTCCAGAGGCCGGAACCCGAAAGACCCCGAAAAGACCCGAAAAAACCCCAGAAACCGCAACTGGGGCGATGGGATTCAGGAGACGTCAGTCTCCCGGAGAGCGGCTCCCTTGGCCCGGGCCTGGTCGGCCAGGCCTTCGGCGAACAAACGCAGCTTGGCGCGGAGCGCCTGGCCTTGCGGCCCGTCGGCGGCACCGAGAATGCGGACGGCCAGCAGGCCCGCGTTGCGGGCGCCGCCGACCGCGACGGTCGCCACCGGGATGCCGGCCGGCATCTGCACGATCGAGAGCAGCGAGTCCAGGCCACCGAGGTTCTTCAGCGGGACGGGCACCCCGATCACCGGCAGCGGCGTGACCGAGGCCAGCATGCCGGGCAGGTGCGCGGCGCCGCCGGCCCCGGCGATGATCACCCGCAGCCCGCGGCTTTCCGCCGACGAGCCGTACTCGATCATGTCGCGCGGCATCCGGTGCGCGGACACCACGTCGGCCTCGTACGGCACGCCGAACTCCGCCAGCGCCTGCGCCGCGGCCTGCATCACCGGCCAGTCCGAGTCGCTGCCCATTACGACACTCACGAGGGGAGGGCCGGGGGCCTGGCTCATGAGCCGTCCTCTTTGCCCCAGCGGAGGTAGCTGGCGGCGCGGCGGGCGCGGTCGGCCAGTTCGGCGGGATCGCGGTGCTCGCGGTCACCGGTCACGGTGACGTGGCCGATCTTGCGGCCGGGACGGACCGCCTTGCCGTACATGTGCACCTTGACGACGGGATCGGCGGCCATCACGTGAATGTAGCGGTCGTAGATGTCCCCGTCGTCGCCGCCCAGCACGTTGGCCATCACGGTGGCCGGCGCGGCCAGCCCGGGCGAACCGAGCGGCAGGTCGAGCACGGCCCGCAGGTGCTGCTCGAACTGCGAGGTCCGCGCCCCCTCGATGGTCCAGTGCCCGCAGTTGTGCGGGCGCATGGCCAGCTCGTTCACCAGCAGGCCGGCCGGGGTCTCGAACAGCTCGACGGCCAGCAGGCCGGTCACGCCGAGCTCGGCCGCGATCCGCAGCGCCAGCTCCTGGGCGCACGCCGCCTGGTCAGGCGCCAGCCCGGGCGCGGGCGCGATCACCTCCCGGCAGATGCCGTCACGCTGGACCGTCTGCACCACCGGGTACACCGCGCCCTGCCGGTGCGGCGAGCAGGCCGCCAGCACCGCGAGCTCACGGGCGAACGGGACATACTCCTCCACCAGGAAGGCCAGGCCCGCGCCGCGCTCCAGGACCGTCGCGGCCTGCGCCGCGGACTCGCACACCCACACGCCCTTGCCGTCGTAGCCGCCGCTGACCGCCTTCAGCACCACCGGCCAGGCGCCCCCGGCGAATTCCTCGACGCCGGCCAGCTCCGCGACCGGCGCGAACCGCGGGCAGCCGATGCCCATACCGGTCAGCCGCTCGCGCATGGCCAGCTTGTCCTGGGTCAGCGCCAGGGCGGCCGGGCCCGGCCTGACCTTCACCCCGGCCTGCTCGAGCGCGGCCAGGTGATCACCTGGCACGTGCTCATGATCGAAGGTGAGCACGTCGCAGCCGACCGCGAACGCACGCAGGTCGGCCAGGGAGCGGTAATCTCCCAGCCGGGTCCCGGCCCAGACCTGGGCGGCGCTGTCATCGGGCGAGTCAGCCAGGATGGACAATCCGATGCCCAGGCCGATGGCGGCCGGGGCGGTCATCCGGGCGAGCTGGCCGGCGCCCACCATGCCGACCACGGGAGAGCCGGGGGTGAGGGAACGCCCCGGAGCCGGCTTGTCCGGGGCGGGCATATCCAGGGCGGGCATGTCCGGCGCCGGCTTGTCCGGGGAATCGGTCACGCACCGTACCTTACGTGAGCCGCGGGTCAGGTGAGCAGCGGACACGCAGCTGGCGGGGGGGACGCACCGAAGTCCGTTCGGCCTCATGGTCTTAAGCTCGGAACGCGGTGGACATCAAAGTTAACTTTGGTGATACATCCGGACGAGTGGGACGATTTATGATCACGCCAAACAACGGGCTGATCAGGCCAGTCCGCCGAAGGAGCACGCTGATGGCGACACGCGACCAAGATGCCCCGCAGGCCGGCGAGACTGGCGCCGCGACGGGCATCCTCATCCGCGAAGGCAGTTACGGCACGTCGGTCATCTCCGTCGAGCCCGGTGGCGCCGAGTTCATCCCGCTGAACGAGCGGCACGGCCGCCCGCTGCAGCTGTTCTGGACCTGGACCTCGCCCAACATGGAGTTCGCCACCATCTTCGTGGGTGTGCTCGCGGTGGCCGGGTTCGGACTTGGCTTCTGGGAGGCGGCGCTGGCCCTCGTGGCCGGCAGCGCCATCGGCGGCATCACCCAGGGGATCTTGTCGCTGCGCGGCCCGAAGTACGGGGTGCCGCAGATGGTGCTGAGCCGGCTGGGGTTCGGCTACTGGGGCAACGCGTTGCCCGCCGGGCTGAACGCGGTCACGGCCGGCATCGGCTGGTTCGCGGTGAACAGCGTCAGCGGCGCCCTGGCGCTGAACGTGCTGACCCACTGGCATGAGGTGCTGTGCCTGCTCATCATCGTGGCGGTGCAGGTGGTGGTGGCGTTCTTCGGCTACAACCTGGTGCACGTCTTCGAGCGGTACGCCTTCCCGATCCTCACCGTCATCTTCCTGATCGCGGCCGGGGTCATCCTGAGCAAGGCGCACCCGGGCGCCACGCACCACACGATCCCCGGTGCGTTCCTGCTGACCTTCGGAGCCTCGTTCGGTTACGCGGTCGGCTGGAACCCGTACGCCTCTGACTACACCCGCTACTTCAAGCCGGACGCGAGCAAGGCCGCGATCGCCTGGTGGTCAGGGGCCGGGCTGTTCGTGTCCTGCGCCGTGCTCGAGATCGTCGGCGCGGCGGTCGCCACCTCGGTCAGCGCGGACAACGCGCTCGCCGGTCCTGGCGGGATGACCAGCCTGCTGCCCAAGGTTCTGGGCGACTTCACGCTGATCGCGATCGCGCTCGGCGCCGTCTCGGCCAACGTGCTCAACATCTACTCGGGCGCGCTGTCGTTCACCGCGATCGGCATCAAGCTGCCGCTGTCGGCCCGCCGGGCCATCGTCGCGCTCGGGTTCGGCGCGATCGGGTTCTTCCTGGCCTGGAGCGCGCTGCCCAACGCGGGCGCCGACTACCAGAACTTCCTGCTGATCATCGCGTACTGGATCGCGCCCTGGCTGGCCGTCTACTTCTGCGACCTGCTGCTGCGGCGGAACCCGGACGAGACGCTGCTGTTCGCCACCCGGCGCACCAACTGGGCCGGGCCGGTGGCCATGCTGGTCGGGATGGGCATCTCGATCTGGCTGTTCTCCAACCAGACCAAATACGTCGGGGTGGTGCCCACGCATGTCCCGTCGGCCGGAGACCTGACCTTCGAGGCCGGCTTCCTCATCACCGCCGTGGTCTACCTGGGCTGGCACGCCATCGCCAAGACCGGGCGGGAGCAGACGCTCGCCGCCTGAAGCCGGCGTGTTTGAGAGGGAATCCTCAGGGAAGATTACGGCGGCACTTAACGCGGGCCGGTAAAGTATGCGGGTCTCGTGGTGGCCTGTCCCGGGGTTTTGCGGCGGGTCGCCTGCCGTCGTCGAAAGGACCGTCGCGAATGCCCAGGCCGGTGAGCCTCCGTCAGCGAGTGACCGAACTGATCCCTGAGCTGGCCAGGTTCGGCGTGGTGGGACTGATCGGCGCGATCATCGACCTCGGCGGCGCCGCCTACCTGCACGGGTCGCTGGGCGTCGGGCCGCTGGTGGCCAAGGGGCTGTCCATCCTCGCGGCGATGGTGGTCACCTACCTGGGCAGCCGGTTCTGGACCTTCAGGCACCGGGTCAACCAGGCGCTGATGCGCGAGGGAGCGCTGTTCGTCGCGCTGAACGTAGTCGGCCTGGCCATCGCCGAGGTGGTGATCGCGATCACCACCTACGGGCTGGGCGCCAAGAGCGCGCTGGCGTACAACGCGGCCAGCGTGGTCGGCACCGGGCTCGGGACGATCTTCCGGTACTTCACCTACAAGAAGTGGGTGTTCCTGGCCGGAGTGCCCGGGGCGGCCGTGGCGGCCACCGAAGCCGCTGTTTCCGGCTTCGTCGACCCGAACGAGACGAGCGAGACCGGCGCCGCGCTGGCCGGATCCGCTTCGGTCCCGGCGGACGCCGGGCCGTCGCAGTCGCCGTCGTGGGAGCGGCTCGATCCGTCGCTCGACCAGACCGGCCCGCAGCACCTGCACCCCTGATAGGGGCCGCTTAGGCGGGGCGCTGCGCGGGGCCGCTTAGGCGGGGCCGCGCACCGGCTGGCTGCCTGGGCTCAGCGGATGCCGGGGCAGGAACACCGCGAACGTGGCGGGCTTGGCCTTGACCAGTACCACCCGCCCGCCGTCGGCGGCGGCCATCGTCCGGGCCAGGGCCAGCCCCAGCCCGGTGCCCTCGGGCCGGCCGCTCACGCTCCGCTCGAAGATCCGGGAGACCAGCTCGGGCGGGACGCCCTTGCCCTCGTCTCTTACTTCGATCACGACCGAACGGGCACTTTGTGACGTCTGCAGGGTCACCGTCCCGCCGCCGTGCATCAGCGCGTTGTCCAGCAGCGTCGCCAGGACCTGGGCCAGCCCGCCGGGGGTGACGTGAGCCTGCAGGCCGCGCACGCCGATCACCACGAGCTTGCGCCGCGCCCGGCGGAACGCGGGTTCCCACTCGATGACCTGCTGCCGGACGATCTCGTCGATGCCGGTCAGCGCGGCCGAGGCCGCGGCGGCGCGGCGGGCCGGGCTGAGCAGCTGGGTCACCACATCCGCTAGCCGTTCGGCCTGGGTCAGGGCCGCGCTACCCTCCTCCCGGACCACGTCCGGATCGTCGGCTGCGGCCATCATCTCTTCCAGCCGCATCGACAGCGCGGTCAGCGGAGTGCGCAGCTGATGCGAGGCGTCCACCGCGAGCTCCCGGTCCGCCGCGAGCAGGCTGCTGAGCCTGCGCGCCGAACGGTCAAGCCCGTCGGCCACCTGATCGAGGTCGGCGACCCCGTACCGGCGGCCGAGCGGGCGCGGGTCGCCGGCGCCGACCCGGCTGGCCGCCTCGGCGAGCTCTTCGGTCGGCCGGGCCAGCCGGGCCGCGAGCAGGCCGGTCAGCCAGGCGGCCAGCACGGTCACCGCGACCGCGATGATGACGAGCACCGTCAGCGCGCCGGTCCCCCGGCCGGCCGCGATCACCAGCGCGGGGCCGCCCACGAGCAGAACGACGCCGAACGCCACGGCCAGGTGCGAGAACCAGAGTTTCTTGCGCACGCCTCACCCCGCGACTGGTCCCACGACTGGTCGCGCCGCTGGTCGCGCCGCTGGTCGCGCCGGGGGTCGCGCCGCTGGGCCCGCTGCTGGTCGCGCCGGGGGTCGCGCCGGGGGTCGCGCCGCTGGGCCCGCTGCTGGTCGCGCCGGGCCGTCAGTCGCCGCGTTCAAAGCGGAACCCCACGCCGCGGACGGTGGTGATGTACCTGGGGCTGTGCGCGTGGTCGCCGAGCTTGCGGCGCAGCCAGGAGATATGCATGTCGAGCGTCTTGGTGGAGGTCCACCACTTCGCATCCCAGACCTCGCGCATGATCTGCTCGCGGGTGACCACCTTGCCCGCGTCCCGCAGCAGGATCCAGAGCAGGTCGAACTCCTTGGTGGTGAGGTCGAGCTCGGCGTCTCCGTGCCAGGCCCGGCGAGCGTCGGTGTCGATCCGCACGCCCAGCGCGGCCGAGCCCTCCGCCGTTCCCCGGCGGAGCAGGGCCCGGACCCGGGCGAGCAGCTCGGCCAGCCGGAACGGCTTGGTGACGTAGTCATCGGCCCCCGCGTCCAGGCCCACCACCGTGTCCACCTCGTCGGCCCGGGCGGTGAGGATGAGCACCGGCACGGCGTACCCGCCGGCCCTGACCCGGCGGCACACCTCGAGCCCGTCGAGTTCGGGCAGGCCGATGTCGAGCAGGATCAGGTCGACGCCGTCGTTCAGGGCCCGGTCCAGTGTCGTCGGGCCGTCCGTGGTCACGTCCACGTCGTACCCTTCACGACGCAGCGCCCGGGACAGCGGCTCTGAGATCGACGTGTCATCCTCGGCGAGCAGCACGCGGGTCATACCTAATAGTAAAGCCGCGGTAAAGCTGCCCGGGGTTTCCATGATCGCGAAGAGTTGACAGTGGCGGTTTCAAGTGGTGGTCGCAACACCTGATTATGGAGGTTGCGGCGATGAAGAATGGCCGTCCGGCGGCGCCGAGGGCGTTGCAGGCACAGTTCTGGGAGGGTGTCCGGTTGGGGTTGGGTGTTGCGGAGGCGGGGCGGGCTGCGGGGGTGGGCCCGGTGAAGGCTTTCGAGTGGTTTAAGCAGGCGGGCGGGGTGAAGTCGAACGGGCCGCGGCGGGCGGGCGGGCGGTATCTGTCGGTGGCTGAGCGGGAGGAGATCGCGGTCGGGCTGGCGGCGGATGAGTCGCTGCGGGTGATCGCGGCCCGGCTGGGGCGGTCGCCGTCGACGGTGAGCCGGGAGGTGCGCCGTAATAGCCGGGGCCGGCGGTCGTACCGGGCGCTGGCGGCGCAGGGGCAGGCGCAGTGGCGGGCGGCCCGGCCGAAGACGGCGAAGCTGGCCGGGAATGCGGTGCTGCGGGACTGGGTTCAGGCCAGGCTGGAGGAGAAGTGGTCGCCGGAGCAGATCTCGGTGATGCTGGAGCGGGAGTTCCCCGGGGACCGGGAGATGCGGGTGTCGCACGAGACGATCTACCAGTCGGTTTACGTGCAGGGCCGGGGTGCGCTGCGGCGGGAGCTGGCGGTGTGCCTGCGGACCGGGCGGGCGCTGCGCAAGCCGCGGCGTAAGGCCGGGGAGCGGCGCGGCCGGATTCCCGGGATGGTGATGATCAGCGAGCGGCCCGCTGAGGTCGAGGACCGGGCGGTGCCCGGGCACTGGGAAGGCGACCTGATCATCGGCAAGGCCCATCAGTCGGCGATCGGCACGCTGGTGGAGCGGTCGTCCCGGTTCGTGCTGCTGCTGCACCTGCCGCAGGGGTACGCGCCGGAGAAGGTGGCGGCGGCGATGACGGAGACGATGGGCGGGCTGCCTGATGCTATCCGCCGGTCGCTGACCTGGGATCAGGGCCAGGAGATGACCGGTCACGCCCAGATCAGCCTGGCCGCGGACCTGGACATCTACTTCTGCGAGCCGCATTCTCCCTGGCAGCGCGGTACGAATGAGAACACCAACGGGCTGCTGCGCCAGTACTTCCCTAAGAGCACGGACCTGTCGGTGCATAGCCGGGAGGACCTGGCCGCGGTCGCGGCCCAGCTGAACTCCCGGCCCCGCAAGACCCTGGACTGGAAGACCCCGGCGCAGGCGCTGGACGGCTTCCTGGCCGCTGCCGCCTGACCGCCCCTCCCGGGGGACAGGCCAGGGCGCAAGGAGGCGGCTGACGCCGCCGCTCATCACCGGACGGGTGCCGCGCAGCGTACGGGGCCGCCCCTCCGGCCTCAAGGCTGCTCCGCATCGCCTGCGGCGACGGCCTGCGGCCGGCCCTGACCCCGGAGCCTCTGCGGCCCCTGGGCGGCAGGAAGCCAAGGGCCAGGCCCAAGGGCCTGCCCCCGGCCAGCGCACGGCACCCGCCACCGCGGCCCGCCGGATATGGTGGCCACGGAAGGGTTCATCCACCAGCAGTGTTGCGACGACCCCTTGAACCCCCCAGTCTCCGCAGACTGTGAAGTCTTCGTGATCACGGGCGCGTCAGGCGGGACTGATGCCGTGGCGGCGGCGGGGGGGTGTGCGGTCCTTGGCGCGGGCGGCGGCGAAGCGGCGCTCCAGTTCGGCGCGCAGGTCTTCTGGCTCGACGATGTCGTCCACCACCAGTTCGGCGGCGAGCCGGAGGATGTCGATGTCCTGCTCGTAGTCCCGGCGCAGCCGCTCGGTCTCGGCGGTCCTGGCCTGGGCGTCCGTGATCTGCTCGAGCTTGCCCGCGTAGACCGCGTTCACCGCGGCCTCGGCGCCCATCACGGCGATCTTGGCGGTCGGCAGGGCCAGCGTCGCGTCCGGCTCGAAGCCCGGGCCCGCCATCGCGTACAGGCCCGCGCCGTAGGCCTTGCGGACCACCACGCAGATCTTCGGCACGGTGGCGTCGGACATCGCGGCGATCATCTTGGCGCCGTGCCTGATGATCCCCTGCCGTTCCACGGCGGTGCCGACCATGAAGCCGGGCACGTCCGCCAGGAACAGCACCGGGATCCCGAACGCGTCACAGATCTGGATGAAACGGGCCGCCTTATCCGCGGAGTCGACGAACAGCACGCCGCCCTTGAACATCGGGTTGTTCGCGATGACCCCGATCACCTGGCCGCCCAGCCGGGCGAACCCGGTGACCACCTCCCGGGCCCACAGCGCGTGGATCTCGAACCACGAGTCCTCATCGACCAGACCGCGCACGTAGCGGCGCATGTCGAACGCCTGCCGCTCGCTGACCGGAACCAGCGCCCGCAGGTCGATCGGCTTCGGCGGCCTCGGGTCGGCCGCCGGAGGGCGGCTGGGTCCAGTTCTGCGGCAGGTACGACAGGTAGCTCCGGACCGCATCCAGCGCGTCCTGCTCGGTCGGCGCGAGGGAGTGACCACTGCCGGACACCGTGCAGTGCAGCCGGGCGCCGCCCAGCTCCTCCAGGGTGGTCTTCTCGCTGACCACCATCTCGACCATCCGCGGGCTGCCCAGGTACATCGACGCGTTGCCCTCCACCATCACGGTGAAATCGCAGAACGCCGGGATGTACGCGCCGCCGGCCGCCGACGGCCCGAACAGCGCGCAGACCTGGGGGATCGAGCCGGAGGCCTGAATTTGGGTGCGGAAGATCCGTCCCGCCCCGCGGCGGCCGGGGAACATGTCCACCTGATCGGTCGCGGGAAGGCTGTCGCGTTACGTTCAAGTCCGGTGTGCGTCCAGGGTCAGCGTGTCCCGGCGGCCCGGTCAGCCCGGCCGCGACCCCTGCCACCCCACTCACCGCATCTGTCCCGTCCGCCACATCCCGGCCATCGCCCTGCCGGCATTTCCGCGGTGGATCCGGGCTACGTGGTGGATCCGGTGTATCCCAGTGCACCCGATCCACCGCCGAGCCCGGATCCACCACAGTCTCCCGCCCACTGCAGCCACGGTTTTACTGTCTCGTCGCACCAGGACCACGGGCGGCAGCGACGGGATCGTCGCCGCGCTGCTGTGCGGTGCAGTGGTTCGGGAGGTTAGGGCTGGTTGCGCTCGTTCCGGTCCAGTCGGCGCTGCTCGTCCTCGACCAGGCGGAACAGGGTGGCCTGGGTGAACTCCACCCGCGGGATATCGGTCAGCACGATCTGGCCGTGCTCGCCGGCCGACTCGACCACCAGCCGCCCGCTGCCAAGCAGCCGGTCGAGCAGTCCCTTGGAAAACGACACGTCGTTGATCCTGGCCAGCGGGATGTCCCGGCCGTGCCTGGTCACCACGCCGCCGCGCACCTTCAGCCGCCGGGTGGTCAGCTCGTAGGTCGTCGTCCGCCAGCGCAGCACTGGCACCATCAGCCACAGCATCAGGGCCAGGATGGCGACCGCCGCGACCGCCAGCCGCTCGGCCGCCGCCGCCGCACCCGCCGGGATCAGCACCTCCGCCACCAGCGCCGCTACGACCACGACGACCGCGAGCAGCAACGGCGGAATCAGCGTCTTCCAATGTGGATGCAGCAGCAGCACCGGCTGCTCGTCGCCGCCCAGCGAGGTATCGTTCGCCATACCGCTCATCCTGTCGGGAGAAATCTCGTGACACAATTCGGCGGATGGACTGGCTTGGGGCGGCGGGCACCGCGGTGCGGCGGCACTGGGTGTTCGGGTTGGCCCTGGCCGCGGCCGTCGTGGTTCGGGTGCTGGTCATGCTGGCCTTCCGGCCGATCATGTGGTTCGGCGGGGACTCCGCGTCCTACCTGGCCACCGGGCTGCACCTGATCCCGGATCCGAGCCGGGTCGGCGGTTACGGCTTCTTTCTGTGGCTGCTGCGGCCGTTGCACAGCTTCGCCGCGGTGGCCGCCGTCCAGCACGTCATGGGACTGGCCATCGGGGTACTCATTTATTCGCTGGGCCGCCGCTACGGGCTGCCGGGCTGGGCCGCGACGCTCGCCGCCGTGCCGGTGTTCTTCGACGCCTACGAGCTCCAGCTTGAATCGGACGCGGTACCGGACGTTCCGTTCGGCCTGTTGATGTTTGTCGCCCTGTACCTGCTGCTGCGCACGCCGGGTGAACGGCGGCCCGCCCGCATCGGGGCCGCCGCCTTCGTGCTCGGGGTCACGGCGATCATCTGGCCGGTCGGGCTGGCGCTGCTCGCGGTGCTGGTGATCGCGCTGGTGATCCGGCGGGCGGGCCCGCTGGCCGTCGCCGCCGCGATCTTGGCCGGAGCCGTCCCGGTGGCCGGCTACGCCGCCTGGTTCGACGTGCACGAGCATCAGTTCGGCCTGACCCGCAGCGCGGGCGTGTACCTGTGGTCGCGGACGATGTCGTTCGCGAACTGCGCGGTGATCAAGCCGCCGGCCGACGAGCGGGTGCTGTGCCCGCCCGCCGGGACGCGGATCGCGGCCTCGCTGTACATCTGGGACGGCAACTCGCCGCTGCTGCGGCTGCCCGGCGGGCGGTTCTCGGCGCAGACCAACGCGCTGGCGCAGAACTTCGCGCTGCGCGCCATCGCGGCGCAGCCGGGCGGGTACCTGACCGCGGTCGGGCACGACGTGGCGCTGAGTTTCTACTGGGACCGGCCGGTCCATCCGGACGCCGGCATCGTGGACAGGTACCAGTTCGCCGACGCCACCACGGCCTGGGTGCCTGCCCGCATGGGCGCGCTCGGCGGAGGCACGGTGGCCAGCGATCAGGCCGCCTACAACGGCGGCCGCCCCGCCCCGACGCGGGCGGTCCAGCCGTTCGCCGCCTGGCTTGTGAGCTACCAGCGGTACGGCTACCTGCGGGGGACGCTGCTTGGGGTGATCCTGGCCGGCGGCCTGGCCGCGATGATCGTGCGGCGGCGCGCCGGGGGCGCCGGGTTGGCGTGGACGTTCGCGGCGGCGATCCTGGTCGTGCCGCCCATGATCGCGGACTTCGACCTGCGGTACCTGGTGCCGGCCGTGCCCGCCGCGTGCCTGGCGGCGGCGCTGGCGTTCGCGCCTGACGGTCAGCGCAGGTGCACGACGTCGCCGGCCGCCACCGGGACCGCCGAGTCCGGCGACACCCGGACGAGCAGCCTGCCGTCCGGGTCGACGCCGACCGCCAGTCCGGAAAGCAGCTGACCGCCGGGCAGTTCGGCCCGGACCCGGCGGCCCAGGGTGGCGCACAGGCCGGTGTACTCCGCGCGCAGGCCGGATCGTTCGGCGTCACCGTCGGCCTGGACCCAGGCCCGGTAGCGGCGCTCGAAGGCGGCCAGGATCCCGGCGAGCAGCGCCTCCCGGTCCAGGAAGGCCCCGTCGGCCGGGGAGGCCGGGGAGGGACTGTCGGCCGGGGAGGCCGGGGAGGCCAGGGCGCGCAGGGAGGTCGCGGCCAGTGCGCTGCCCGGGGCTCCTGGGGCTCCCGGGTCTCCGGGGTTCGGTCCGGGCGGGGGCAACTCGGCGGGCTCGGTGGACACGTTGAGGCCGATGCCGACGACGACGGTGTCGCCGGCCGCCTCGGCCAGGATGCCGCCGAGCTTGGCCGGACCTGCCAGCACATCGTTCGGCCATTTCAGCCGGGCATCGACGCTGGCCACGGCGCGTACCGCCGAGGCGACCGCCACGCCGGCCAGCAGCGGAAGCCAGCCGCGGCGGGCGGGCGGAATGGTGTCCGGCCGGACGAGCAGGGAGAACGTCAGCGCCGCCCGCGGCGGGGCCACCCAGACCCGGCCCATCCGGCCTCGTCCCGCGCGTTGCTCCTCGGCCGCGAGCACCAGGCCCTCCGGTGCACCGGCGGCGGCCCGGGCCAGCAGGTCGGCGTTGGTCGAGCCGGTCACCGCGGTGACCTCCACGGCCCGCCACAAGCCCCCCGGCCTGACCACGGCGCGGCCAACCGCAGCCGCGTCCAGCGGGAGGCGCTGATCTGGTGTAGGGTCCTCGGCTCGCATGTTCACCCACTATTGTTCAGATGCCGGGAGGAGGGAAATCGTTGACCGGTCTGCGAACCAGCCCGCGCCGCGGCACCGACGGCGGCAGCGCGCCGCCCAAGCCGCGCCGCTGGCAGCTCTGGCCGCCGGAGATCAGCTGGGACGCTGGCCCGCTGACGGCCTCGGCCAGGCGCGCCGCGACCGGCCTGAGGCCGGCCTCGCTGTGGCGCCACCACCGGCTGTTCACCATCGCCGCGTGCGTTTCCCTGATCCCGCGAGTCATCGCCGCACTTGGGTTCAAGCCCGCGCTGCTCATCCAGGACTCCTTCTCCTATCTGCAGCAGGGCACCCACTTCAACCTGGGCCAGACGCGCCCGGCCGGCTATCCCATGCTGCTGCGGGTGCTCGAGCCTTTCCACAGCCTGCTGCTCGTGACCACGCTGCAGCACCTGATGGGGATCGCGGTTGGTGCGATCATCTACGCGGTGCTGCGGACCCGGGGACTGCCCGGCTGGGGGGCGACGCTGGCCGCCGCGCCGACCCTGTTCGACTCACGGCAGATCTGGCTGGAATCCTCGATCCTGCCCGACACCTTGTTCACGCTGGTGCTGATGATCGCCGTCGCGATCCTGCTCGTCCGGCCCAAGCCGGCCATCTGGCAGGCCGTCATCGTGGGACTGCTCGTCGCCTGGGCCTCGGTCATCCGCGGCAACGGCGCCCCGGTCATCGTCATCATCCTGGCTTTCCTGCTCATCCAGCGGGCCGGCTGGAAGGTGATCATCGCGTGCCTGGCCGCGTTCGCGGTCCCGCTGGCCGGCTACGCCCTGTGGTTCTTCGCGGACTACGGTCAGCTCAACATCACCAACAGCAGCGGGCTGTTCCTGTGGTCGCGGACCATGTCGTTCGCCAACTGCGCCGTCATCAAGCCGCCGGCCGACCTGCTCCCGCTGTGCCCGAACGCCCAGCCCGGCCACCCGACCACACCCGCCCCGGCCTGGTCCATCGACGCGCTGCTGAACGAACGCACCCCCGCCGCGTACCTATGGGCGCCGGGCGTCTGGTACGAGCGCGACGCGCACCCGGGCATCAACGCCTACAACAACAAGCTGGCCATGCAGTTCGCCGAACGCGCCATCCTGGCCCAGCCGCTTGACTACCTCAAGACGGTGGGCGAGGGCGTATTCCTCACCTTCGCCGCCACCGACCGGTCCGAGTCCTACCTGTCGGATCACTTCACCGTGGCTCCGCACATCACCACGCTCGCCCCGTACATGAAGCGGTTCGAGCGCGGGTACTCGCGCACAAGCTCCAACACGCACGTGGTCCAGCCGTGGGCGTTCTTCATGTTCCTGTACCAGGAACCGGTCTGGTTCCCCGGCGTGGTCTTCTTCGCCGTCATGGTGGCCGGGCTTGTGCTCGCGATCGCGCGCTGGCGCCGCGGCTGGGGGAAGTTCGCCGCGCTGGCCTGGGGCGTGGCGGTGGTGAACCTGGTGCTGCCGATCGCGGCGCACGAGCTCGACTATCGGTACGCGCTTTCCGCGGTGCCGTTCGCCTGCCTGGCGCTCGGGCTGGCGTGCAGCAAGAAGGCACCGCCGTCCCGGCAGGCTGTGGCCGGGACCCCAGCGATGGCGCCCGGGCCGGCCGTGGGTGCGGTGCCCGCGGCGGAGGCCTTGCCCGCGGCGGAGGCCTTGCCCGCGGCGGAGGCCTTGCCCGCGGCGGAGGCGGTGGCTTCGGCGGAGGCGGACGCAGAGGCTAGCTGATGCGCCGCGGCTAGCTGATCGGCCGCGGCGGGTAGAACGTTCGCCCGTCCGCGCGGGATGTCGGTAGGCTTCCCGCCATGGAAGACACGCAATGGCGCACGCACCGGCTGGAGCTGGACGACCAGACCTTGCGCGAGTGGGATGCCGAAGTCCTCGCCGCCGACGCCAACGGAATCGTCCTTGACCGGTCGGCCTTCTACCCCGGTGGCGGCGGCCAGCCGCCCGACCATGGCGTCCTGCTGTGGGGCGGGGTGCAGACCCGGATCGTGGATGCTCGTAAGGGCGACGACCTGTACCTGGTCCCGGCCGACGGCGACCCGTTGCCGACGCCGGGAACATCGGTCCGCGGGGCGCTGGAGGATGAGCGCAGGACCGCGTTGATGCGCACCCACTCCGGGCTGCACGTGCTGTGCGGCGTGGTGTTCCGCGACTTCGGCGCGCTGGTAACCGGCGGCAACATGGAGCCGTTGAGCGCGCGGATGGACTTCAACCTGCCGGATGTCCCGGCCGGATTCCGGGAGGCGGTCGAGGCCGCCTGCAACGCCGAGGTGGCGGCGGGCCGGCGGATCGACGTGCGGGTGCTGCCCCGGGATGAGGCCTTCGCCCTGCCCGACATCATCCGCACCGCGACCAACCTGGTGCCGCCTGAGGTTAAGGACGTCCGCGTGGTCGACATCGTGGGCCTGGACCAGCAGGCGGACGGCGGCACGCACGTGGCCTCGACCAGCCAGGTCGGCCGGATCGAGGTCGTCAAGATCGAGAGTAAGGGCAAGGGCTTCCGCCGCTTGCGCATCCGCATCGCCGGCTGAGCCCGTGGCGGTCAGCCGGTGTTTTGCAGGCCGGCTGCGACGCCGTTGACGGTGAGCAGGAGGAGACGTTCCAGGCGTTCGCGTTCGGTGTCTGGCCGCGGCTCGCGCAGGGCGCCGAGGGCGCGCAGCTGCAGGTAGGACAGGGCATCCACGTAGGGGTCGCGGAGGGCGACGGCGCGGGAAAGCACCGGCCGGTCGGCGAGCAGCCGTTCGTGACCTGTGATGGTGAGGACGAGCCGCCGGGTCAGGTCGTACTCGGCGAGCACCCGCTCGGTCAGGTCATCCCGGCCGCCCAGGGCTAGGTAGCGGGCCCCGATCAGCCGGTCGGTCTTGGCCAGGCTCATGGCCGCGTTATCGAGCAGCACGCC
>JBEKKH010000069.1:0-18964 GCA_050010815.1 Streptosporangiaceae bacterium | reverse complement strand
TAACGGCGCTCGGCGCGGTGATGGCGGCCCTGCTGGCCATGTTGGTCATCGCTTTGCCCGCCAGCGCCAGGACCGCCAGGCCGACCACGCCCAGCTACTACGTGCGCCAGATCTTGTCTGGCCAGAGCCTGGGCCACTGGTACACCAAGGCCGGATCCAGTAAGCGGCACTGGGAACGGCTGAGCTCGCCCGATGACATCACCATCTTCCGAGGCGACCTGTTCACCACATTCCAGAACGGGGTCGGCCCGCAGGGGCAGGCCAGCACGGACGGCAACCGTGACAGCACCATCGTAGAGTTCACCCAGGGCGGCCAGGTGATCCGCAAGTGGGACTTGCGGGGCAAGTGCGACGGCCTGACCGCCAATCCGGCCACCGGGCAGGTCATCGCCACCATCAACGAGGACGCGAACTCCAGCCTCGACAGCATCGACTCCTGGACCGGCCAGGTGACGCATTACCAGTACAGCAAGCAGCCGCTGCCGCACCACGGCGGCACCGACGCCATCTCCTTCTACGACGGCCAGATGCTGATCAGCGCCTCGGCTCCCGGCACCACCGGGGCAGCGGCGCCGAACCCCGCCTACCCGGCCGTGTACTCGGTGAGCCTGGACCCGTACAACCAGGTGGCGTACGTCCACGCGTTGTTCTACGACGAGTCCTGGGCCACCGTCGGCAACGGCCCGCAGGTGGGCAAGTCGGTCAGGCTAGGCCTCACCGATCCCGACTCCAATGAGGTCGTGCCGGCGACTGCGCCCATGTACGCAGGCGATTTCATGCTGACCAGCCAGGGCGACAAAGAGCAGATCTACGTGCACGGCCCGGGCACCTGGTATCAGCACCTGACGGTTCTGGCCCTGTCGCAGTCGGTCGACGACACCGCCTGGGCGACATCCTGGCACGGGACGTTCTTCGCCGCCAGCACGAGCACTGACACCATCGACGCCGTATCGGGCACGTTCTGGCCGGGCACCGCTTTTGTCGCGGTGACCCCGTGCGACGCGAACGCCGCTCCCGCCACCTGCCCAGGACCCGGGTACCCGCCGAACTACCTGGGCCAGCTGAACATGTACACCGGCCAGATCACCCGCATCCGGACGCACGGTGCCACCCTGGAGCCGCAGGGCATGATCTTCGTCAGCTGACCGGCCGTCCCCGCCAGACAGGGCGCGGGCGGGGATTCAGGGTCTGCCGGGACGGGTGAGGTAGGTGCGCCAGCCGCCGTAGGCGGTGATGTCGGTCAGGTCGTCCATCACGGGGCAGGGACGGCGCAGCAGCATGCCGAGGGCGGCGCTGCCGTCGGCGAGCTCGATCACGCCGAGTTCGAGTTCGGGCGGCTCCGCCGGGAGAAGATGGTCGCGCAGCACGTCCAGAGGCAGGTCGTACACCTCGCCGGCGATCGCGGCGCCAGTGCCGGCCCCCGGCGGGCACGGCTGCAGGGCCGGATACCTGTCTCCGGCGGAGTACAGCAGGTAGCGTGGCGCGGTCCGCATCTCAGCGACCAGGGGCGCTCCGGCCAGCAGGTGATGCAGCGATCCGCCGCGCATCCCGCCTCCGTTCAGGAACATGTGCGGCATGCGGTCACGTCCAGGCTTTCCCGGCGGGCGGGGCGTCGTCGCGGGTAATCGTGCCCTCGATGAGCCCGTAGGGGCGGTCCGACACGTAGAACACCTCGCCGGAGTTCGTCAGGCCGAACGGCGACATGTCGACTTCGAAGTGGTGCTTGTTCGGCAGCGCCAGCCTGATCTCGGCGATCTCGGGTCGGCCGGCCAGGACCCGCTGGCCCATGGCGTACAGCGTCTGCTGCAGGGAGTAGCTGTGCGTGTCGGCGAATGCCGCCAGCAGGGCCTCCCGTGCCGCGGCGTAGGACTCCGTCCAGCCGGGGTCTCCTCCCGCGGCCTCGGGCCTGGCGTGTCGCCACCGTGCCTCCACCGCGGTCGCCAGGATCCGGTCCGAGGTCTCGGGCAGCGTGGTGTAGCGATCGCGGGGGAACCCCCAGAACTCCGACCCGGCCGACTTGAGCACGGTCAGGTCGCGCAGCCCGCTGACCACCCAGGAGCCCGTGCCGTCATGGCTGACCATCGCGGTCCTGATCTCCCGGCCAGACCGGGCGAAGGAATGGCCGTCAAGCCGTTCCCAGGGGTATTGCTCCACGGTGATCCGCGCGAAGGAGATCGCCGCCTGCGACGCCACGAAATGCCGGGCCAGCCGGAGCGCGAAGTCCTCGATCGCGCCGACGCCGTATTCCTGGGCGAATGCGTACACGGTGTTCTTCTGCGCGTCGGTCGTCAGCACCGCCGAGTTGTCGCCGGACAGGTGGGTCGCGGCCAGCTCTCCAGCCAGCGTGACGCTGACGTTCAGGTCCGTGATGGCGTGCGGGACCTGCTGATCGCCGCCGCGGCGCACATGCAGGAAGCGTATCTCCGCTTTCCCGTACTGGTTGGCGCCCAGCACGATGGCCATGGTTCAGCTCCCCCGGTAGGTGGAATAGGCGAACGGGCTGAGCAGCAGCGGCACGTGGTAATGCTCGCCCGGCTCGGTCACCTCGAACGTGATCGAGACCTCCGGGTAGAACGTGGCCGCTCCGCGCGCGCCGAAGTACCCTCCGCTGTCGAAGGTGACGCGATAGACCCCAGGCACGGTCGCGCCCCCCGCCTCGCCGGGCAGGTGCAGCCGCCCGTCGGGGCCGGTCGTCCCCGCTCCGGCCGCCGCCCACCCGCCATCGCCGGCGCGCTCGAGCCGCACCGCCAGGCCGGGTGCGGGACGTCCGGTCGTCGCGTCGAGCACGTGCGTGGACAGGCTCATCGGCTCAGCAGCTTCGCCATCCGCAGCTGCGTTATCTTCAGCAGTTCCCGACGCACCACGGTCCGTTCCGTACTGTCGTCATGGGCAAGCCTGGCCCGCAGTTGCGTCAGCATCTCCGCCCCGGACAAGCCGGTGGCGCAGATCAGGAAGACATGTCCGAAGCGTTCCTCGTAGGCCAGATTGCCATCCGCCAGGCCCTGGCGTACCACCTCACCGGCCGCCGCGGCGCCTGACTGCTCGGCCGCCGACCAGCCCTGCTCGGCCGCCGACCAGCCTCGCGACCTGGCCCGGGTGGCCTGGGCGGACCGATCTCCGATCCGCGGGTGCGCGCTCATGCCCTCAAGGATATCGTCCCAGCTCAAAGCCGTGAACGCAGCGACCACGGCGGCGTCGAGGGCACCAGGCTCACGGTAGGGGCGCCCGGCGGTGATCGCCCTGGCGAAGGCCCGGCTGGCACAGCAGGTAAGGACATCCCGCTCAGCGGCCGCCGGGGCGGCCGCGTCGAAGGCCGCCAGCGCGGACGCCTGCGGGCTGGAGGTGGCCATGTGAGCATCCAATCAGGACCGGCCGAACCATCGGCAGCCGCCCGGCCACGAACACGGGTAACGTGACGCACGTCGTTTTGTAGCTTTCGCTAAACAATGGCCAGCTATGGTGCGCGGGAACGTTTCATCACCCGGAGGTGATTCCTTGCGCGTGCGGGACCTGCTCGACGTGCCAGGTCTCGGTCTGCGGCTGCTGACGGACGTCACCGGCCTGGACCGGGCGATCAAGCACGTATACACCACCGACCTGCCCGATCCCGGACGGTACCTGACCCCAGGGGACCTGGTCCTGACCGGCATGATGTGGTGCCGCGAGCCCGGCGACGCCGACCGGTTCGTGACCGTCCTGGCCAAGGCGGGAACCGCGGTTCTCGGGGCCGGTGAGGCGCTGGGCCAGGTGCCGCCCGAGGTGATCCAGGCGTGCGGGCGGCACGGCGTCGCCCTGCTCGCGGTGCCCCCCGAGACCTCGTTCGCCGTGGTCACCGACGAGGTAGGACGGCGGCTGAACGGAGACCGGGCGACCGCCATGACCCGGGTGCTTGGGCGCCGCAGGCTGCTGCTCTCCGCGGTAGCGCAGGGAGCGGGCCTGGATGCGATGTTCCGCCTGATGGTCCGCGAGCTCGGCGCCGAATGCTGGCTGCTGACTCCGATGGGCCGGGTGGTGGGCGGCACCGGGGCGTCCTTGCCCGGACCGGTGGCGCTCGGGCTGGCGTGCGAGTTCCTCAAGGCGGACCGGCTGCCTACCGTGGCCGAGGTGACCGGGTCAGGCGGCGGCACCGAGAGGTACTCGCTGTTCGGCGTGAGCGGCGAGCCGCACATCACCAGCTGGTTCCTGGCCTGCGCGGGACGAGAGCAGGACTGGCCGCACGAACTGCGTGAATCCGTCGCCGAGCTCGCCGCGGACGTGGCCCTCGAGCGGGCCAGGCTCGATGCCAGCCGCACCGGGGACCGCAAGCTGGCCGAGGCGATCATCACCATGCTCGCGTCCGGGGGAGCGGAAGGAGCCGCTCCGGTCGAGATCGCCTCCCTGATGCGAGCGGTGGGGCTGCCTCCCGACGGCCGCTTTCTCGTCGCCGCGATGTGCGCGGAGGCAGACCGGGTGGCCGGCCAGAACGCCGATCGCTGGCGCTATGAGCTGGCCGAGGAAATGGCCTTGCCGCTGGCCGAGGGAACGCTCGTCGGACCCCTTGGCGAAGAGATCATCATGGTCGTCCCGCTGCCGCCGGGAACCGAACCAGACTCCGCCGGCGACGATGGCTCAGCGGCCCACGCCTTCGCGGCCCGGCTCCGTGCGGCCCAGCCGGCCGTGGCGGCTGATCGCTCCCGGGTCAGGCTCAGCGTCGGCGTCAGCGCGCCCGCCACCGGGGTGGTGGCGCTGACCGGCGCGCTGCACGAGGCGAGCAGCGCGCGGCGGCTCGCCGCGCTTCGCTCCGAGGCGGCCATCACGATCGTGACCTCGGACGAGGTGGCCTCGCACGAGCTCTTGCTCGCCACCGTCCCTGGCAGCGTGCTGAGGTCCTTCCGCCAGCGCATGATCGGCCCGCTGCTGGCCTACGACCAGCGGCACCGGGCCGAGCTGGTGCCCACGCTGCGCGAATACCTGGCCTGCTCTGGTTCTCCGAACGCCTGCGCCGCCGCGATGTATGTGCACGTCAACACCGTGCGGTACCGGATCAGGCGGATCGAGGAGCTCACCGGGCGCGACCTGTCATCGCTAGCTGACCAGGTGGATTTCTTCCTGGCGCTGCGGATTCGCTAGCGTGTCCAGGCTGGCCGGTGCCTCAGCCTGAGGCACCGGCCAGCGACCGGTGATCTAGGTGTAAGGCAGGAAGCAGATGCCCGCGAGATTCGTCGCGCTGCCGCACGTCTGGCTGCCGTCGAAGTTGTCGCTGGCGATCCACAGGCCGGCGCTGGTCGCCAGCATGTCGTCCGCGCCGAGGCCGCGCGCCCGGCTGTAATAGCCGGCGTTGCCCGCCGAGTTTACGAACAAGTCCCCTGTGGTCGGCTGCAGGCCCTCCATGCCAGGTGCGTTGTATCCGCCCGGGCCCAGCGCGTCGCAGTCGTTGGGGTTCATCGAGTACCGTTCATGCCCGCCGAAGTATGCGGCGTTGGCGTCGGCGGCGGCCGCGTACAGCGAGTCGCAGCCCGTGTAGTTGATCCAGGTGTCCAGCACCTCGCTCTGGGTCGCCGGGAACGCCGCCGCTACGTCGCACAGCCCGTTCCGCGGCGTCTCCCCGGTGGGCCAGCCGTTCGGGTGGTAGCCCGTGGTGCCGATGTAAATCTCCGAGTCAGTCGGGGACCAGGCCGCAGCCTGGATGTAGAACGGCTCCACCGTGGCGCACTCGTAGGGATACCCGTTGGTGGGATCGGACGGTGTCGCCTCGCCCTGGCTGCCGTCCCACTGCGGCGAACTCCAGCCGGTTACCGTGGCCGGGGTGGTCGCCAGGTTCAGCATGAAGATCTGCTGCCGCGCCAGCCCGCCCACCGAGGTGAAGTCACCCATGACCAAGTCGAGCTGGCCGCTGTGAGACAGAGCCTGGTTGAACACCCTGGTCGCGTTGCTGGACACGCCGGGGAAGTTGTAGTTCCCCGAGATGTTCAGCCTCAGGAACCCGTCGTCACTGCCTGTGGTCGGGTTCAGGCTCGTAAAGTAGGGGTCGGCGCTGCTGCCGTTGATGGAGGTGAAGTAGCCGCCGACCAGAATGTGCCCGGCGACGCCAAGCACCGTCTGCACCGAGCCGCCGGCGCTGTGCCCGAAGGTGGTGACCACGTTTCCCGTGGTCGTGCTGATCTCGGCGACGTTCTTGACGCTCGTACCGTTGACCGAGGTGAAGTCCCCGCCGATGTAGGCGTCTGCGCAGTTGCTGCCGTTGAAGGCGATCGAGTTGATGTCGCTGCCCGAGACAGCCGGGGCCAGCGAACTCACCGCGTAAGGCGCGGTGGCGCTGAAGCTGACGATGTCGGAGCGGGTGTAGGTACTGCTCTCCCGGATGATCGTGGTGAACGAGCCGACGGCGTACATCGTGTTGCCGCACTGCACGATCTGGCGGATCTGCTGGGTCGGATTGTCGTCCGTGGTCTTCAGGTGCGGCGTATCGGTGACCGGTGTGGACGAAACTACCCCAGCCGGGGGCGATACTCCGCCCACTCCCTGGGCCGACGCGGACTGCACGGCGGTGGTGCAGAGCGCCACCAGCCCGCCCGCTGTAGCTAGTGCGATGAGGTGTTTGCGCAAGGTTCCCCCCTTGGGCGACCAGGGGAGATCGCCCACCCTGGCGACGGCTAATGCTGTTAGTGAAGACGCACCAGCTATCTAGATGGTTTACACCCCAACCTGCACTGATGTTACTAAATGAGTAAATTTCAATGCGGACAAAGGCCTCATTCGGTGCGCTGCGGACTCGCTAGCGGGTTCGCCGGTTCGCTAGCGTGTCCGGGTGGTGGTGATCCGAGTGGGTTCGGCCGCGGACGCGGCGCAGATCGCGGCGGTCCAGCGGGAAGGCTGGTTCGCCGCCTACGAGGGCATCATCGCCCGCGAGGTCATCGATCGCGCCACCGCACCCGATGACGGGGCGCGGGTGCGCCAGACGTACCGGACCCGGCCGTGGCAGAAGATCATTGTCGCCGAGGCGGGGGAGCGGGACGCGCCGGGTGCACGGGTTCCGGCCAGGCCCGGCATCGTCGGCTACGCCTCCTACGGGCCTGAGGTAAACGTGCTGACCGAGCCGTGGCCGCATCCGCTGACCGATGCGGGCCGGGACGGCCAGACCGCCGAACTCTACGCGCTGTATGTCCACCCGGCCTGGTGGTCGACCGGCACCGGGCGGGCGCTCATGGACCAGGTCCTAGGCCGGGTCGCCGGCGCTGCGTATCAGGTCATCGTGCTGTGGGTGCTGCTGGACAACAGCCGGGCCCGCAGGTTCTACGAACGGGCGGGATTCACGCCGGACGGCGCCACCAACCTGCTCGAACGTCTCGGCGGCGTCCGCGAAGTCCGCTACCGGCGAACCCTGGGGGACTAGCGTCACAACGAGGCGTGACGACTTCCCACCCTCCACCCCATTGACCAGCTTCTATAACTAATGGTTCCGGTTCGGAGAATGAACATCTCTTGGACTTCTAGCTCGCGCTCAGGCACGCTGAAGATACGCAATCAACGGAAAGGACCGTGCCATGTCTGAGGCCACAGCCGCAGCCGCTACCTACTTCGAGGCCTGGCAGGCCCGTGACTTCACCCGGCTTCGTTCGGTGCTCGCCGACGAGGTGGACTTCGCCGGACCGCTCGGCCAGGTTACCGGGGCCGACGGATGTCAGCGGGGGCTTGAAGGCATGTCGCGGATCATGACCGGCATCGAGGTCCGCAAGGTCTTCGTCGCCGGATCCGACGTCCTGACCTGGTTCGACCTGGCCACCAGCGTGGCTGATCCGGTCCCGGTCGCGAACTGGATGCACGTCGAGGACGGCAAGATCACCAGGATCAGGGTGGCCTTCGATGCCCGGGGCATCGCAGCCGGGTCATGAACTCGCCGCCCCCTTCAGCGATCCCAGCGGCCGGCGGATGTCTCGCTAGGTAAGATCGTTTCGCCGAGCCAGGTGTCCCCTGGGCCCAGCGGGTGCTTCACCAAGGTAAGCACGGCCTCGGAGCCAGTCAGCATGTCGGCGGGCGAGGGGCGTCAGGAGGCAAGGTGCGGGATATCCAGAAGGTGCTGGCGGCGCTGAGCTCGCCTATCCGGCGCGAGATCCTCACCTTGATCTGGGACCAGGAGCTGTCGGCGGGGGACATCGCGGCCGCCTTCCCGGTGACCAAGCCGACGATCTCCCAGCATCTGGCGGTCCTGCGTGAGGCTGGCCTGGCCGCGAGCACCGCGGTCGGCACCTCGCGCCGCTACCGCGCCTGCCCGGAAACCCTCCGCGGCCTGCACGCCGCCCTGCACAGCCCCACCAAATGGACCAACGCCGACGACGCCCCCGAACGGGCTGCCTCCCGCGTCCGCACCAAGCCGGTCGTGGTGGCCAGCACTGACGTCAGCACCAGCCAGGCGGTGACGTTCGCTGCCTTTACCGATCCCGTTGTCTACTCCCGCTGGCTGGGCGTGCCCGTCACCCTGGAAGACGGGCGTTTCGCCTGCACGATGGAGTGGGGGACGAACGTGCAGGGCCGGTATGAGCTCGTCTGCCCGCCCGAGCTCATCGCCATGTGCTGGGACTTCGACGACGGTAACGTGCCCGTCCCCGGCGACCAGCTGACCGGGTACCTCCGGGTCGCGCCCAGGGACCAGGGCGCGCACGTCGAGGTCCACCAGCTGGTCGATACCGCCGCCCAGGCCGAATTCATGGAGGGGGCCTGGGCGATCGTCCTCGGCCGCCTCCAGGCCGGGGTGGCCCGCGCCAGCGATCTGAGCCTGCCCGTGGCGCCCCGGCCGGACCGGCCCAAGCGGCGGATCGGCGACCGGTGATCAGCGGCCGAGGTTACCAGCCGCGTTCGCGCCACTCGCCGAGATGGGGACGCTCCGTGCCTAGCGTCGTGTCCTGGCCGTGCCCCGGGTAGACCCAGGTCGCATCGGGGAGCGGATCGAACAGCCGCTCGCTCACGTCGGTGAGCAGGGACGCGAAGTCCTCGGGCGAGTTCGTCTTGCCCACGCCGCCGGGGAACAGCGAGTCCCCGGTGAACACGTGCGGCTCACCGGGCAGCCGGCCGTCCGCGTCGTAGCAGACCGCGATGCTGCCTGGCGTGTGGCCGCGCAGGTGGATGAAGGACACCGTGGCGTCACCGAAGGTCAGCACGTCACCATGCCTGACCAGGCGGCCGACCGGGACCGGCAGCCCGTCCGCGTCGGCCGGGTGCGCCACTACCTCCGCGCCGGTGTACTTCTGCACCTCAGCCAGCGCCTGCCAGTGATCGCCGTGCTGGTGGGTCGTCACGATCCAGCCGACCGGCGTGTCACCGATCAGCTCGATCAGCCGGCTCGCCTCGTTTGCCGCGTCGATCAAGACGGCCTGGCCGGTGCTGGTGCAGCGGAGCAGGTAGGCATTGTTGTCCATGGGGCCCACGGCTATCTTGGTCACCGTCAGGCCATCTATCTCACGAGTGTCGGGCGAACCACCGACGCTTACGTCTCCCGAGTAAGTCACCTCTAAAACCTATACCGAACGGTCCTTGGTACCAGCGTCCGCGCCGGCGCCCTGCTCCCCGTGGTTAACGCTGACCCCCTGGAGACCCGCGTGAAGATTCTCGTGCTGGCCGGCCATCACGTCCGTGAGCTGCTGCCTTACCGCGAATGCGCGGACGTGATGCGCGAGGCGCTGACCGAGCTGGCGGCCGGCCGCCTGCAGCAGCCGCTGCGGACCATCGTCAGGCCGCGGGACGCGGCCGGCTTCATGGCGCTGATGCCCGCCTACGGCCCTGACCCGGGATACGGGTTCTACGGGCTGAAGGCGATCTGCATCTCACCGGGCAATCCGGCCCTGGGCAAGGACGCGCACCAGGGCGGGGTGCTGCTGTTCGCGGCGGACACCGGCGAACCGCTGGCCCTGGTGAACGCGTCGGCGGTCACCGAGATCAGGACCGCCGCGGTCTCCGCCGTCGCGACCGGCCTGCTGGCCAGGCCGGAGGCCGCCGAGCTGGCGGTCATCGGCACCGGGGTGCAGGGCCGGGCACACGCGCGCGCCGTGGCCGCGACCCGGCCGCTGACCGGGATCCGCCTCGCCGGTCGCGACCTGGCCCGCGCCCGCGAGGTGGCCGCCGAGCTGGCCGCCCAGCTGGGCCTGCCGGTCAGCGCCTACGGCGCGGTGCCCGAGGCGGTGGCGGGCGCGGGCATCGTGGTGACCGCCACCACGTCGCCCCGCCCGGTGCTGCGTCGCGCGTGGCTGTCCCCCGGCACGCACGTGAACGCGGTGGGCGCGTGCCTGCCCGGCGACCGCGAGATCGACACCGCGACCATGGCCGAGGCGGCCCTGTTCGCCGATAGCCGTGAGTCGGTACGTAACGAGGCGGGGGACTACCTGCTCGCCCAGGCCGAAGGAGCGGTCAACCCGGTCCGCGCCGAGCTCGGCGAACTCCTGGCCGGTACGGCGCAGGGCCGCGCCGATGACGAGGAGATCACCCTGTTCGAATCGCTCGGCCTGGCCGCCGAGGACCTGGCCGCGGCCGGCTACGTCTACCGCAAGGCCGAACGCCTCGGCGCAGGCACGACCGCCGACTTCTGACCCGCCCACCCCGCCCGCCCGGCCCCGGTCCGCCCCGCCCCGGTCCGCCCCGCCCGCCCCGCCCCCGTCCGCGCCACACCAGTCCCGTTACCCCCCGCCCGCACTCAGTTACCACATCTCCTACGTATGGGTGTGACATCGTGCACACTCTTTCGGGTAGGGTGCCACATCCATACGTTTCTAGCCTCCGCCTCGGGCCGAAGCGGTGGACCTGCGGGCGCTTCTTGGCGTCCTTCGCTATCGTGGAAGCAGAACGGGGCGGGCATAACGACGGCTGATCCGGTGCTCCTGGGTGGCGATGGTGCGGCCCCGGGCGGTGGTGGCCTCCCGAAAATGTCAGACCCCCCGGCTACCATCGCCAACCACCCCGTCCACCCATTTTCCAGAGCCCCAAGAGAGCAGAGGCGCAGTGGCTGACCGGCTTGTCGTTCGCGGCGCCCGCGAGCACAACCTGAAGGACGTCTCGCTCGACCTGCCGCGGGACGCCATGATCGTGTTCACCGGGCTGTCCGGTTCGGGCAAGTCAAGCCTGGCCTTCGACACCATCTTCGCCGAGGGCCAGCGCCGGTACGTGGAATCACTGTCCGCCTACGCGCGGCAGTTCCTAGGCCAGATGGACAAGCCGGACGTCGACTTCATCGACGGCCTTTCGCCCGCGGTCTCGATCGACCAGAAGTCCGCCAGCCGGAACCCGCGGTCGACCGTCGGGACCATCACCGAGGTGTACGACTACCTCCGGCTGCTGTACGCCAGGATCGGCAAGCCGCACTGTCCGATCTGCGGCCGGCCGATCGCCCGGCAGGCTCCGCAGCAGATCGTGGACCGGGTGCTCGAGCTCGAGGAAGGCACCAGGTTCCAGGTGCTGGCTCCGGTGATCCGCGGCCGCAAGGGGGAGTACGGCGAGCTGCTGCGGGAGCTGCAGACCAAGGGCTACTCCCGGGCCCGGGTGGACGGCACCATCGTGCGGCTGGACGAGGTCCTGTCCGGCCAGCTTCCCGCGCTGAAGAAGTCCGAGAAGCACGACATCGAGGTGATCGTCGACCGGCTCGCGGTCAAGGACACCGCGCGACGCAGGCTGACCGACTCGGTGGAGACCGCCCTTGGCCTGTCCGCCGGGGTCATCGTGCTGGACTTCATCGACCTGCCGGAGAACGACCCGCACCGGGAGCGGATGTACTCCGAGCACCTGGCGTGCCTGTACGACGACCTGTCCTTCGACGAGCTCGAGCCGCGCTCGTTCTCGTTCAACTCGCCCTGGGGCGCCTGCCCTGACTGCACCGGGCTCGGCACCAAGCTCGAGGTTGATCCCGAGCTGATCGTCCCTGATGAGTCCAAGTCCCTCGCCGACGGGGCGCTGGCGCCGTGGGGCAGCGGTCACAACAGTGACTACTTCGACCGGCTGATCGAGGCCCTGGGGGACACGCTCGGGTTCCGGATGGGCACGCCGTGGGCGAAGCTGCCCGTCAAGGCCCGCAATGCCCTCCTGCGCGGCTACGACCTGCAGGTGCATGTGCGGTATAAGAACCGTTACGGCAGGCAGCGCTCCTACTACACGAACTTCGAGGGGGTTATCCCCTGGGTCGAGCGGCGGCACTCCGAGGCGGAGTCGGACTCAAGCCGGGAGAAGTTCGCCGGGTACATGCGCGAAGTGCCGTGCCCGTCGTGTCACGGCGCGCGGCTGAAGCCGGTCTCGCTGGCGGTCAGGGTGGACGGCAGGTCCATCGCCGAGCTCTGCGCGCTGCCCATCGGGGAGCTGGCCAAGCTCCTGCTCACCCTGGAGCTTTCCGACCGGGATCAGCAGATCGCGCAGCGGATCGTGAAGGAAGTCAACGCCAGGATGGGCTTCCTGCTCGATGTCGGGCTTGACTACCTGACCCTGGACCGGGCGTCGGCCACGCTGGCCGGCGGAGAGGCGCAGCGGATCAGGCTCGCCACCCAGATCGGCTCGGGCCTGGTCGGGGTGCTCTACGTGCTCGACGAGCCGTCGATCGGGCTGCACCAGCGGGACAACCACCGGCTGCTCGAGACGCTGCTGCGGCTGCGCAATCTGGGCAACACGCTGATCGTCGTCGAGCACGACGAGGACACGATCAGGGCGGCCGACTGGGTGGTCGACATCGGGCCGCGAGCCGGGGAGCATGGCGGAAACGTCGTCGTGTCTGGCACGGTCGAAGAGCTGCTGGCCAACCCCGAGTCGCTGACCGGCGCCTACCTATCGGGCCGGGAATCCATCCCGGTGCCTGCCCACCGCAGGAAGCGGGACAGAAGCCGTGAGGTGGCGGTCAAGGGCGCCATCGAGCACAACCTACGGGGCGTGGACGTTGCGTTCCCGCTCGGCTGCCTGGTGGCCGTCACCGGGGTCTCGGGCTCGGGCAAGTCGACGCTCGTCAACGACATCCTCTACAAGGCGCTGGCGCGTGAGCTCAACGGCGCGCGAACGGTTCCCGGCAAGCACACCAGGATCACCGGCATCCAGCACCTGGACAAGGTCGTTCATGTTGACCAAGGTCCGATCGGGCGCACGCCACGGTCCAACCCGGCCACCTACACCGGCGTGTTCGATCACGTGCGCAAGCTGTTCGCGCAGACCACGGAGGCGAAGATCCGCGGCTACCAGCCCGGCCGGTTCTCCTTCAACGTCAAGGGCGGCCGCTGCGAGGCCTGCGCCGGCGACGGCACGATCAAGATCGAGATGCAGTTCCTGCCCGACGTCTACGTGCCGTGCGAGGTCTGCCACGGAGCCAGGTACAACACCGATACCTTGCAAGTGCACTACAAGGGCAAGACGATCGCCGAGGTCCTCGACATGCCGATCGAGGAGGGGGCCGATTTCTTCGCGCCGGTGCCCGCCATCCACCGCCACCTGAAGACGCTGGTTGACGTGGGCCTGGGCTACGTGCGCCTGGGGCAGCCCGCGCCGACCTTGTCCGGCGGCGAAGCCCAGCGGGTCAAGCTCGCCTCGGAACTGCAGCGCCGGGCCACCGGCCGCACCATCTACGTGCTCGACGAGCCGACGACCGGCCTGCACTTCGAGGACATCCGCAAGCTGCTGGTCGTGCTGACCAGGCTGGTGGAAACCGGCAACACGGTGATCGTGATCGAGCACAACCTGGACGTCATCAAGACCGCGGACTGGGTTATCGACCTGGGCCCTGAGGGTGGTGCCGGCGGCGGGCTCGTGATCGCCTCGGGCCCACCGGAGAAGATCGCCGCCGTGGAGGAGAGCTACACCGGCCAGTTCCTCAAGAAACTCATTGGCGCCTAAACCTGGGCCCAGGTTTACCCGGGCCCAACCGTCCTGGCCCGGCGAGGAAAATGGGCGCGGTGGAGATCATCACCGAGAGCGGAGCCGCGCGGGCCGAGCTTGACGGAGACGGGGCCGCGGCGCGGTTCCTGCTCGTGCTCACCCATGGCGCGGGCGGCAGCGTCGAGGCACTCGACCTGCTGGCCGTGCGGGACGCCGCGCTGCGCCTCGGCGGGATGGTGGCGCGGGTTACCCAGCCGTACCGGGTCAGGGGAGCCCGCGCGCCCGGCTCTGCCGTCCGGCAGGATGCCGCCTGGGTGGAGATCGTGACCGCGCTGCGTCAGCTGGCCCCCGGCCTCCCGCTCGTGCAGGGCGGCCGGAGCAATGGCGCCCGGGTGGCCTGCCGCACCGCCGCCGATGTGAGTGCTCGTGCCGTGATTGCGCTGGCCTTTCCCCTCCGCCCGCCGCAGCGCTGGTCGGCCCGCGCCTCCGCCGGGCTGGGTGCGACCCGAGTAGCGGAACTGCACGCGGCGCGCGTGGGCGGTGCCGCCGTGCTGGTGGTGAACGGTGAGCGTGACCCATTCGGGATCCCGGGTCGCGCCGACGCGGATCGGGTGGTCATCATCCCGCGCGAGACGCATGCGCTGAAGGGTCATCGCGCGGACGTCATCAGCGTCGTCACGGAGTGGCTGCCGACTGTGCTCTGACGGGTTATCCCGAGGCTAGAGGCCGGGACGGCGGTGAGAAAGGGGTTGCTGTACTAAGCGTCCGGTCTCGACCCCATGGGAGCCTGCCGTGGGCGGATTAAGCCGCCGGGGCCTGCTCGCTGAGCTGTACGACCACACCGATCGGACGGTCGAAGGCCGCGAGGTCGGTGGGTCGGTGGGGCGCGATGGCCGCACCGTCCGGGAGAAGCTCCCCGGTGTCTTCGAAGATCACCACGCCATTGCAGAGCAGGCTCCAGCCTTGCTCCGGGTGGCTGACAACGGTATGCGCCGCTTCACGATCCGGCGCCGACGGCGCCGGACAAGGCGGTGAGTGCGGGCACATATCAGTGTCTCCTGGCAGTTTCATCGTGCGTACTCATAATTGATTTCTTCGTTCGTCTGCGCCGTCGATGCCAGTGTGTGCCAGCTCACGCGGTCACGGATACGGCCTGAGCTGATCATTTTTTCGCTGGCCATCTGTAGCTTCCCGCTAGTTTTCGCCTGACACTATCTGACTACTTTTTGTGACTACACGCTTACTAGGCCCGCGTCTCCGAAAATTGGCCTAGACCAACTGTCCCGCTTTTCATAGTACGCCGCAAGCGACACGCTCAACTGCGTACCGTCGATTGCTAGGGAAAAACGCACTATGAGAGATCAACTGCAGTTCATTGCCCCCTACATGTGGAGACGTTGAGCCCCGCCGGACGGTTCACGTCAGACGCCGGCGAATCCCGCCAGCCGGCTCCGAGTGCCAGACCGGCGATCGCCATCGCCCCGCCCCTCTGCCCACCCATCCCGTCTGCCCCACCCGTCCCGTTCCCGGCCGCGTCCCCGCCATTTCCGTGGTGGATCCGGGCTTGGCGGTGGATCCGGTGTACCGGGATGCACGGCGCCTGGGGCCAGCAAAGACAGCGGTGCCCGGCGATCGGGCGTGGTGGCGCGGAGACCTGGTGGCTGTGCCAGCCGTGGTCAGCGCACCGGTAACGGGCTAGGAGCCAACCACGGGGGATGCTAGCGGGCTGTACTCGAACGGTACTTCCGGGATGTCGTTGAGACGGTGGGTTTCCCGCAGCGTGAGCAGGTGCTCAGCTTCGGCCGTGAGCGCATGCACGCGGGGCGTGGCCATCGCCTTGCGCCGGTAGATGCGGTCGTCGTAACCCAGTGGGCCGATCTCCGCCCGCTGCGCGGCGAAGGCGGCTCGCATCGCCTCGGTGAGCGCGGCGTCTAGGGCCAGCGCGAGGCCGTGCCGCTCACGCTCGGAAGCCCGTCGGGCCTGAGCCTTCCTGAACCGGCTTTCCGCTTCGCGGGCGGCCTCGACAAGGTCCCCGCGGCGCGCGGCCAGCGCGCGATCATCCTGATACAGCTGCTCTGCCTCGGGGCTTGGCTTCTGCCGCTTCATGACCACATAGGGTACGCGGGCCGCCGTCGCGTTCGCACGCCGGGCCAGTCCCGGCGTCAACCGCCTGGGCGGGACGGCCCAGGCCGTCCCGCCCAGACGGGCCCCCGAGCAAATCAGGAATAGTCACGGAACGCGGGCCAGGACTGCGCCCAGGTCGACTTCAGGCCGGTGGCGAGATAGATGTGCACGCCCTGCTCGTCGTCGCTCACGCCGAGCCCGTTCCAGAAGGTGGCCACCAGCCGGACATGGGCGAACTCGCGGCGCAGGAGGGCCGGGTCAATGTTCACCGCGACCGCCCGGGAGTCGGCGGCGGGTGGCGGCCCCCAGAGCCAGAAACTGTTGGCTCCGCTGTACGCCTGCGGCAGGCTGAGCCCGGGACCGTAACGGGCCAGCGCGCCCGCCTCACCGTAGTTCCCGGTCAAGATCGTGGTCTGCTGCCGGTGCACGGCTGGCTGCGAGTCGTACTGGTCCGCGACGAGCGCGACCAGCTTTGGCCAGGCGATCGTTTCGGCGAGATCGTAGTTGATCTTCTGCAGCGGCACCGTGTGCAGCGTGCGGGCCGGCAGGACCGACAGGCTGATGGGGGCGGCGACCACCCCGCCCGCCAGCATCGCCGCGCCCGCCAGCATCGCGGCGCTCACCCGCGCAGCCGGCTTGATCCCGCGGCCGCGCGGCTGACGGTCCTTGAGCCAGCCCTCCAGGGGAACCGAGCCGGCCGCGAGCAGGAACGTGTATGCACCCCCCGGGTAGTACGCCTTGCCGCCGAGGACGAACTGCAGCACGATCACGATGATGCAGCCGATCGCCGCCGGCCGGAAACGCCGGGCGGCCGGGTGACGCCACGCCCAGACGGCGCCCGCCGCCCAGACCGGCGTCAGCACCGGTCCGGTATAGAAAACCTGGGCGGGCCAGTACAGGATCCGGTTCTGTCCCGCCGAGGTCTGCAGGGCACGGAAGACATCCAGGTTCGGCCAGCCGTGCGCCGCCTGCCAGCTGAGGTCCGGCGCGGCCAGCGCCACGGCGAGCAGGGCGCCGAGCAGGAGATACCGGCTGCGCAGCAGGTGGCGGGCATCGGTGCCAGCGAACCCGGCGCCCAGCGCGGCCACCAGGAAGAAGATGTTCCACTTGGCCTCCGCGCCGACCCCGGCACAGCCGCCGATGGCCACCCACCAGCGCGGGTCCTGGCTGGCTAGCAGCCTCAGGACGAGGAGCAGGGTGAGCGCCCAGAACACCAGGTCGGGTGTCGTGGTGGTCAGCTCGTGCATCGCGCCCAGGTATTCCGCGCAGGTGGCGACGGCGAGCGCGGCGAGCAGCTGACCGGTGCGGCCTGCGCCGAGGATGCGGCTCATCGCGGCCGTCACGATCACCAGCGCGGCCAGGGCGAGCCCGGGCAAGATCCGGAACCCGACCAGCGTGTTGCCGGTCGCGGCCGCCGTGACTCGGGCCAGCAGCGGCGTGAGCGGCGGCTGGTCGACGTAGCCGAAGGCGAGATGATGCCCGGCGGCCAGGAAGTAGAGTTCGTCCCGGACGTAGCCGTACCGTCCGCTCACCGCCATTTCGACGCCGAACGCCGCCGCCGCGATCAGGGTGATCCCAGGCCAGGTGCGCCCGGTCGGACCTGGAACTGCAGCTGCTGGTTGGAGATGGCCTCGGCGGCGCCCGGTGGTGATGTTCATACCCATCATGGTGATGAGCCGGGTACAGCTGGCACATCGAGCCTGGGGGCGATTTCTTCCCTCCGCTGCCGGGCGGAGGAAGCGGCCGGAAAGCGGTCGCCTCTCCGCCTTAGGTCGCAGGGACGGCATCCCCCGGCCGGATGATCCCCCGGCGGGGGACCGGGCCTTACGATCAGGTCGTGATGCAGAAGGCGCCGGAGCTGGCCGGGCTGCCGCGATGGCTGGCCGGGCTGCCGCAGGCGCTGACCACGCGGGTAGCCGTTCTCCCGCCGCGCCGTCAGGAGCTCGTCCAGGACCTTGGCCTCGGGATCGCGCTGGCCGCGGTCAACGCGGTCTCGCTGCTGCCCTACCGCGGCCAGCTGCATCCGTTGTGGCTCGCGCTGACGCTGGTGGCCTGCCAGGGGGTCTTCCTCACCTGGCGGCGATCCTGGCCCGTGCCCGTCATGCTGGCCGTCGGCGGCGTCCGGGATGCTTACGACCAGATCGGCTTCGGCTTCGCCCCGCTGCCGCTCGGCCCGGCGATCGCGTTCTACACCGTGATGGAGCGCAGCGGAGTGCTGCTTCGCTGGATCACGGTCGCCGGGGTGACCGCCGGTGTCACCTTCTCCCAGCTCACGCCCGGCCACAGCCAGCCATATGACGCTATCTTCCAGGCCATGATCTTCCTGACCGCCGGAGCGGCGGGCCTGCTCAGCCGAGCCAAGCGAGCCAGCGTCCAGGCCGCGGAGAGCCGGGCCGTCCGCGCCGAGGCCGACGTCGACCATCAGGTCGCCGAGGCCGCCATGCGGGAGCGCACCCGGATCGCCCGCGAGCTGCACGATGTGGTGGCGCATCACGTCAGCCTGATCGCGGTCCAGTCCGAGGCGGCGACCTCACTGCTTCCCGCCCGGCCCGCCGAGGCGCGGCGCTCCGTCGAGATCATCGGCGACACGGCCCGGCAGGCCCTCACCGAATTGCGCAGGCTCCTCGGTGTCTTGCGCAGTCCCTCCGAGCGGCTGGAAACCGCGCCGTCAGCATCGCTCGTCGCGCTCGGCGACGTACTCGACCAGGTCCGCCGGGCCGGTCTGCCCGTCGATCTGGCGGTGGTGGGCACGCCGTCCCCGCTCGCGCCCGGAGTGGACCTGACCGCGTACCGGATCATCCAGGAGGCGCTCACCAACACGATCCGGCACGCCCGGGCCACCCAGGCCGCGGTGACCCTGGCTTACGAGCCGGGCTACATCACCGTGTCCATCACCGATTCCGGGCGGCGGGGACACGGACCACCCCCGGCGGCGGCCGGGCCTACCCGGCCGCCGGACACGCTGCTCCGGGGCTCCGGGCTGGGCCTAGCCGGGATCGCGGAGCGGGTCGCCTCCTGCGGCGGACACCTTTCCGTC
>JBEKKH010000068.1:0-18997 GCA_050010815.1 Streptosporangiaceae bacterium | reverse complement strand
CGGATGAGGATCCGCGGGACGACTACGACTACGAGGAGGAGAACGAAGACGACGAGGAGGACTACCACAGCGCCAACCGGGACCGGGGCGGCAACCATGACGACTACCAGCTCAACGACCTGATCGACGACGAGATCACCCTGGGCTGGTGGACCAGCCCGGACGGCGCTGGCGGCGAGCCGATATCGCTGTACGTCCCCGACTCCCAGGTGTGTGCCAGCACTCCGAGCGCGAACCTGACGCCCTATCAGTCCGAGTACGAGGGCTACATGGGCAACTACGGCAACACACTGGACCGGTGGTACCGCCGGGCGGCGGTCGTGGTGTGGCCGCGGGAGCGGGCGTTCGCGGCGCGCGCCGAAGCCGGGTCGCAGTGGGCGCTGTCGCAGCTGCACACTCAAGTCGAGGCCGGAGATCTGGGAGGGGCGCGTGCCGCCGCGGAGTCGCTCGCGCCGTTCTGGAGGACAATCGGATCGCAGGCGGGACTGCTGGGTACCGCGCTGCAGGTGGCGGCGGACCTGGACGTTGCCGGGACGGCAGCGACGCTGCTGGAGCCGTTCCGGGTGGAGATGCTTGCGCCGGAGCACGCTGGCGGGCTCGCGGCGGCAGCCGGGCAGTACGGCGAGCAGTGGACCCGCGGCGTCATCGACGGGTGGTTCGGATCGGGGAGTCACTTCGAACCGGACAGGTACCAGTGGGTGGGGAGCCTGCCGGGGCTGTGCGCGGCACTGCGTGCCGCCGGGGCTCCGCAGGTGACGCGGCTGCTGGCCGCCGGGGCCCGGGGCTGGATGGGCGACCGGCTGCGGTTCTGGACAGCCACCGCGCGGGCCGGGATGCGGGAGCCGCAGCTGGAGATGCTGAGCTCGCCACTGATGGGGCTCCTGGAGGCGGCCGACGGCGAGCTGCGGGACGAGATCGTGGCGGCGCTGCGCGGGTACGGGGACAACGTGCTGGGGTGCCTGATGCCTGCGCTGCGTTCGGCGGCCGCGCTGCCGACGGCCACGCGGCGGGCTGCAGGGCTTGATGTGGTCGCGCGGGACTGCACGCAACGGCTCGGCGCGATCATCGCGCGGCCGCTGCGCGGTGAAGACGACTGGTCGATCGGATGGACCGGGTGCGGGTGCGACCTGTGCGGCATGCTGGGGACGTTTCTGGCTTCCCGGTCGCGGCGCACCTTCGAGTGGCCGCTGGCGACAGACGGGCGGCGGCACGTACACACCCGGATTGACTCGGCCGGGCTGCCGCTGCGGCACCAGACCCGGCGGAAAGGACGGCCGTACACGCTGGTGCTGACGAAGACCGGGGAACTGTTCGCACGCGAGAAGGACGCGAGGCAACGGGCCGTTTCCGACCTGGCGTGGCTCACGTCGGCATGGGGTGACAGTTAGCGCCGCTTTTAACCGGCACCAGGTGCGCTACGTCAGCATCGGCGCCTTTGCCGCTATGGCACAGCAAGCCCCGATACCAGCAACACCGGACATCGACCTGACCCGGAGGCAAGCCAGGAGAACCTGGCCCGGCTATCGCTGACGCTCAAGGAACCCGGTGCGCGGATCCGGATCGAGGCGGCGCCGGAACGCCCGCCCGTCAGCCACGATGCCACCTCCCTGGCAGCTGCCGACGTACGAGAGCTGATCTGTACTAACGGCGAGTTCAATATATCTCGTTTCGCCCGTCCGGCTTCGACGGAGGGTACGCCCAGCTCGCGGTCAATGCGCACCGGCTACGCGCCGGGGAGGCGGAGGTCATCGTCGCCGATCTCGCGGACGTCATCCGCTCCAAAGAGTCAGCCGGGCGCCCCGAGGACCTGCGCGGTCTGCCGCTGCTCTACCGGCATCAAGCCATGCCTCGCAGCGGGACGACAGACTGAGCAATGTGTGTCATTATCGTTTGCACGGTGGCGTGTTGACGCACTCACATGTTGCGCCAAGCGCTGCGGTCACGGACGCTTGAAGATGTCGTGGGTGCCGACACGCCGCCAGCGCACATGCGGATGACCCTCCTTGACGGAGGCGCCGTACTCGAAGGTGGCCCTGCCGTCAGGGGCCCAGGTGAGTTCCCACACGTCGTCGTATCCGGCCATCTTCTTGGCGCGCAGGCTCTTGCGGAATCCTTTGCCATCCCGGAGATCGGCTACAAACAGGACCACCGCGCGCAGGAACGCGGCCTTCTGGCCGGGCGTCAGCGCGTCAAAGTCTCTCAGGAAGCTGGCCAGCCGTTCGAAAGTGGGCACCGTCAGGTCAGGTCGTCCGCTGAGAGGCCGGCCCGCTGGGCGAGCTCCGTGATGAATTCATCCGCGCTCATGACTGGGCCACCTCCGTCGGCGATCTCCTGGTCAGCCTCTGCCTCCTTGGCTTGCCACTCCGGCGTCCAGAACCATGCCTGGTCGTCGGGGATGACGGATGCCGGGATCAAGATGAGCCGCCCGTCTTCAACGGTGGCGACCAAATGGTCGCCCTCGTGAAGATCAAGTTCCTCGCGGATGGCCTCAGGGATGGTGACGATTCCCTTCCGGCGGATGGCCAGCGTGGTTAGGTGTGGACGACGCCGGTGTCCGGTCAGTGCCATACCGCCATAGTACCACGCAGGCGTACTTTCCTCCTGTCCGACTTTCGTCTCGGCTCCCGGCTGGCTGGTGTGTCATTATCGTTTGCACCATGGCGAGTCGATGCATTCGCAGATACACCCATTACCTGGGAGGACAGCGCCTCCCTGCCGATTCTTTCCACCTGGCAGCATCTGTGCGCTGAATCCTGATGGCGCACAGATCGGCCATTTCGGCGTGGCTGATCGGGTCGCAGATCAGCGTGGACGGCTGGCTGCGGTGTCTTGCACGAGGAGGGCGATCTGAACGCGATTGGCGGCGTCGAGCTTGACTAGCAGCCGTGAAACGTGGGCCTTGACGGTGGCCAGGCTCATGTGCAGCCGGGCTGCGATCTCAGCGTTGGAGGATCCGCTGGCGATCGCGGCGGCGACCTCGTGTTCCCGCGGTGTCAGTGCGGCGAGTCGCTGCCGTGCCTGTTCCCGGCGGGTGGCGGCATCGGGATCGCCGGCGACCAGGGTGATGAGGCGGCGGGTTATCCGGGGTGAGAGCGTGCCGTCGCCGGCGTGCACGGACTCGATCGCGCGCACGATGTCGGCGGGCGGTGAGTCCTTGAGGAGGAAGCCCGCGGCTCCGGCCTGCAGGGCTCGCAGGACCAGTTCGTCTGCGTCGAATGTGGTGAGCACGATCACGGCGGGCGGATGAGGCTGCGCGCGCACCAGCCGGGTGGCGGCGATGCCGTCGAGCCGCGGCATCCTGATGTCCATCAGGATGACGTCGGGGTGGTGCAGGTCGACGGCGGCCAGGACGCCGCGGCCGTCGCTGGCCTCGCCGACGATCTCGATTTGCGGGGTTCCGGACAGCATCATCGTGAGTCCGGAACGGACCAGCGCGTCGTCGTCGACGATGAGGACGCGGACCGGGGCGGTCATGGGCACCCCGGGATGGTCGCGCGGAGCACGAAATCGCCCTTGGCGTTGGTGCCGTGCTGAAGCTCGCCGCCGACCAGCACTAGCCGCTCGGCCAGGCCGATCAGGCCGGCTCCCGGTCCCGGCGGCGGGACGGAAGCCGCCGCGGCGTCCGGGCCAGCTGGTGCACGCCGGTCCTGCGGGGCAGCCACCGAAGGCGGGGCATCCGGGGTCCGGCGGCTGGCGATCTCGGCTACCAGCCCGGCCTGCGCGGTCCCGGTGACGGTCACGTCGACGATGGCGCCTGGGGCGTGCTTGCGCGCGTTGGTCAGTCCTTCCTGGACGACCCGGTAGGCGGCGCGCTGCGCCGCGGCGGGCAGTGGCTCGGTCTCCGTCAGGTCGAGATGGTCCCGGAGCGTCATGCCGGCCGCGCGTGACTCCTCCAGGAGGGCCCGGAGCTGGGCGAGTTCCGGCTGGGGCGGCCCGGCCGTGGCGTCGGAGTCCTCGCGGAGCACGGTGATGACCTGGCGCAGCTCGCTAAGCGCGGCAGCGGCCGAGGCCCGGATTACGCCTGCGGCCTGGGTGATCTCCCCCGGCGGGGCATCTGGCCGGAATTCCAGCGCGCCGGCGTGCACGCTGAGCAGTGAAAGCCGGTGGGCTAGCACGTCATGCATCTCCCGGGCGATGCGCCGCCGCTCGGCCTCGCGCGCCTGCTCGACGCTGTGCTGCTGGTCGGCTTCCAAACGCGCGGCCCGGTCCCGCAGCGAGGCGACCAGCTCGCGGCGGGCCCGCGCATACAGCCCCCACCCGAACGCGATCGCCGTGAACAAGAACGCGGGGAACCCGATCTTGAGGATCTCGCCGGCTGCGGGATTGACGAGCGGGAACACCACGCTGCCCAGCACGGCCAGCAGCGCGACCAGAAGGAGCACACGGCCTCGCGTCCGGGATGCGGCCGTGCCGAGCGCGACAAGCACGGCGCCCAGGGCCAGCGGGGAGAACCACCCGGCTCCGAACACCACCAGCGTGACCACGACCGGGTAGCTCCGCCGCCACCACAGGGCCAGGCACGCCACTACGCCAGAAGCCAGGTCCAGGGCGTCGAGGACCTCGCCGTGGCTGTGCCGCAGATAGCCAAACGCCAGACCGCCCAGCGCGGCCGCGAACCCGAAAAGAGCCGAATCGGCCAGCCAGAGGCCGGTGCCCAGCGGACGCTGCGCGCCGGGTGGCAGCAGCTGCTGCCACCGGGCTGCGCGCTTATCATCCGGAGTGAGTTCGAGCATCTCAAGGCCAGGGTAGCCGCCGGCCGTGCCCGGCACCCCCTGCCAAAGTCGGTGCCCAGGCCGGCCAAAGACGGGGGCGGTTATAGCCGGCTGGCCGGCGCCGCGGCGGGCACCGGACGGCCAGGCTGACGGCATGACCACTTCCACCAGCACACAGGGCAGCGGGCCGGTGGCCCGCCCTGCCGGGGCGACCCTGCACCGCCCGGCCACCACCACAGGCCCGGCGATCCAGGTGGCCGGCCTGCGCAAGAAGTTCGGCGGCGTGATGGCGGTGGAGGATGTGTCGTTCACCGTCTCCTATGGCCGGATCACCGGGTTCCTCGGCCCCAACGGCGCGGGGAAGACCACCACACTGCGGATGGTCCTGGGGCTGATCCGCGCCGACGCCGGCACCGCCGTGATCGCCGGGAAGCCCTATGCCGAGCTGCCCGCCCCGGCCCGGACCGTCGGCGCGCTGCTGGATGCCGCCGCCGCCCATCCCGGCCGCTCGGGCCTCGGCCACCTGCGAGTGCTGGCCACCCAGGCCGGGATACCCAGCCGCCGGGCCGGACAGCTGCTGGAGCGGGCCGGCCTGGCAGGCGCGGCCCGGCAGCGGGCCGGGCGATACTCGCTCGGCATGCGGCAGCGGCTCGGCCTGGCCGCCGCCCTGCTCGGCGACCCGGAGGTCCTGGTGCTCGACGAGCCCGCCAACGGCCTGGACCCGCAGGGCATCCGGTGGCTACGTGATCTGCTCCGCTCGCTGGCCGCAGAGGGCCGCGCCGTCCTGGTCTCCAGCCACATCCTGGCCGAGGTCGCCCAGACCGTCGATGACGTCGTCGTGATCAGCCGCGGCCGGACCATCACCCAGGCGCCCCTGGGCGAGCTGCTAGCCGCCCGGCCCGGATCAACCCTGGAAGACATCTACCTCGAGCTGACCGGCTCAGCCGAAGGAGAACCGTCATGATTCGCTTGCTACGCGCCGAGGTGCTGCGGCTGGCCACCACCCGCGCCTACTGGCTGCTCGCCGCCGCCGTCGCCGCCCTGATCGCCGGCGGGACCGGCGCCACCGCCGCAGCCACCAGCTTCACCGGCGGCATCAGCCCGGCCCGTTCTGTCCTGGCCATCGCCGGGCTGGCCCAGACCGTCGCGCTGCTGGCCGGCGCACTCTCGGTCACCGGGGAGTTCCGGCACAAGACCATCACCCCCGCTGTCCTGATCACCCCGCGCCGCACCCCGCTGCTGGCCGCCAAGCTCATCACCATGGCCGCCGCCGGGCTGGCTTTCGGCCTGGCCGCCACCGGGCTGGCCACCGCCATCACCCTGCCGCTGCTGGCCGCCCGGCACATCCCGGCCGGCGTCAGCGGCATCCAGGCCGCCGCGATCATCGCGGGCGGCGGGGCCGCGACCGCCCTGGCCGCGGCGCTCGGGGTCGGCATCGGCGCGATCATCCGCAACCAGGCCGGCGCCATCGTCACCGTTCTCGCCCTGCTGTATGTCGCCGAGCCGCTGCTAGGGTTCCTCCCGCACGCCGGCACCGCGGTGGAGAAATACGGCCTGGGCGGGCTGGCCGCCGCAGCCACCCACACCACCGGCTTCCCCGCCACCGCCCAGCTGCTCGGCCAGGGGGCAGCCATCCTCATCCTCGCCGCGTACACCGCGGCGGTCCTGGCCGCCGGAGCCGCACTGCTGCGGCACCGCGACATCACCGCCTGACCCGGCCGCGACGAGCCACTGCGCGATGTGGCAGCCGCCGAGGCGTTCATCAGGTTCCTGCGTGCGGACTCGGCATCGGACGCTCGGCGGCACTGGGCGATCACGGCTGAGGAGAAGTGGTCGGGCCTGATCGGCCTGCATACCTGGCAGCATCATCACCGGCGTGCCGAGCTCGGCTGCGACATGGCAGTCACCCGCTGGGGACAGGGCATCGCCGGCAACCACCGGTCGGTCCGGCTGCTGGAGCGACTCGGTTTCGTCGCTAAGGCGCGCTGCGCGAGTACTCAATGGAGGATGACCTGACAGATTAGGCGGGTGCCGCGCCTCGAGCAGACTAACCGCGATCGCGGAGCGTGACGATCACGGAGTACGGCGTGCCGGGGCCGGACGCGACATCGATCGCGGAATCGGAGGGGGTTTCGCCGCGTTCTCCGGATCGGTCCGCAGATGCGAGATCAGATGGTCATATGCTAGGCCCAGTCGTTCCAGCCACCGGGAAGCGGCTGGTCGCCCCGGCGGGTTCCTCCCCGTCCGCCATGATCGCAGCCGTAACCGCACCCAAGGCCGGCTCCAGGTAAACCGGCCAGCCGGGCTCCGGGCCTGGCGACTGGCACTTCCGCGCCGGGCTACTTCAGGATGTTGACGGCACGCGCCACGACCAGTGCCACCGTGACGATGGAAATGACCGACTGCACGGCCATGGCAAGCTTCGCCCAGCGGGACAGCGGCATGACATCGGTCGGACTGAACGCTGACGCGTTGGTGAATGCCAGGTAGAGGTAGTCGGCGAAGGCGGGTTCCCAGTCGGGCGGCGCCAGCTCCGGGCTGGTCATCTGCACGAACTGGAAGTCCGGGTACGGATGAGTCCCGAGGGCCCGCGCGACCGGGCCGCCCCGGTCGAACTCCCAGTACCACAGCCCGAACACGATCACGTTGGTGAGCCAGATCGCTCCGCCGGTGACCAGCAGTGGCCCGGCGTTCTCCCCTTCGGTGCCGCGGACCAGGCCGGTTGCCAGGCTCACCAGGGACCATGCGTTGGCGAAGCTGATCAGCGCCGCCAGCGTGAGGCCGAGGATGCGCAGCACCCGGGATTCGCGGTCGATCCGGTGCGGGTTGGCTATGAACAGCGTGAGGAGCAGGATGCCCTGGACCGCGGGGAGGATCCACACAGGCCGCAGTACCGCCAGCCGTCCTGGCACCGCGACCTGCAGTCCGATCGCGACCGCAGTGCTGGCCGCGACCTGCCAGCGCCGCTCCCCCCTGGTCCGGCGCCGCCAGGCCGGTTTCACCCCGTCGGCGGTCCGCTCTGGCGTCCGGAAGATCGCGGCGCAGGTCTCCTCCACACGCTGGGCGACGACGTGCTCGAGTTCGTCGAACCGCCTGTGCAGCGACGCGAGGTCTTCGGGTTTTTTACCTTCACTCACGAACTACTAGTGTGGCCGGCCGATGGCGGTGAGCCGGACCCGGTCGAGCACACGGACGACGACATCGCCTGACCCGGGATCCGGACGGCGTTCCCCCGACCAGGTCCCGGTCGCCGCAGGCGGTAAAGGCCTGCGCGCCGTGGTGGCCGGGCCGGCAAACTCGGCTATCACGATATTCGGGCCCGGCGAGCGAGAAACTTCGGCGGTGAGCCGAACCGCGTGGTCGCCTGTTGCTACTTACTTTCCAAAGGGAAGTCTTCGGGGAGGTCACAGATGAGCGATCCGCGCGGGGACGCCGGCGCACCGATCTTCACCGTCAGTCGCGACGGTGCCTGCGACGACGCTGGGTTGCTGCGCAGGATCGGTCAGGGCGACGAGGACGCGATGGCCGCGTTCTACTGCGAGCACGGCCGGGTCGTGCTCGCGCAAGTTCTGCTTGTGGTCGGTGAGCGCGTGCTCGCCGAGGAGATCGTGCAGGACACGATGCTCGCCGTCTGGCGCGGCGCGGGCTCCTTCCGGGGCGAGTCGTCGGTGCGGTCCTGGGTGGTCGCCATCGCCCGGCGGCAGACCCGGGACCGGCTGCGAGGCCGCCGGCTGCGGGTGGTGGATGACGCCTTCCTGGCTGATCAGCCGGGTTCGGGCCCGGGGCCGGAGGTCATGGCCCTGGACCGGGCTGAACTGGCCGAGGTGACCGGTGCGATCCGGGAGCTCGCATCACCTCACCGGGAGGTACTTGGCCTTGCCTTCGGCTCTGGGCTCAGCCTCCCCGAGGTCGCCGGCGTGCTGGAGATACCGGTCGGGACGGTGAAGAGCCGCCTGGCTGCGGCGCGTATCGCCCTGAGCCGGATTCTTGACGAGAAGGGACAGAACCGATGAACGCTGATACCCGCTTTCCCCATCTGGACCTGGGGGACCTGATCGCCGGGGCGGCCGGCCAGCCGGTAGGCGACCGGGCCCGGGAGCACCTCGCCGCCTGCGAGCAGTGCCGGCTCGAGGCGAACCGGTGGAACCTCGTTGCCGACGGGGTCCGCAGCCTAGCCGCCGCCGCGCCGGGGTCGGTCGCCGGGCCGGAGGCGGTCCAGCCTGCCCGGGCGCGGCGCACCGGACAGCGTGTGCCGGCGGGTCCCTGGCGGCGTGCCATGCTGGTGGCCGGCAGCGTGGCCGCCGCGCTCGTCCTCCTCGTCGGGGTAGGTGCTGTGACCGGGTACGTGCACATATCCGGTGACGGCACCGAGGCGGCCCTCACCGCGGTGACCGGGTGCACCCAGCTCGAGCAGGCCGACGGGACGCTGAAGCAGGTGACCGGCACCAGCCTGGTCATCAAGACGGCCAGCGGCCAGCCGGTGACCGTGACCACGACGGCGTCCACGTTCGTGGCCATGTCCGGGCCGCTGCTGAGCGACATCACCGACGGGGCGTCGGTCATGGTGCGCGGCCACAGCTCCGGCGGGACGATCGCGGCCGCCATCGTCACCGTCGGGCCGCCGTTCAGCGCGGTGAACCCGCCGGGCTTCGTCCCAGTCCAGGGTACAGTGTCGGACGCGAACACCGCCGGCTTCACCCTCGTGACGTCCAGCGGAACCCGGATCCCGGTGACCACCTCCAGCGACACGCTCGTGGTCGTGCCCCACGCCAGCCCGGGCCAGCTGCAGGCCGGCACCGCCATCTTCGCCGTTGGCCACGCCGGACCGGACGGGACGCTGTCGGCACGAGGGGTGGCAGCAATCACCCAGCTCCGGTCAGGGCCGCATCTCGGCGTGTCGGTCAGAGACTGCTCGTCCAGCTCGGTCACCGAGGCGCTCGACGCGATCAGCGCGGCGCCCGCCTCGGCCGGCTGATCCGCCAGACCGCGATGACGGCTGGAGACACGATGTCCCGTTTCGGTGGCTTTGATGAGTCCGATAAAAGACAAGACCGGCGGTAACCGGGGCCCGCGGCGTGCGGCAGCCGTCGCCGTGCTGACGGCGTGCGGCGGCGGTCCCTCGTCATCCGGCGGCTCGGCCTCGACAGAGCCGGCGACCTACCGGGCGGATCTTGCCTACGCGCAGTGCATGCGAACCCACGGCGTGCCGGGCTTCCCCGACCCCAACCCATCGGCGGGCATCAGCATCAGCGGGCAACCGCCCGGCACCAGCCCCGCGGCGCGGGCTAATGAAGCCTGCGAGCACCTGCTGCCTGCCGGCAGCACGGGAACGGGCGGGGCCACAGGGCCGGCGACGGCCAGCCCGCCTGGCACCGCAGCGACTGACTGCCTGGGCTCCCTGCCGTGTTACACACCCCGGCAGTTCCGGGTCGCCTACGGCATCCAGCCGCTGCTGGATCGCGCGATCGACGGCCGCGGCGTCACGGTGGCGCTACCCGAGGAGGCCGAAACCGGGCCGGCGCAAACCCCGGCGGTCACCGACATCCGGCAGGACGTGGCGGACTTCGACAGCCGGTTCGGGCTGCCCCCGGCACGGATCCAGGTCATCACGACCTTGGCGGGGCCGTCCGCCTCGCCGTGGCTGGCCAGCGAGGAGGAGGTGGAAGACACCGAGCTGGTGCACGCCGTCGCCCCGGACGCCACCATCCGTGAGATTCTGGTCGGCCCGGCGGACGTGAGCACCCCGGCGAAGTTCGCCGTCACGTTCGCCTCGTATGTCAGGATCGCCGTCCGCTATGCAGAGGTGATCTCCCAATGCCAGATCGGTGAGGACTTCAGCGTGGGCGAGGACTCCTGGACCAGCGCGGAGGCGGCGACCATGAACTCGGCACTGGAGTACGCCGCCGCCCGTCATGTCACCGTCGTCGCAGCCTCGGGCGACGAGGGCGCGATCGGCTTCGGCTCGTCCACGCCGGTCAAGGAGGTCATCCTGCCCGCTTCCGATCCGCTCGTGCTCGGGGTGGGCGGCACCAGCCTGACCGCGAACCCGGTCACCGGCGCGTACATCAGCGAGACCGCCTGGAACAACCCAGGTAACCGGCCGTCCGCGTCGGGTGGCGGGTTCAGCCGACTGTTCGCCCGGCCCGCCTACCAGGACGGCGTACCTGGCATCGGCGCCACCCGGGGCGTGCCGGACGTCGCCGGGGACGCCTCGGGCCCCACCGGCATGGCGCTCGCGTTCAGCGCGCCAAGCGGCAGCTACGAGCTCATCGGGGCCGGCGGCACCAGCGCCGGCGCGCCGTTCTGGGCCGGCCTGATCGCCCTGGCCGACCAGGAGGCCGGCCACCCGCTCGGCTTCCTCAACCCCGCCATCTTCCCCGCTCCCGAACGGGCCTATGGTCAATATACCGGCCCGACGTATCTGCAATGGATCGGCGGCACGATCGGATACCAGCCTCAGGCACCAAACAACCCCCTAGGCCAGATTCCCGGTATCCCGGTAATGAGTATTACCCCTGAGGCGCTGGAAACACTGTCGGGACCGCAGACGAGCTAGCATCGGCTGAAAAGCCTTTATAACTTAAGAGCTTTCCAGCTAAAGCAAGCCGCTGTAGGTCTAATGACCTACAGCGGCTTTTTGCTTTCAGATGCCTAACCAGTTATAGCCGTTTCGGAGGGCTAGCCAGCGTCGGCCACCGTGCCAAGGCTGGCATCTTTTTGACCGTAGCACTTGTTGCACCTGTAGCACGCAAGCAAAGGGGGCCACTCTCAGACGCGAGAGTGGCCCCCTACAGGATCGGCCGAAGGTCAGCTAACGAGCGTTTTATCTGGTCTGCGAACCGCCGCCATACATCGGGAGTAAACCGCAGCATTACGGCGGTACGGTCCTTTGTGTCCCGCACGAGTACCCGGCTATCGTTGGCGACTTCCACGCAGTTACCGCTGTTACTGCCACTGTAACTGCTCTTCCGCCAGTTCATGATGTTGACCATCGTTCTTTCGCCACCTTCGATATCATTTCTAGTGAAGCCTCACGCGGAAGTGCATCGGAACGCAATACAGCAACTCTTTCCCGTACTTTGACGACAATGCCCGGATCGACCGACGTTCTGCCTGCCGTGAATCCGTCTTCGTGGACGAGAGTACCGCCGTCTTCGGTGTCGGCTATCGCTGCTGCTCCGGCTAGTCCGGCATGTACTCCTATGCTCGCCGGTATCACCTGAATAGTAACCTTCGGCTGTTGGCTAACTTCCGCCAGATAGATAAGCTGGTCGTGCATTACCTCAGCACTACCTACGCAACGATTCAAGACATCCTCTGCCAGCACTACCGAAACCATCGGAGGATGGGGACGAGAGAGTATCTGCTGACGTTCCAGCCGTCCGGCTACACGTGCATCTACTGTCTCGTCGCTGTTAGGATCGGCCGCCAATATGGCACGGGCATACGCTTCGATCTGAAGTATTCCGGGAACGACGACTGGTTCCCAGTAAAACAGGCCGGTAGCGGTTTTCTCACTGTCAACCCAGCTATGGAGAAACTTAGGAAATACCCCGCCGTTCTTTTTTACGTGCTCTGCCCATCGTTCTATTAGCCCGCTTTGGACAAGCGCGTTCAGTTCGGGAAACTCCCGAGCGTACGCTTCGGCCACATCTGGCGACGGCGGCCGTAGGCCAGACTCGACTTTGGCGATGACAGTACGGTCAAACCCGAGCATGCCCGCTAGCGCTTCCTGGCTGTTGAAGCCAGCGGCCAGCCGTGCCCTGCGTAGCTCTGCACCGAGGAACGCAGCGTCGGAGTCTCGCTCCATCGTGCCCATCCCCTTCCCGAAGGTGCCGACTGTGCCCGGTGTGTGCCGCTGGGCCGTGCCACGTAGCCAATTGTGCTCCCTGGCTGAGACGTTGGATAGCGAGATTCCGTTGCCAGATGCCGAAGGACAGACCACCGATGCCAGCCGAACCAGCAGCCGTAGACCAGCCGCCTCACCCTATTCATGCTTTGACTTCCTACGAAATTTCCCGCTACCGCCGGGAGCTTGAGCACGCCATCCAAGGCATCTCGCCCGATGCCCCGGTGCAGGCTGACCTACGGCGCAAGCTGGCCGAAGTGACAGCCGAGCAGGACCAGCGCGCGAAGCTAGCGTCCAATGGGTGACCGCGACGCCGGCGGCGCTGCCGCACCGCGCCCGCTGGCCGGTATGGACGAGTGGGAGCTAACCGCCTACCGCGAGAGCCTAGAAGCCGCGCTAGCGCAAGCGGAGCTGCCTAGGTACATGCTGCCGCGCGAAGAGCTGGAAAAGCAGCTAGGCGAGGTACAAGCCGAGGAAGCCGAGCGTGTGCGCATCGGGGGCACCGATGCGAACCCATGATGTCTCGGAGCTGTCTTTCAAGGCCCTGGCGGAAGCGCGGAGGGAGCTAGCCGTAAGCCGCGCGCTGTCGCGGCCAGACTCCCCGATACAGCTACCGATCAGCGCGGAGCTGCTGGCCATCGATGCCGAGCTAGTGTCGCGCGGCGTAAAAATTTGCTCCTGTGGTCTGGCTACCGATGATGCCGAGATGCTGGATGGCCATCTCTTCGAGTATCCCGTCCATCAGGAACGTGATCTCGGCCGGTACTTCGCCGCCGGCCGCTAGAACCCCAGAAGAAGGACTAGAACCGATGGTGACCATCGGCATCGGCAGGGACGACCCGCGTCGTTGGGTCAAGGCTGCTTACCTGCTGATCGACATGATCGAGAGCGGGGAGACGGGTCCGCAGGACAAGCTCCCCACCAGATCAGAGGTAGCCGCCAAGCTGAGCATCAGCGAAGGGACGGTGGCGCGCGCCTACCGGGAGCTAATAGACATGGGCATCATCTATCGGGTTGACGGGCACGGGTACTTCCCCAACGTCAACCGCTAGACCCCCGCCTGTATGGGCAGGCGGGATGATAGGTAACCCCCCGATGAGGCAGAGCGCCGCCAAACGCTAACTCTTTGTCGGGGGGTTGCCGCAAACGCTGGCGCTTGCGATCGTTGATCGCAGGCTAGAACCCCGCTGCCCTCGCTAGGACTGGACGGTTTGGCCAGTAGGCGTAGCGGGATGAAGACAGACCCTCCGGAATGCTCCCGTGTCCGGGGGGTCTGTCGTCTGTCCTCCGCAGACCCAGCGACCCACCGTGACCTGCGACGATGCCTGTTCATTAGACAGAACCAACCCGTCGATGATCACCATAAACTGCGCTGCGCACGCCAAGGCCAGAATCACGCCCGGGCGCGCGCGGCCGCCAGCCGGTCGCAACTGGTCCTCTCGGGATTTCATCCCACCAGCGTGACACCGGCGAGCGGCTTCGGTCTTGAACCGGTCGGACATTCAGGCGAGCTGCGGAGCAGCTGCGCGGGTGTCGTCCCATGACCGACCGAACCTCGCGGGTCAGATGCGGCTGGTCGGCATAGCCGGCGTCGATCGCCAGGCCGGCCAACCGGGGCGGTCTTGACTCATCACGAGCCAGCTGCAGGAAGCGCTGGATGCGAGTGATCCGCAGCAGAAACTCAGGCCCGTACCCGAACGCGGCAGTGCACCGACGGTGGAGCTGACGTTCGGACAGATGAGTGGCGCGGGCGAGTTCCCGCGCTGATGCCGTCCGTGCCGTGCGCAACCTGTCGGTCACCTCCAACGCCACGACATCAAGACCCCACGCACCCGCCGCCATCTGGCGCACCGCGTTCTCGAGCTCGATTACCCGGCCGTCGTCATCGTCCCGACAGCTAACCCGTTCGGCCAGCTCGCGGGCCGCCCGGGCCCCCCACAACTGATCGAGGCAGACCCGCGCATCGCGCAGCTCCGACGCCGCCACGCCACGCGCAGACCAGCTGCTCTGCGAGATCAGCGGGCGGCTGCCGTTCGAGAAGCCATTCATCCACGAGCAGCCCTGATGCCCTCGCCCACAAACCCGACTGAGGCGAGTTCGTACGTGTGCGGTACGAAACTGCTGTGAGTGTCATCGGCAAGCTCCTGGTCGGTGAACCGCGCGCTAATGCGCCACCAGGGTCCGGAGCAACGCTCGGAAAATGCCGTCGTCACGACACAGACCAACACAGCATGGAACCCGCTGTGCCGAGACTAATGCTACTCCAGGCGATGCCGCAGAGAACAAAGCCGCGGCACTGCCACCGGGTGTCTCGCACGGTGTGCGCCTGGTACGGGCAGGCCTTGCTCAGGGGCTTGTCGCGGGTTCCGGTCACGAATTGCCAGAGCGGGTCTGGCGGGTGGCTGAACCGGAAAGGCGAGTACCGGGATGGCTGCGACTGCGGCGACGACCGCCACGATGAGGAGCAGCGGCTTGTAGCTGAGGATGCCGATCAGGGTAGCGCCGATTGTGCTCGAGACTGTCTGGGCGAGGTTGGTCGCCATTCTGGACGCGGCGGTTACGCGCCCCTGGAGCTGCGGCTTCCCGGTTCGGGTGATGAACTGGAAGGTGGATCCTCTCACGGAGGTCCTACAACCGGGCTGGTTAACAAGTCCAGATAACCCCTGCGGGCGAGCGTGCGGGCGCTGTCGCTTTACGACACCGTGAGCCTGAAAGCACGCATCTGGCATGACCGTTTCGTGATCCGCGACATTATCGACCTGCATGCCGTCGTCCGCGCCTTCTCCTATGTCGGTCTTGAGAACCTTGCCCGCCGTCACGACGCGACCTGCGCGGATGGGTCACGGGATGGTACGAGGATCTCGCTCGTCGTCTCGCCGCTGAACTGACCGACGATGAACTTCCGGATGACCTATGATCCCGTGTGCACGGTGACTGATCCCGTGTGCACGGTGACGTGGCGACTCCTTCGCCAGTAGGAGCGATGTGTTCAACCTGTGTTGTTATGACTTGCACAGGGGACCTTGTTCACGTTGGCATATACTGCCGCTGAGCTGGGTGAACGTCTCTGCGGCTGTAGCCATGACCGGGCTTCGGCCGAGGCGAGGCAATACCCGAGACGCAGTTCGGCGGGGCCCGGCGGATTGCGCAATGTGCTTCACAGAAATCGTGTTACTGTGAAAATGTGAAGAATATTACGGTCTCCGTTCCCGATGACGTCTACCGCAATGCCCGGGTCACCGCCGCGCAGCGTGACACCTCGGTGAGCGCGCTGGTCGTCGCCTACCTTGAGCAACTGTCCGGACGGATAGACGAGTTCGCCAGGCTTGAGGCGCTGCAGCGCGAGGTCCAGGCCGGGATCCACCAGTTCCGCGCCAGCGACCCGCTGAGCCGCGACGAGGTGCACGATCGTGCGGTTCGTTGACACCAACATCCTGCTCTACTCGATCTCCCGCGATCCGACTGAGCAGGACAAGGCCAAGCGGGCCAACGGCATCCTGGCCGAGCGCGACCTGGCGCTGTCAGTGCAGGTATTTCAGGAGTTCTATGTCCAGGCGACACGCGCGAGCCGTCCGGACGCCATCAGTCACCATCAGGCGGTCCTGCTCATCGAATCGTTCCGGCGCTTCCCCGTGCAGGACATTACGAGCGGGATTATGACGGCGGCTCTGGACGCCCGCCAGCGCTTCCAGCTCTCGTACTGGGACGCCGCGATCATCGAGGCATCCCGTGCGATGGGCTGCGCGCAAGTCCTGTCCGAAGACCTCAACGACGGCCAGGACTATGGCGGCGTCCGGGTCGCCAATCCGTTCCGCTGAAAAAACCGAACAAACCTCGACCTGGAGACAATCCGGGACCATCTCGCCGGGGTCAGCGTCTTCGCCGACATCAAGCCGACTCCTAGTTCCAGAAGCCAAGTGGGCAAGTGTGTCATTATCGTTTGCACGGTGGACTATGCACATGCTTGCATATAGGACCGTTGAGCTGGGAGAATGGTTGAGGACTGAATTCAGCGGCGCATACAAGGCTGGACTGTGCTGCACGGTCCCTCCGCATCGAGGCGGCCAGTTCCAGGACCTGTACGCCTACATGATCGTCTTCCAGATATTGGCGCGACAGCTTGGCGTTCCTCCCGGGTCGCCCTAGCGTTGCCCTGGACCCCGCCACCGCCAGGTACCCCAACTGCCTCGACGAATATCCTGCCCCCGCATAACCGGCAGCCATCCGGCCGGCTGACCATAGCCGCGTGATGCGATGGCCTCCTTCGCTACCGCGCCACGCGGGAGAGAACGGCCTACCGCCAGCCTGGTTCTTCCTGTATGGCAGAAGTCTGCTATATCATCTATACTTCTTCCATGGCGCTGAGCATCAAGAGTGACGAGGCGGACCGGCTCGCCAGGGAGCTTGCTGCGGAGACAGGCGAGACGCTGACCGAGGCCGTCGTGATCGCGCTCAGGGAGCGACTCGACCGTGAGCACGGCAGGCACGCAGCCAGCATGAGGACGCGACTGGCGCGCCTGGCGGCCGATGTGGCGGCCTTGCCGGTTGCCGACGGCCGGGCGCCAGAGGAGATCATCGGCTACGACGACGCTGGCCTGCCGCGTTGACGCAGGCAACGCGCGGGAGCCTTGTCGTCGACACGTCGGCAGCGGTGGCAATCATCCTCGGCGAGCCGGGGTGCGATGAACTCGCGGTCCACCTAGAGAACGCCCTCGCGCGGCTGATGCCTGCCGCCATCCGCGTCGAGCTGGGCATCGTCATTGAGGCCAGGCTCTGGCCCGCTGGGCAAGACGTTGTCGACCGGTTCCTTCGTGACGCGAAGATCGACATCGTGCCTGTTGACGCAGACCTGGCAGCCCGGGCGATGAGCGGCTGGCGGCGATACGGCAAAGGGCGTCATCCAGCCGGGCTGAATTTCGGTGACTGCTTCACATACGCGCTCACCGAGCGAACCGGGCACCCCGCACTGTGCGTCGGTGATGACTTCGCCGCCACCGATATTGTTGTGGTGCGCCCCCCGCCCCGGCCTGATCCAGCCTAGTCATGTCGGTCCGCAGCAGGGTCTGTCCACGCGCCGGCTGGCCGTACCGGGTTGCCTGGGAGGCAGACCAACGAAGTGTGTTGTTATGTCGCGCATGATGGACTATGTCAGCATCCTCAGGCAACCCTGTACGAGCGCAAGTCATCGACCCGGGTCGCTTCCCGGATGACGCGCTCATACATCACGTTCCGCTCTGCCGGATCGTCCAGGTGAAACTCGGTTCGTTCTGACCAGTCCAGGCGCAACGGCAGCCGGACGTCACCGGTCACCGGCCCCGCCAGCTCCCGAGGGTCTCGGGCAGCAGGTACGGGCGCCACGGCGATTCGTATACTTGCGGGCTACCACCTGCCCCGCGGCCAGGGCCCGGATGAAGTTGCGCGCGAGATGAACACGCTAGACAGCCCAGCTGCCCGCAGGCTCGCGGTGCACAATAACCGGTATGCGAGCGTTCGTTGCCGTTACCAATCCAGAGTGGTACCGGTTCCTGTCGGATCCAACTCGATCCGAGATTCCGGTGGTCAACTTCTGGAAGCCTGGCGGCGGCAGCTTCCGAGCGCTGAATGACGGCGAGTACTTCGTCTTCAAGGCCAAAGCGCCAATCAACCGTGTCGTCGGCGGCGGCCGCTACCGCGGGTACGTGACCATGCCCGTCTCCCATGCCTGGGCCCAGTTCGGCCAGGCCAACGGCGCGGCCAGCCTGGCGGAGCTGCGCAGGCTCATCGGCGGCGACAAGCCGATCGCAGCTGGCGATGATCCCGTGATCGGATGCATTCTGGTGAGTGATGTGACATTTGTTCCCGTGGACCTGTCGTTTGATCTTCCGCCCGGCTGGGCTCGCAGCGGAATCCAGCAAGGCAAAACGTATGACATGGCCGGTTACGATGTCGCCGATTACTTCGCCGACATCATGCACATCATTCCGGATGAGGACGCCACGGCCGAAGCCGGTGAGCCGTGGGAAGCTAGCGGACCCATGTACGGGAACCCGACGCTCACCAAGTACCGGCTCAGGCAGAACGTGTTCCATGCCGTGGTGCTCAATGCCTACCGGGGACGGTGCGCGATTACCGGGTCGAGGATCCGTCCCGCGCTGCAGTCCGCGCATATCCGCCCGGTGGCCAGTGGCGGGAAGAACCGGCTGGACAATGGCTTGCTGCTCAGGTCGGACGTGCACGCGATGTTCGACGGCGGCTACCTCGGTGTGGACCCGGCCTACCGGCTGCGGGTCAGCCCCGGGCTGCGGGACGAGTTTGGCAGCGGCGAGCAGTTCTATGCCCAGGCCGGGCAGCTCATCGCGCTGCCCGAGCACCGGATCGACCGACCGCAGCGCGAGCTCCTCGAATGGCACCTCGACGAGGTGTTCAAGGCATCTTGACCGCAGGGCACTAGCGGAAG
>JBEKKH010000067.1:0-19176 GCA_050010815.1 Streptosporangiaceae bacterium | reverse complement strand
CAGTACCGCTGCAGGTAGTTCGCGATCACCAGTTCCCGCTGGCGCTGCTTGCTGCGCCGCGCCGCGCCCGGGCCCGCGTCGTGATCGCGCAGGAACTGCGCCAGCCCGGGATTCTGCCAGGTGACCGCCTCCTGGAAGAGCGGATCGGCGTAGGTGGCGGCGACCGCACGGGACAGCCGCCCGGCAGCATCGGCAAACACCTTGTCATACGCCGGCCGCCCGGCCGGGTCCGCGCCAGCCAGGTCCGCGCTGCGCGCCAGCGGCTCATCGCACAGGGCCAGCACCATGTTCGCGGGGAAACCAGCGCCGCGCACGCAGATGTCCCGCCACACGCTCCACGTCGTCCCCTCCAGCCGGACCCGGTGCCCGGCCCCGGCCGCCGGCGAGACCCCGGCCACTGACACCGGAATCGCCCCACCCTGCGTCATTCCTGCCCGTCCCTCACCCTCGGCAGCACTCAACCGGCGAAAACCTCCCCCAGCATGCCAGCCGCGAACGCAGCACCCACCTCCCCGATTGCGCACACAAGCAGACCGCTGCCTGGGCATATCAACCAGGCCAACGGGAGTGATGCATGCGGAAGTCTCCCCTCTCAAGAGGGACAGACGGCGCGGATGTCCCTCCTGCCAGGGACGGTAAAGACCCCCGCCTGCGTGACGACCGGCCCCACCGTGGTTCCGTAGCGTCGCTGCCGCCGCGCACGCCCGCACAGCTCCTTACCGCGCTGGCCGCGAACCCGTCCGGGCCGGCGCTGAGCGGGACGGTGGTGGAAACCGCGTCGCTGGGGCTGCCCGCGCTGCCGCCGATCGTGGGCCCGATCTCGCTATCGTCGTTCCTGGCTGGCTCACACGTGATCAAGGTCTGGTACGCGGATCCGACCCACTACCGGATCGCGATACCGCAGACCGACACCGAGAGCGACCTGGTCAGGGACGGCAGCGACGCCTGGCTGTGGGGAAGCTCGGTCAACATGGTGCCGAACGGGTCAGCGGACCGTGGGGCAGCGGGCGCCTGATCCAGACCAGCCTGGTTTCGATGCTGGTCACAAGCAACGGCCGGGTGCTGATCGGGGCGGTCACGCCGAACGTCCTCTACCAGGCGATTGCCCAGCCGGGCCAAGCGCCGGCGGCTCAACGACACCACGCGGCCGTTCCGGTGGCGTCCAAGTGACCGGCACCCGCATCCGGGACCTGGCCGTGGCGAGCAGCGGTCTCACCAAACGGTTCGGCAGCGGTCAGGTGGCCGTCGACCATGTCGATCTGGCCGTCCCGCGTGGCCCCTGGCCTTCCCGACCAGCGGCCGCGCGGAGGTGCTGGGCGTGCCGATGCCGTCGGGTGCCGTGCAGGTACTGCCCCCGGGTCGGATTGCTGGCGGTCGCGCGCAAACGGTACCGACGCTACTCACTGGGCATGAAGCAGCGGCTCGGCATCGCGGCGAGCCTGCTCGCACGTCGGCGTCATGCGCGCAGGCCGACTGGTCTTCCAGGGCCCGCTGGAGAAGCTGCGCGGGACCAGCGCTGCCCGCATCCGCGTGCAGACCGCGGAGCCCGCCGCCGCCCAGGCGGTACTCCACCACCTCGGCCTGGCCGATCTGCAGGTGTCCGGCGACCAGGTGTCGGCGCAGCTTGGCCAGGACTCACCCGAGTGGATCTGTCTTCGGCCGTCGGCGCAACCTGTGGATCCTGGCCGTGACCAGTGCCTTTCCCGTCCTCATCGGGATCGGGCTGCGCCTGGCCACGCATCAGGGAAACAGCGGCGGGCCCGACGGCGTGGCGTTCATCAGCCAGCTGGCGGGCAACGGGGTCTTCCTCAGCTTCATCGCGCTGACCTTGTTGCTGACCCTCGTGATGCCGTTGGCCGTGAGCGTGGCGGCCGGGGATTCCATCGCGGGCGAGGCGGCGCATGGCACGCTGCGGACCCTGCTGGCGGTCCCGGCTGGGCGCGTTCGGATCCTCAGCGTGAAGTACGCGGCGATCGTGGTGTTCGCGGTCGCGGTCACCTTCGGTGTGGCCGGGTGCGCCCTGGCCACCGGCGCGGCCCTGTTCCCGATCGGGCCGGTGACGCTGCTGTCAGGGACGACCGTGCCGCTCGCCGACGGAGTCGTTCGGCTGCTGCTTGTCGCGCTTTACGTGACGGCCGCGGTGGCCTCCTTCGGGGCCATCGGCCTGGCCTTCAGCAGCCTCACCGAGCACTCGCTCGGTGCCATCGCCGCGCTGGTGATCCTGGTGGTGGTCAGCGAGGTCACCGACAACGTGCCGCAGTTCGGCGCGATCCACCCGTACCTGCCGACTCACTGGTGGAACAGTTTCGACGCACTGCTCCGAGTGCCGGTCGACACCGGGACGCTTGCGGTCCGCCTGCCGACAATGATCACTCCGATCCGGCCAGCGCGGGCAAGGCGTTCGCCTTGATCACGTCCGAGTAGAAGTGGGCGCTTGTCTTCGGTATCCGCCGCTGGGTGCCGAAGTCGACGAACACGATCCCGAACCGCTTCTGGTAACCCCAGCCCCATTCAAAGTTGTCAAGCAGCGACCAGACGTAGTACCCGGCCAGGTTCACCCCGGCCTTGAGGGCACGTGCGCAGGCGTCCAGGTGCTGGTGCAGGTAGCTGATCCGCTCGACGTCGTTGACGCTGCCGTCCGGGTCCACGTAGTCCTCCGCTGCGCAGCCGTTCTCTGTGACGTACAGCGGCAGGCCCGGTGCGTCCTGCGACAGGCGCAGCAGGAGCTCGTATAGGCCTTCGGGATCGATGAGCCAGCCCATCGAGGTCCGCTCGAGCGTTTCTGGCGAGTAGCCGACCACGGCGGGTACCCCGCCGTGGATCCGGTGCTCGTTGCGCCGCAGGTCGTCCGGGTCACCGGAGCGCAAGATGATCGGGGCGTAGTAGTTGATGCCCAGGAAATCCAGCGGCTGGTTGATCGTGGCCAGGTCGTCGCCCTTGATCAGCGCCTGCGGCGGGGCGATCTCGGCAGAGGCGTCCGCCGGGTAGCTGCCCTGCAGCAGCGGCTGCAGGTACAGGCCGTTCAGGTCGGCATCCACGATCCGGCGGGCATGCTCTAGCTCCTCGCTACCCTGCCCGTCAGGGCTGGCGATGACGCGCACCGGGTGCATGTCGAGCGTGATGCCGACGTCCGTCGCGCCGCCGGCGCGCAGCACCTGGACGGCCAGGCCGTGGCCGAGCAGCAGGTGGTGGTTGGTGGCGGCGGCGGCCGGGTAGTCCGTGAGGCCGGGCGCGTGGTGCCCGATGCGGTAGCCGTTCTCGGCCACAACCTGCGGCTCGTTCAGCGTGATCCAGCGGGCGACCCTGTCACCGAGCGCCTCGATGACGATCGCGGCGTAGTCGGCGAACCGCAGCGCGGTATCCCGGTTCGCCCAGCCGCCGGCATCCTGCAGTTCCTGCGGGAGGTCCCAGTGGAACAGCGTGGCCGCGGGCGCGATGTCGTGCGCGGCAAGCTCGTCAAGCAGCGCCCGGTAGTAATCCAGGCCCTTCTGATTGCCCGCACCGCTGCCGCCGGGCTGTATCCGCGGCCAGGAGATCGAGAACCGGTACGCGTTCAGCCCCAGCGACTTCATCAACGCGACATCCTCGGGGTACCGATGGTAGGCGTCGCACGCTATGTCGCCGGTGTCGCCTCGCCGGACTTTGCCCGGCGTGTGACTGAAGGTGTCCCACACCGACTGGCCCCTGCCATCGGCGTGCGCAGCGCCCTCAATCTGGTAGGCGGCCGTGGCCGCGCCCCAGACAAACCCGGGCGGGAAGCTCAGGCTCGCACCACTGTGTTGGGCACTGGGCACACCGTTGGATGCCGTTGAGGTCATCGACCCCTCCTTTAGCGGATTGTTACAACCTCGTTGCGGGAGGCCTTGACCGACCTGAACCCGACAGTTAGTGTAAGCGCTTAGATTCCCGGATGTAAACGCTTACATGTCGTTAATGTATCCCAAGGGAGAACTCGGACCGGTGGCAACGCTCTATGACGTCGCACGCCTTTCTGGCGTCTCGACCGCGACCGTCTCCCGCGTGCTGCATGGTCAGGACCGGGTCAGGGAGACCACTCGCACCAAGGTGCAGAAGGCGATCGAGGAACTCGGCTACGTCCCAGACGGTGCGGCGCAGAGCCTGTCCCGTCGCCGCAAGGACGTGATCGGGCTGATCTGCATCGAGCGCCCCACGCACGAGCAGGACGTCGAGAACATGAACCTGACCTACACCGACGAGCTGCTCCGCGGTGTCGAGGGGCGCATCCGCGACCTGGACTGGTCACTGCTGATCCGCTTCTGGAACGGCGTCACCGACCCGGACTTCGCCCGGCTGTCCGCGATGTCGGGCAAGGTCGACGGGGTACTCATCAGCGAAGGCAGCATTCCTGCCCGGCTGGTGGAACGAATCGCGTCGCGGGTTCCCGTGGCGGTCATCGCGGGCGCGCCCGCCGAGCGGGCAGTCGACGTGGTGACGGCCGACAACTTCTCAGGCTCGGTCGCGGTGGTGACCCACCTCGTCGAGGCGCACGGCAGACGCCGCCTGTTCCACCTCGACGGACCGCCCACGGCCCCGGACGCGACCCAGCGGCGACTCGGACTTGAGGAGGTAATCCGGTTGCACCCGACGTCACGCCTCGTCGGCAGCGCGCGCGGATCGTTCAGCGTGGAAAGCGGGCTGAAGGTCGGCGAGCGGATTCTTACCCGGAGCCGGATCACCCAGGGCCAGATCGATCACGGCTGGATTGGCCATGGCCACGATGATCTGCCGGACGCTATCGTCGCCGCCAACGACCAGATGGCCATCGGGCTGCTGCGGGCCTTCGCGCGAGCAGGGATCCGGGTGCCGGAGGACGTGGCGGTCGTCGGCTTCGACGACATCTTCCCCGACAACCTGTGTGAGCCGCCGCTGACCACGGTGCACCAGCCCATGCGAATGCTGGGCTCACGCGCCTGCGACCGGCTGCTTGAGCGGATAGCCGACCCCGGCCTGCCGCCGATCGTACAACTGCTGCCGACCGAGCTCGTGCTTCGGGAGAGCTGCGGCTGCCTGGCAGGACCGGTTACCCGCCAGCCAGTACGACCAGCTTCTTCCTCCGTTTTCGCCCATTCTTCCGCACTCTTTGCCGCACCGGCAGCTCTGGAGTAGCACGTGGCATTTATCCTTCGCCGCCTGTCCTTTTACGCAATCGCCGCGTGGGTGGCGCTCACGCTGAACTTCTTCATTCCCCGGCTGATGCCGGGGAACGCCGTCGAGGCAATCCTCGGCCGGTTCCCCAACCTGCAGCCATCGGCCTATAAGGCCATATCGGCGATGCTCGGCGTCGGGAAGAACAAAGGGTCGGAGCTGAGCCAGTACTTCACGTATCTCAACAACGTGATCCACTTCAACTTCGGCACCGACGTCGCGCAGTTTCCCGCCAGCGTCTCATCGCTGCTCGACTCGGAGATCCCGTGGACGCTCGTCCTGGTCGGCACCGCCACCGTCATCGCCTTCTTCGTCGGCACCGCACTGGGCATCATGGCGGGCTGGCGGCACGGCGGCTGGCTGGACCGGCTGCTGCCCGCGCTGACGTTCCTGCAGGCGATCCCCTATTTCTTCCTCGCGCTGCTGCTGGTCTACATCTTCGCTTACAAGTATTTCCACCTCTTCCCGTCCGGCACCGGCTACAACGGCAGCACCGGCATCGTCCCCGGTTGGCACTGGAACTTCATCACCAACGCGGTCCAGCACGCGCTGCTGCCTGCCCTCACCATCGTGATCACGTCGGTGGCGGGCTGGATGCTGCAGATGCGCAACGTGATGATCACCACACTCGGCGAGGACTACGTGATCGCGGCGCAGGCCAAGGGCCTGCACAGCCGCCGGGTGATCTTCACCTACGCGGCGAGGAACGCGCTGCTGCCGCAGCTGCAAGGGTTCGGCCTGGCACTGGGCTTCGTGGTATCCGGCGCGATCGTGATGGAGATCGTGTTCAGCTACCCGGGCGTCGGCCTGGGGCTGCTGAGCGCGGTCAGCTCCGACGATTTCCCGATGATGCAGGCGATCTTCCTCGTGATCACGTTCTCGGTGCTGCTCGCCAACCTCATCGTGGACGTCCTCGTCGTCCTCGCCGATCCCCGCGCCCGAGCGATAGGAGCCGAACGATGACTGCTCTCCTCACTCCACCGGTCGCCACCGTCACGACGACCTCCGCCCCCGGCTGGTGGCGCCGGATGCCGCTGAAGGCAAGGATCGGGGCCGGCCTGCTCGGCGTGTTTATCCTCACCGCGATCATCGGCCCGCTGGTGGCGCCCTACAATCCCGGGTACCAGAATCCGAGCCTCGCCGTGGCGATGAAGGGGCCGAGCGCGGCGCACCTGCTCGGCACCACGTCGACCGGCCAGGACGTGCTATCCCAGCTGCTCACGGGCATCCGGCTCACCCTCGAGCTGGGGCTCCTGGTCGGCGTGATATCAACGGTGCTGGCCGTCCTCATCGGCGTGGCCTCGGCGTACTTCGGCGGTGTCTGGGATGAGCTGCTGCAGCTGCTGACCAACGTGTTCCTGGTGATCCCGGCACTGCCGCTGCTCGTCATCCTGCTTGGCTACCTGACGAACAAGGGCCAGACCCCGACGATCCTCGTGCTCAGCGCGCTCGGCTGGGCCTGGGGAGCGCGCGTGGTCCGCGCCCAGACCCTGGCGATCCGCAACCGTGACTTCATCGCCGCCGCGCGGGAGAGCGGAGAGAGCACCTGGCGGATGCTCACCTTCGAGCTCGTGCCCAACGAGGTCAGCCTGATCGCGGCCAGCTTCGTGAACACCGTGCTGTACGCGATCGGCGCCTCGGTCGCGCTGGCCTTCCTCGGGCTGACCGACGTCACCAGCTGGAGCCTGGGCACCATGCTCTACTGGTCGCAGAGCCAGGACGCACTGCAGCTCGGCGCCTGGTGGTGGTTCGTGCCGCCAGGCCTGGCGGTAGCACTGATGGGCACCGCGCTGGTGCTGGTGAACACCGGCATCGACGAGATCGGCAACCCGCGGCTACGCGACGCCAGCAGTGCCAGCCGCATCGCCGGGAACCGGGTCCAGCCCACCGATCCCACGCCGGTGCTGGCGCTGGTCGGCGCGGAGCGCAGCCGGCTCGGCTCGTTCCTGCACTCGTTCTCGCGCAGCTCCCTCCTGGAGGACAAATGACCGGGGAACCCGTGCTGGAGATCAGCGACCTGTCGGTGGTGTACCGCACCGCGACCGGGGACGTGCGCGCCGTCGACCGGGTCAACCTCACCCTGCACCGCGGCGAGGTCGTCGGCCTGGCCGGCGAGAGCGGCTCCGGCAAGTCCACTCTCGTCTACGGGGCCAACCGGCTGCTCCGGCCGCCGGCGCTGATCACCGGGGGCAGCGTCCGCTACAGCGGACGGCGGCTGACCGAGGAGGCTGGGTCCGCCGAGCTGCTACGGCTGCGCGCGCACGAGCTGCGCCGCCTGCGCTGGCGGGAGATCGCCATCGTGTTCCAGAGTGCGATGAACGCGCTCAACCCGGTGCTCAACGTCGCCGACCAGCTGACCGACGCGATGTACGCGCACCTGGAGCTCAGCAAGGCGGAGGCCAGGGAGAAGGCGGCGACGCTGCTGGACCTGGTCGGCATCCCGCGCAGCCGGCTGCGCGCCTACCCGCACGAGCTGTCCGGCGGCATGCGGCAGCGGGTCATGATCGCGATGGCGCTGGCCACCGATCCCGAGGTCGTGATCATGGATGAGCCGACGACCGCGCTCGACGTGGTGGTGCAGCGCGACATCCTGACCCAGATCGTCGAGCTGAAAGAGCGGCTCGGCTTCGCCGTCCTGTTCATCACGCACGACCTGTCCCTGCTGCTGGAGCTGGCGGACCGGATCGCGGTGATGTACGCGGGCCAGCTGCTGGAGATCGGCACGGCCGCCGAGATCCTGCGGGAGCCCGCTCACCCCTACACCAAGGGCCTGCTGAACTCGTTCCCGTCGCTGCGCGGTCCCCGCCGGGAGCTGGCGGGCATCCCCGGCTCGCCCCCCGACCTGCGCAACCTGCCGCCCGGCTGCCCGTTCGTGCCTCGCTGCTCGTACGCGAGAGACGCGTGCACCGAGATTGACATGAGCCTGAAACCAGTCACCTCATCCGTCGATCCCTCGCACGTCACGGCCTGCCCGTTCGTGTATCCGGAGGTGCTCGCGTGACCGTCACATCCGTCGCCGCCGCGCAAGGCGAGCTCGCCATGGAGGCGGTCTCGATGAGCAAGGACTTCCGGATCGGCCGGGGCAACACCCTGCACGCGGTCCGCGACGTCTCGTTCAACCTGTACCGTGGCGCGGTCGTCGCACTGGTCGGCGAGAGCGGGTCGGGCAAGTCCACCGCCGCCCGGCTGCTGGCCGGCCAGGAGCGGCTCACCAGCGGCGCCGTCAAGCTGGACGGGTCGCCGATCTCGATCTCAAGCCGGCGCGCGTTCCGCCAGTACAAGAGCCAGGTCCAGTACGTCTTCCAGGACCCGTTCTCCTCGCTGAACCCGGTGCACACCGTGCGCTATACGCTGGAGCGCCCGATCCGGCTGCACCAGCACGGCACCGACGTGAACGCGGCGGCCGATGCGCTGATGGAACAGGTGCGGCTCACCCCGGCCAAGCAGTTCCTGGCCAAGTACCCGCATGAGCTGTCCGGCGGCCAGCGGCAGCGGGTCGCGTTCGCCCGCGCGCTCGCCGCCAAGCCGACCGTACTGCTCGCCGACGAGCCGGTCTCCATGCTGGATGTATCCATCCGGCTGGAGATGCTGGCCCTGCTCAACGACCTGCGCACCCGGCTGCGGCTTGCGCTGCTCTACATCACCCACGACATTGCCTCGGCGCGCTACTTCGCTGACGAGATCCTGGTCATGTACGCGGGCCAGATCGTCGAGCGCGGGCCCGCAGAGGAGATCACCCAGCAGCCGAAGCACCCGTATACCCAGCTGCTGGTGAGCTCCGCGCCCGACCCCGACCACCTGGGCAGCACCCTGCGAACCGGCGGCAGTGGCGCCGGCGCGCAGCGCGCCCAGCGGGTGAAGGCCGCGGAGGGTTTCGCCACCCAGGGCTGCCCGTTCAGCCCGAGGTGCCCGCTCGCCGATGATCGCTGCCGCCAGGAGAACCCCGCCTTGCTGCCGCTATCCGAGACCAGGGCGGCCGCGTGCTGGCACCTGGACGAGGCCGGAGAGGAGATACGAGCTAATTCCTAACATGTACACACCCCGAGGAGAAAGAAATCCAAATGAGTAGATTTACCGGTCACAGACGGTTGGTGGCGGTAGCCGCCGCGAGCCTGCTGGCTGTCGGCGTCGGGGCTTGCTCGTCAAGCTCCTCCACGCCCGCGGCATCGTCATCAAAGCCATCGACGAAGGCCATGGGCCCGACCCTGGTGATGGAGGCCTCGCCGGAGACGACCCTCACCCAGAACTTCAACCCATACGACACCCCGGCGTCCTTGAACGGGATGGGCCCTGAGGGGCTCATCTACGAGCCGCTCATCGAGTTCGACATCGCCGCGCCGCCCACGTACTACCCGTGGCTGGCCACGTCATTCACCTGGTCCAACGGCGGGAAGACCATCACGTTCGCGGTTCGCCAGGGCGTGAAGTGGAACAACGGCACGCCATTTACCCCAGCAGACGTCGCGTTCACCTTCAACCTGCTGAAGGCGACCCCGGCGCTGAACCTTAACGGCGTGGACCCCAGCAGCGTGACCACCTCCGGTAACAACGTCACGCTCACGTTCCCGACCGCGCAGTACGCCAACCTCCTGAACATCGCGAGCACCGCGATCCTGCCCGAGTCCGTCTGGAGCAAGGTCGGCGACGCGGCCACCTTCGCCGATCCCAACCCGGTCGGCACCGGCCCGTTCGAGCTGGACACCTACACCCCGCAGGGCGTCACGCTGAAGGTGAACCCGTACTACTGGCAGTCCAACCTGATCCACGTGCCGAAGGTCTACTTCCCGGTGTACACGTCCAACACCGCCGCGTTCACCGCGCTGTTCTCTAACCAGATCGACTGGGCGGGGAACTTCATCCCGGGTCTGCAGAAGCAGTTCGTCGACACCTCGCCGTCTACCCACCACTACTGGGAAGCGGCCGGCTCCAGCAACGCGCTGTGGCCGAACCTGAACACCTGGCCCACCAACCAGCTGCCGGTACGGCAGGCGATCAGCGACGCGATCAACCGCTCGCTCGTCGCGTCCGAGGGCGAGGCAGGCCTGGAGAATCCGGTGCTTAACTCCACCGGCCTCACGCTGCCGACCTTCGCCGCGTGGAGCGCACCGGTCGCCAGCCTGACCAACTCTGCCACCGCCGACCCATCCGCGGCCGCGTCCGTCCTGGAGAAGGCCGGCTACACCAAGGGCAGCAACGGCTACTTCCAGAAGAACGGGAAGACCGTCGCGCTCACCATTGTCGACCCGTCCGCTTACACCGACTACATCGAGGACGACTCGCTGATCGTCTCGGAGCTGAAGGCGGCAGGCATCGACGCGACCCTCAGCGGCATAGCCGTGACCACGTGGCTCAGTGACGTCGCCGACGGCAACTTCCAGCTCACCATGCACTGGGGTTCCAATGGCATTACTCCTTACAACGGGTACGCCTACTGGCTGAACAGCGCGGACGTTTCCAAGACGGGCGCGACCGCCGACTTCGAGCGGCTGAACAACCCGGCGATAGACGCCGACCTGGCTACCCTGGCCAGCGCCGCGACGACCGCACAGCAGACCACGGATCTGGTCCCGCTAGAGCAGTTCGTCGCCGCGAACCTGCCGGTCATCCCGACCACCACCGCATCGGACTGGTTCGAGTACAACTCGCAGCACTATGTCGGGTGGCCCACCCAGGCTAACCCCTACGACGCCGGCCAGCCGGCCGGCGCCAACGTTGCCGGCAGCACCGGCACCAACCTGGTGGTCATCCTCCACCTGACGCCGACGGGATCCTGACCCCGTTAACCAAGCGTGCCCGCCCCCTGGTGCTCAGAACCGAGGGGGCGGGCCACACCCCACCTCAACAATATCGAACAGATCCCCGAACCACTCATCCAGCGCACGGCCTGCTCGCACTTCTTCATGATCATGGATAGTTCGGAAGGATCGGGCCGAAGGGTACTCATGCCGCTGCCGTACGTTGATCAGATGGGGTGCCGTGAAATATCTATTGCTTGCCTACATTGACGAAGAAATCGCAGAGCTGAGCCCTGAAGAGCACGCGTCCATCGCTTCCTGGACAGGGGAAATGACAGACCGCGGGATACGCCTGCTCGGCGGCCGCTTGCGCCGGGATCGCGACACCACCGCGCTGCGGCTGGACGGCGACGAGCTGATGATCACCGACGGCCCGTTCGCGGAGACCAAGGAGCACCTCGCGGGCTTTGAGGTGCTGGAGTGCGCCAGCCTCGAAGTGGCGGTCGAGGTGGCCTCCCGTCATCCGGCCGCAGGGAAGGGCACGATCGAGCTGCGGCCGCTGCTGTGGGACTGACAGGCTTATCCGCCAGCGCAAGGGGCCAGTCGCGCCGCGCGGTCCTCCAGGTAGCGCCGTTCCGGAAGACTCGGGGTCAGACCGGCTGCCGCCCGGTAGCAGTCGCACGCGGCCGTGTGGTCACCGGCCATCTCGAGCAGGTGCGCGCGGGTCGCCGCCAGCCGGTGGCTCCCGGCCAGCCGTTCGTCGGCATCCAGGACCTCGAGCAGGCTGAGTGCGGCTCGCGGGCCGTGCACCATCGCCAGCGCTACCGCGCGGTTCAGTGTCACCACCGGGCTCGGCAGCACCTGCTGCAGCAGCTCGTACAGGGCAAGGATCTGCGGCCAGTCCGTGTCCTGCGGACGAGCCGCCTCGGCGTGCACGGCCGCGATCGCCCCCTGCAACGTATACGGGCCAGCCGCCTCTATGGATAGCGCCTGGGTCACGAGCGACAGGCCCTCGGCGATGGCGTCCTGGTCCCAGCGGCCGCGATCTTGCTCAACGAGCGGGATCAAAGTGCCGTCCGGCCGCGTGCGCGCCGCCCGCCGTGCCTCGGTGAGCAGCATGAGCGCCAGCAGCCCGGTGACCTCGCCGTCTTCCGGTCGCAGGCGGTGGACCTCACGGGTGAGCCTGATCGCTTCGGCGGTCAGGTCGTTACCGGCGGTCTGGGTGTATCCCTCGTTGAAGATCAGGTACAGCACGTGCAGGACGACACGCAGCCGACCGCGCCGATCCTCCATCGGCGGCAGCTCGAAACCGATCCCGCTGGCCTTGATGCGCTGCTTGGCCCGGCTGATGCGCCGCGTCATGGCCGGCTCAGAGGTGAGGAACGCCCGGGCGATCTCCGCCGTGGACAGCCCGCCGACTGCCCGCAGCGTGAGCGCGGCCTGGGATACCGGCGAGAGCACGGGATGGCAGGACAGGAACAGCAAGATCAGCGTGTCGTCCTGATCCTGCGGCCAGCCGGTGTCCAGGCCCGGTTCCCAGAGCTCATCCCGCGGCACCAGCGCGGCGGCCGTCTCCTCCCGGCGTCGCCGGGCGAGTTCGCTTCGGTTCTGATCGGCCAGCTTGCGTGCTGCCACGGTGAACAGCCACCCCCGAGGGTTGTCGGGTATGCCCCGCTCCGGCCATTGCACGGCGGCGGCGAGAAGCGCCTCCTGGACCGCGTCCTCGGACGCGGCGAAACTGCCATGACGTCGGATGAGCGCGGCGAGCACTTTCGGCGCCAGCTGGCGCAGCAGATCATGAATCGCATTGTCGGTGGTCATGTCTTCATGATGCGACAGCCGCCTTGATGCCCGGCCGGCTGGCTGAATACGCCGCGAATTGCCCACGCTGCGGTGTCCGGAACGAGGCGCCTGCTCCGACCTCCTAGTGAGAGTGCCAAACCGTTGCTGGAGAGGTAATGAGCAGACCACTGAAGTGCAGCGTGATTATACCCACGTACAACCGGGCTCCCCTGCTCAGTCACACGCTTGAGTCACTCGTCCGGCAGAGCCTGCCCGCTGACGAGTTCGAGGTCCTGGTGGTTGACGACGGCTCGAGTGACGAGACATCCGTTATGGTGGAGGGCTTCAGTACCCGCCTGAACCTGCGCTATTTCTTCCAGGAAGACGAGGGCTGGCGTACCGCCAGGGCCCGGAACGTGGGCATCGCCAACGCGGCGGCCGACGTCTGCGTCTTCCTCGATTCTGGCCTGCTGGCACACTCGGGCTGCCTGGCCGCGCACGTCTCCAGCCACGAGGAATCCCCCGTGCCGCTGGCTGTCTGCGGCTACGTCTACGGTTTCAACGTCGACAATCAGGACGCGGACGTCATCGCGAAAACGATTGACTACAGCGATCCGGACGGGTCGATCGACCGGATGACGGGAAACCCGGAATGGCTGGATGTCCGCGAGGGATTTTACGACATATACACCGAGGAATTTCATGATCTGCCGGCGCCGTGGATCATATTCTGGACCTGCGGCGTGTCGGCGCCCACCGCACTGGCCAGGTCGGTCGGAGGGTTCGACGAGGCGTTCCGGAGCTGGGGCGGCGAGGATCTTGACTTCGGCTACCGGCTCTTCAACGCCGGTGCCAAGTTCATACTGAACCGGCAGGCCAGCGCCATTCACTGCCCGCATCCGAAGAGCTTCGCGGACAATAACCAGGGCGCGATGGCCAACTACCGCTACATGGCGGAGAAATACGGGACTCCGATCATCAGGCTGCTGACCGAATTCCCTGAAGGCGCCCCCGACGATTTTACGGGTTTCGTGACGCCCTTCAACCTCAACGACGTCATCCGCGAACGCGGCCTGCCGAGCTGCGCGGAATACCTGGCGCGCCGCGGCACCGCGGTCACGTCTGGGACGGGGGACGCGCATGAGTGACACGGCCCGCGTGACCAGAGCGCCGAGGGCCACCTTCCGCGAGGTGGCCGAGGACCGGGTGGAGATCGCCCGGCTGGTGCCCCGTGCCGGTGCCCTGCTGACGGCGGCGGTGGCGCTGGTCAACCTGGTGGCCGGCCTGCTGCCGGTCGTCTTCGTGGTGGCGACCAGCGTCATGATCGGCCGGGTACCCGCGGCCGTGCGGGGCGGCCTGCACTCGGGCGCCTGGCACTCGCTACTCGCGGTGTTCGCCGTCGCCGCGGCCGCGTTCGTCGTGCAGCAGATCGTCGCCCCGCTCGCCACATCGCTCGGCGAGCTCGTGGCGCGCCGGATCGACGGGCAGGTCTACGACGACCTGATGACGGCCTCGCTGCGAAGCCCGGGCATCGGACCGCTGGAAGACCAGGAGGCGCTCGACGACCTGCGCGGGGCCTCGGGCGCGCTGGAGTTTGTCATCCAGAGCCCTGGCCAGGCGTGCGCCGGCATGCTGGCGCTCATCAACCGCTACACGCAGCTCGCCGGCTACGCCGTGGCGGTCGGCGTGGCCTGGTCCTGGCTGGCCGCCGCGGGGCTCACCATTGCGGTGCTGCTGTTCCGGTACGGCCAGCGCGGCGGCCTGCGCAAGTACGTCGCGCTCCGCTTCATGCTGACGACGGAGGAGCGCAAGGCCGACTACCTGCGCCGGCTCGCCATCCAGCCCCAGGCCGGCAAGGAGATCAGGATCTTCGGGCTGACCGGCTGGCTGAGGTCGGCGCTGCGGGACGCGTGCCTGGCCATGCTCAGGCCGATCTGGGCCGAGCGCCGGCGCGTCTACCTGTGGCCATTCGTCTGGTTCGGCATGTGGGGGCTGACGGTGGCGGCCATCACGTTCGCCGTGATGGGCGCGGACGCGACGCATCACGGCCTGACCCTGTTCAGGTTCGTGCTCGTCCTACAGGCCAGCCTGGCCGGGCTGCGGCTCAGCGAGCACTACCCGGAGGCGGACCTGCCGACGGCGATCGGGATGAGCGCCTACAAGGCGGTGCAGCGGTTCGCGGCGCGGATCGAGAGACTGGCCGATGCGGCCCCGGATCCGGCCAGTCTCGCGGCTGTCCCCGATCCGGTGCGCGAGATCCGGTTTGACCAGGTCACCTTCGGCTACCCCGGGCAGCAGCGGGCGATCTTCGACGGCCTGGACCTGAGCATCGCGGCGGGGCGCTGCACGGCCATCGTCGGGCTGAACGGGGCAGGCAAGACCACGCTGGTCAAGCTGCTCGCGCGGCTGTACGACCCGGAGCTCGGCGCGGTGCGGTCCGACGGGGAGGACGTCCGGTCCTATCCCCTCGACGAGTGGCGCGCCAAGATCGCGGTGATCTTCCAGGACTTCGCCCGTTACGAGACATCCGCGGCGGACAACATCGCGTTCGGCGCGATCGGGTCCCGCGACGACCAGCAGGGCATCCGCAGCGCGGCCGAGGCGGTCGGCATGACGCAGACCCTCGACAAGCTGCCCCGCGGTCTCGACACCCCGCTGGCACGGCACCTGACCGATGGCGTGGACCTGTCCGGCGGTCAGTGGCAGCGGATCGCACTGGCCCGGGCGCTGTTCGCGCTGCGCCACGGATCACCGATCGTGGTGCTGGACGAGCCGACGGCCAGCCTGGATGTGCGGGCGGAGGCGCAGTTCTTCGACGAGTTCGCCGATCTGACCCACGGGGCGACCACGCTGCTGATCTCGCACCGGTTCTCCACCGTCCGGCACGCGGACAGCATCGTGGTGCTGGCGGGAGGCCGGGTTGCCGAGCAGGGCAGCCATGAGGAGCTGCTCGCGCGAGGCGGGCGGTACGCCGAGCTGTTCCGGCTGCAGGCCGACCGGTTCACCGAGGAGGTCGTCGGGTGAAGGACACACTCTCGGGCTCGTGGAACATGTTCGTCACGGCCTGGCGGGTGGACCGGCGCAAGACGCTGGTATCGCTGGTGCTGATGCTGGCCGGTGCCGCAGCCACCCCGCTGCTGGCTGCCGCACTCGGCCGGATGACCGACGAGATCATCGCCGGGCACGCCACCGGAGCTGCACTGGCCGGGGTGGCCGTGGCGGGCCTGGCGATCGCGGCCCTGACGTTCGCCCACTTCGCACACATCGCCTATTTCGAGCTCTCCGAGATGGCCGAGCTCGACTTCGACGAGCAGCTCATCATGCTGTCCAACGGCTCACCGGGCATCGAGCACCAGGAACGGCCCGAGCTCGCCGACTCGCTGACCGTGCTGCAGCAGGAGAGCAGGCGCTTCCAGGTGGGCCTCGAAGCGCTGCTGAACAGCCTAGGGCTCGGGCTGGCCGTGGTGCTTACCGCGATCCTGCTCGCGCTGCAGAGCCCATTCCTCCTGTTGCTGCCGCTGGCGGCCGTGCCGCCGCTGCTGACCGGCCGCTGGGCCGAACGTGTCCTCGACCGTGCGAAGACCGCCACCGCCGAGCCGACCCGAGTCGCACTGAACCTGTTCACCTTGTCCACCACGGCGCGCTACGCCGGAGAGCTCCGCGTCTTCCGGCTCCGTGACGAGCTCAGGCGACGGCACGCGTTGCTGTGGGCGACCGCCACCCGCGGTTTGTGGCGGGCGCAGCTGACCGCGACCTGGATACGCGCGTCCGGCCAGGTCATCTTCGCCCTGGGCTACGTGGCGGCGGTGCTCCTGGTGGTAAGGGACGCGATCGCGGGCCAGCGCAGCGTCGGCGATATCGTCCTGGTGATAGCGCTCGCCACCCAGGTCAACCAGCAGGTCACGACGGCGGTTACCCTGCTGCGTGACCTGCAGCGGATGGCGAGCGCCTACCGCCGGCTGGCGCAACTGCGCGCCCAGGTCACGCCGGCCGCGCTGGACGGCCCGACCGACCAGAAACTGCCGGCCAGGCTCACCTCGGGGATCGAAATGGACGGGGTCGGCTTCACCTACCCGGGAACCGGCGTCACCGTCCTGCGCGACGTGCGGATCACGCTGCCGGCCGGCTCCACCGTGGCCGTGGTCGGCGAGAACGGGGCCGGCAAGACGACCCTGATCAAGCTGCTGTGCGGCTTCTACCGGCCGACGCAGGGCAAGATCCTCGTGGACGGGACCGACCTGCGGCAGGTGCCGCTGGATGACTGGCGGGAGCGGATAGCCGCGGGGTTCCAGGACTTCACGCGGTATGAGTTCCTGGCCAGGCAGTCGATCGGGGTCGGGGACCTGGCGCAGCAGTTCGCCGACATCTCCGTCAGCGACGCGCTGGACCGCGCGCACGCGACCGACGTTCTCGATCACCTGGCCGAGGGCCTGGATACCCAGCTCGGCAAGAGCTACGCCGACGGTGCGGAACTGTCCGGCGGCCAGTGGCAGAAACTCGCGCTTGGACGGGCCATGATGCGGGAAAACCCGCTGCTCCTCGTCCTGGACGAACCGACCGCGGCGCTGGACCCCGAGGCGGAGCATGCCCTGTTCGAGAGGTACGCGGAACAGGCCCAGCGAGTCGGCGAGATGACCGGCGCGATCACTCTCTTGGTATCACACCGGTTCTCCACGGTGCGCATGGCAGATCTCATCATCGTACTCGCCGACGGCCGGGTGGTGGAGACTGGCGACCACGCCAGTCTCGTGGCCGCCGGCGGATTCTATTCCGAGCTTTACGCCATACAGGCGCAGGCATACAGATGATCCCGCGCGAATGACGAAACATGAAAAGCGCGCCGGAGCCACCCCGCTGGTTACGATTCCATTAATTGGTTTCCCGAAAAAATGAAAGTACCGGAAATGGTTGTCATGTCTTCTGGGTCATCTAACGACGCTTCGATAAAGGTGTCCGTGGTCATTCCGACGTACAATCGGTGTGATCTGCTTGGTAAGACACTAAGTCAGTTCACCCGGCAGCGCATGCCGGTCGATGAATTCGAGATAATCGTCGCTGACGACGGGTCGTCTGACGACACGAAGGCCGTGACCGAGTCGTTCTCCGGCAGGCTGCAGATGAAGTACACCTACCAGGAGGATCTCGGGTTCCGCGCGGGCACGGCCCGTAACTCCGGAGCCAGGCTCGCCGCCGCGCCGGTGCTGGTGTTCGCCGACACCGGCACCATGGCGGGTCCGGATTTCCTGCGTCACCATCTCGCCGCGCATGGCGAAGGCGACACCAGCGGGCACACGGTCCTGGGATATGCCTACGGCTGGAATCCGGCCTTGCCTGCGCCACTGCCGGGCCTCGTGGACGCCCTGAGCACTCTCCCGGCGGAAGAGGTGGTCGAGCGTTTCAAGGGTAATCCCGACTTCCGCGACTACCGGCACGCGTATCTCGAGGAGGAAGACTTCGACCTCAGCCGCCACCTCCTGCCGTGGCCGATGCTCCTCAGCCTCAACTTCTCGGTGCCGACGGCGGACTACTGGGCGGTCGGCGGCTTCGACGAAGAATTCCGAGGCTGGGGATTCGAGGACCTCGAACTTGGCCACCGCCTGTTCCGGCGGGGTCTGTCATTCCGGATGTCACGAGACGCATGGGTGGTCGAATGGCCGCACGGGCGTGACAGGGCCGAAAACCTGGAGGAGGCGGCCGTCAACATAGAACGGTTCCTGCACAAGCACCGCGATCCTTCAGTGGAGATCCTCTGGTACGCGCTCCGCAAGACCATCCTCTGGAACGCCAACCTGCACTACAGCGAGCTGACCGCGTGGCGCGACCAGGCCCGCGGCATGGATGCCGAGGCTGAACTCGCCGAGGCCGCCAGGCGGATCACGCCAGGGGACCGAGTCGCCGTCGTCGGCTGCGGCGGCCGGGTCCCCGAGTCCCTGGCGGGAGCGACGCTGATGGACTTCGACGAGGACCTGCTGCGGCAGGCGCTGGCCCCCGGCCGTAACACCGGGCAGCATGCCATCGGGCTCTGGACGCCATTGCCGGATAAGTCCGTGGACACGGTCATCATCACGTCGAGGCTGACCGGCTTGTGGGAGCGCATGGGGGACGACCTGATGGCGGAGGCGCGGCGCATCGGTCGCGAAGTCTACGCCCCCGCGCAGGCCCGGGCCTAACCGCTGGAGCAGTACGTCGCGGGCACCCTATTCAAGGCGCCCACGGTTGACCAGCCCCGGGAGCCCGCGACGCCGAGGCCACGCAACCGGGAAGGTGCGGTGGCCTTTGCGCCATGCGAGCGTGCGGTGAAGCCACGAGGCAAAGGAATGGCGGACATGACAGAATCCTCGCTCGCGCTGGACCAGGAACCGACGCGGTACCCGCTGTCGTTCACCCAGGAATGGTTCATCACCTTGGACCAGGGGGACGACGGCGGCACGTTCGGCCCCCGGTTCATCATTGTCAGCGCGGTGCGCGTGACCGGGCACGTGGACGTGACCGT
>JBEKKH010000066.1:0-19301 GCA_050010815.1 Streptosporangiaceae bacterium | reverse complement strand
CGACCTAAGCCGCATTCACCAGCAGATCCTGACCGCCGACACCGCGCTGGAGCTGAACCCGCCCGTCACCGCCGGTGCGCGGCCGGCCGATCCGGCCGGCCAGGCCGACGCGCACGGCGCCGCCCGGAGCGGCCACAACGCCGGGAAGGCCCCTGATCCCCCTGCATCGTCGCTTGGCGGCGAGAACGCCGAGAACCCCGAGAACGGCGAGGGCATTCCCGTTCCGGCCCAGCTGCCGCTGGATGTGTCCGGCTTTTCCGGCCGTCACGAAGAGCTCGCCATGCTGTACGCCATGCTCCCGGCGAAATCCGCTGGGTCAGGCGAAGGCCGCCCGGACGAGGCGGGCTCCGCTGATTCTGTGCCGATCGTCGTCATCTCGGGGACCGCGGGGATCGGGAAGACCACCCTGGCCATCCGCTTCGGCCGTCAGGTCGCCAAGCGCTTCCCCGGCGGTCAGCTCTACGCTCAGCTGCGCGGCCTGGACCCGGCCAGCACGCCGGTGGCACCGGGTGAGGTGCTGCGCTTCTTCCTGCACGCCCTCGGCGTGCCACCGCACCGGATCCCGCCCGACACCGAGGAACGGGCCGCCCTGTACCGCAGTCTGCTCGACGGCCAGCGAATGCTGATCGTGCTGGACAACGCGCGCAAGGTGGCCCAGGTGCGCCCGCTGCTGCCGGGCTCGCCGGGCTGCTTGGTCATCATCACCAGCCGCAACGAGATGACCGGGCTGGTGGCCGCCGAAGGAGCGATGCCGCTCACGCTCGACGTGCTCAGCTACGCCGAGGCCCACGAGATGCTGGCCCGCAGGCTCGGCCGTAACCGGGCCGCGGCCGAACCCGAGGCGGCGGGGGAGATCATCGAGGCGTGCGCGCGCCTGCCGCTGGCCCTGTCCATCGCGGTGGGCCGGGCCGCGGGCCGTCCCAAGCGCCCGCTGGCCGAGCTGGCCGCCGAGCTACACGACGCCCGGGGTCGGCTGGACGCGCTCGAGGCGGACGATGCGGCGACCGACGTGCGCGCCGTCTTGTCCTGGTCCTACGACCAGCTCAGCCCGACCGCGGCGCGGATGTTCCGGCTGCTCGGCGTGCACCCGGGCCCGGACATCTCGCTCTCGGCCGCGGCCAGCCTGGCCGCGGTGACCCGGGCGCAGGCGGGCACCGCGCTCCGCGAGCTGACCAGGACCCACATGGTCGCCGAGCACCTGCCGTCCCGGTTCAGCTTTCACGACCTGCTCCGCGCCTACGCCGCCGACCAGGCCGAACGGCACGACAGCGAGACCGAGCGGCGGGCGGCTCAGCACCGGACGTTCGACCATTACCTGCACACCGTGATGGCGGCCTCGGTGCGGTTCAGCCCGCACCGGAAGGCGCTGCGGATGGCCACGCCGCAGCCGGGCGTCGTCCCGGCCGACTTCTCGGCCAAGGAGCAGGCGATGGCCTGGTTCGACGCCGAGGCCCCGGTACTGCTGGCGCTGGTCGACCAGGCCTACGCCGAGGGTTTCGACGTCCACGCCTGGCAGATCCCGTGGGCGCTGTCGCCGTTCTTCTCCCGGCGGGGGCGGCTGCAGGAGTACGAGGCCAGCCAGGAAATCGCGCTGGCCGCCGCCCGGCGGCTGGACGATCAGCTGGCCCAGGCGCACACCCATCACCTCCTCGGCCAGGCGCAATCCTGGCTTGAGGACTACGACGCGGCCGAACCCAACGCCAGGCAGTCGCTGGACATGTTCCGCGACCTCGGCGACCGGGCCGGCGAGGCGGCCGTGCTGAACGGCCTGGCGGTCATGCTGGAACGACAGGGGCGCTACCCCGATGCCCTGGCCCTGGCGCTGGACGCGCTGCGGATGCTCAAGGCGGCCGGCTTCTGGTGGGCGCAGGGCAACCTGGAGAACACGGCGGGCTGGCTGTACGCGCACCTGGGCCAGTTCGACGAGGCCCTGGCTCATTGCCAGCGTGCGCTGGGCCTGCACCGGGAATCCGGCTACCGTGGCGGTGCCGGCGACGCACTGGACAGCCTGGGCTTCATCTACCGTCACCTCGGCGACCACGCGCGGTCCAGGGAGCAGTACGGGCAGGCGGTGGCGATCTACCGCGAGATCGGCGACCACTTCAACGAGGGTCAGTCGCTGGCCGCGCTCGGCGAGACCTACGCGGCCGAGGGTGATCTGGTCGCGGCCCGGGCGGCCTGGCGCCGGTCCCTGGCCATCCTGCACCGGCTGCCGCATCCGCTCGCCGACGAGATCCGGGTCCGGCTCGAAGGTCTCGACGCTGACCTGGCCGCGGCGCCCAGCCACCCGGACGCCAGCCACCCGGACGCCAGCCACCCGGATCCGGGCCGCCTGACCGGGGCAGCCACCACGGCTCGTTAGGTATAAAGGATGTGGGTTAGGGTGTCAGCCCTGGCCGTCGGCCGGGCGCACGCCCGTCCATCACGTGAAAGGTGCAGTCACCGGTGACCACCAGGGCACTTCTCGTCGAGAACATCCACCGGGACGCGTCGGCGCGGCTGACCAAGGAGGGCTTCGCCGTCGAGACGCTGTCCCGGGCGCTCGGCGAGGACGAGCTCATCGAGGCCATCGGGGGCGTGAACCTGCTCGGCATCAGGTCGGGCACGCAGGTGACCGAGCGGGTGCTGGCGGCCGCGCCGCAGCTGGCCGCGATCGGCGCGTTCTGCATCGGCGTCAACCAGATCGACCTGGCCGCGGCGAGCAGCCACGGCGTCGCGGTGTTCAACGCGCCGTTCTCCAACACCCGCAGCGTCGTCGAGCTCGCGCTGGCCGAGATCATCGCGATGGCCCGGCGGCTGCCGGAAAAGAACACGCAGATGCACGCGGGTCACTGGGACAAGTCGGCCACCGGGAGCCATGAGGTACGCAACCGCAAGCTCGGCATCGTCGGTTTTGGCAACATCGGCACCCAGCTGTCCGTGCTGGCCGAGAGCCTGGGCATGTCCGTCTACTTCTACGACGTGGCGGACAAGCTGGCCATCGGTAACGCGCGGCGCTGCTCCACGCTGACCGAGCTGCTCGAGTCGGTGGAGGTCGTCACGCTGCACGTGGACGGGCGCCCCGGCAACCGCGGTTTCTTCGGGGCGGCCGAGTTCGCCGCGATGCGGCCGCGTTCGCTGTTCCTCAACCTGTCCCGCGGCTTCGTGGTGGACCACGAGGCGCTGCGCCGGAACGTCGAGTCCGGCCACATCGCCGGGGCGGCCATCGACGTCTTCCCGGCCGAGCCGAAGGGGCGAGGGGAGGAGTTCGTCTCCGAGCTGCGCGGGCTGCCGAACGTCATCCTGACCCCGCACATCGCCGGCTCGACCGAAGAGGCCCAGCAGGACATCGGCGATTTCGTCGCGGGCAAGCTCGCCGACTACATCGCCGCGGGCACCACCTCGCTCAGCGTGAACCTGCCGGGGGTCACGCTGCCGGTGATGAGCGGCACCCACCGGCTCGTCCATCTGCACCAGAACGTGCCCGGCGTGCTCGCCTCGATCAACCGGGTGCTGGCCGACCACGGCGTGAACGTCGAGGGCCAGTTGCTCCGCACCAAGGACGAGGTCGGCTACGTGCTAACCGACATCAGCTCGGAGTACAGCGATGCCGTGCTCGCCGAGCTCCGCGCGATGCCGGTCACGATCAGCCTGCGCACCCTGCGCTCACCCTGACCTAGATCACCGAGGCGGTCCCCGGTGCAGAGTCTGGCATCATTAAGGGGAAGGGAGAGCGCCTTGTGACTACCATCCACGTCCGGTATGAGATCCTGGATGACCCCGGCCGTCCCCACCCGGACTCGGTGCCAGATTCCTTCGTGTGGGGTGTGCAGGCGGTGGGCCTGCCGGGGAACCTCAGCGCCTTCGGGGTCGGCGATACGCTCGCCGAGGCGCTCGATGATCTTGGCGAAGGCATCCGGGCCCTGTTCAACGCCGGGCAGGTCCCGGAAGAGCTGACAAGGGAGATCGCCGTTACCGTAGGCGATGCGGCCTGATGCCGGTCCGGCTCTCGGGAAAGGACATCGTCAAGGCGCTGGGTAAGGACGGCTGGGAACTGGTACGAGTCACTGGCAGCCACCATGTGATGCGGCATCCAGACGGTCGGCATGTGAGTGTTCCAGTGCACGGCGCCCGGCCGCTCCCGGCCGGGACGCTCGCATCGATCTGCCGTCAGGTCGGCCGCGCCGCGAGCGAGTTGCGTGACCTTCTTTAGGATCCTCGGCACGTATGGCATCGACGTGGAGGTCGTCGGCATCCCCGGGCCGCGTAGACCTGCCCGCGGTCTCCGGTTACCGTTACCCTGACAGCGCATTGGAGAAGGGAGAGCCGGGTGACCGCCCTGCCCCAGGACCCAGCGGCTGTACTGCCCGGCTGGATGGACCTGCCCGACGGCCTGAGTGCTGCGGAATACGAGGCACTCCCGGAGGACATATGCCGCCGGATCGAGATCGTCGACGGAGCCATCATCGTGAACGCTGCCCCGCGCCGCCTGCACCAGGACATCTGCCGTCGCCTGGCCAACGCCCTGGAGACGGCATGCGGAAGCGCCTTCGCGGTGTCCACCGACGTGGATCTGCGCCTGCGCGACATCCCGCTGCTTAACCGCCGTCCCGACGCCGTGATCTACGACGCTTCTCTCGGAGATGACGAGGTGCTTCGCCCGCAGCACTGCGCACTCGTGGTGGAGGTCATGTCGCCCGGCTTGGTGACCGCGGATCAGACCGACAAGCCAGCCGAGTACGCCGCGTCCCGCATCCCGCATTACTGGCGCATCGAGCACGACCCCGCCGGGAAAATCCTGTCCGTCTTCTGCTATCGGCTCGACCCCACTACCGGCACCTACACGTCAGCCGGAGTCCACACCGGAAAAATGACCGTCACCGAACCGGTCACCATCACCATCGATCTCACCGCATTGCTCTGAGCGCGCGACTCTTATCAGGCGACAGTCGGTCTACCTCGACGCCATAGTTGCTCTGTTTCTGTTAGGCAGGGTGAGGGACGAGTCGGGGCAGTCGAGGGCTGGCGGGTAGGAACCCCAGACGTGGCTGCGTGTCCGCACGACTTTTGTAGAGCGTAATACTCCGCAACTATTAGGACAGGGGACGGTTACGCCCCTAACGTTCGTTGGCAAGCACCCGGACTCAAACCCGACCGGGTCGCCCTACGGTGTACCGCACGGACCGGGACACCTGGATCGTGCCAGGGTGGCCGGTTACCGACCATGACGCTCTCGCGCAGATGGACATTCCTAGCGGGGAGGCCGCGGTGGAGATCCCGGCCAGCCGTGCGGCGGTCCCGCGGAGGTCGGCCAGGGTGGCGGTGCCGGGGCTGGAGACGCCGAGCGCGCCGGCGATGTCGGTGAGGTGCTGCCAGACGTAGTCCGGCCCGGCGCCCTGGATGGCGAGGAGGGTCCGTACACGGGCCCGGCCCCCGTCGGAGGCGAGCATGGGCAGGACCAGTTGGATGGCCTGCGGGAGGTTCTTCACGACGGAGGATATCCGGCGGCGCCGCCACGCGGTCGCGGTCCGTATGGCGGTCGGCCGCTCGGGTAGCCCTATGCAGTCGGACCTGCCCTGAGCCATTCATCGATGGCGGTCAGGGCCCGGCTCCATTCTGTATTCGCAGGGAAGCGCTGGGTGTAGTCGCGGAACTGGTAGTAGCGGTTGCCGTGGAGGTCGACGAACCGGATGGCAGGCTCAGGGTGGATCTGCGGGTTGACGGATGCCCGGAATGTGTAGTATCTGCGCTGGCTGTCGGCGTGGGGCGGGTCGCCGCTGAATCCGGGGCTGGTCATTCCCAGGCCGCTGTTCGCCTGCCAGGCGATTTGTGCCTCCACCTGCTTGACGGGGTACGTGATAGGAGTGCTGATCGTGATCAGGTGCGTGAAATGCTCGCCGGGTTTCGCCTCGATCGTTACGAGCACCTGGCGGGCCTCGGTGTCTTGCTCGGCGCGCTGAGCTGCCTCGCGCCGCTGGGTTTCCGTGGACGCGTCGTGTGGTTCGCCGCCTGGCTCTGCGCTGGCAGCCTGTCGTGAGGGTAGATCCTCGGCATCGCCATGATGGGTTCGGTCCTTACCGGGCGGTCCGGCCGCAGTTTTCGCCTGGCGGGTCTGACTGGCCGGATGCACCTCGGCGGGCGAGACGGTGCTATCGCGATCGGGGAAACGACCGGAATGGAGCCAGTCACTTCCGGACAGGTCGATGTCGCAGCCGGCGTCGCCGAGGCGTCCGGCGAGGTCGTTGAGCGGCTGGACATCGGTATGGCTGAGGCGCACGTAGTGGCGTCCAGCGAGGTCGCTAGGAAGCTCCTGGTCACCAAGGACAGCGAGGATCGTCCTGGTCGGATGCGCTATGAGGGCCATGCCTGCTTCGATCAGGACGTTGGGCCGCTGGCCCGGATGAGCTGGCTCCATTCACGGGGCTGCAGCCCGACCGCACGGAGCCAGGCGAACAGGGCATCGTTGGCCTGCACGTCGTGGCCGTAGATGACCATCACTGCCTTGCGGTTCCCGGCGAAGGTAGTGGCTCTGCCCGGATCCGGGCGAGGGCCTGTGCCCGGCGGCCCACTGATGAACTGCTCGGTGACCTCCCGGCCGTCTCTCGCCACATACCAGCGATCCGGTATAGGCGTCACCACGCGGTCCATCTGCCGACGGGCGCGGATCTGCGGGAGGATCTGATCGGAGGTCTGCTCGGTTTCGGTGATATGGATCTGGTCGATGCCGTCCCACGAGAAGACCTGGCCGCCGATGAAGATATCGCGTCCCTCGCGCCGAGGCGCCGCGATGTGTTCTTCGATCCAGTCCGCGTCCTTATCGAGCGCGAGCGCATCGTGGGAGCGCCGCATCGGGTCCCTATCCGTGATCCTGACGTGGTAGAGCACCCCTGAAATCCTAGATGAGTTTCGTCGGCCTGGATGTTCTCTCCACGCGTTGCGCGATCGTATCCATAAGCTGTCCGGCAGTAGAAGTGACAGGGTGTCAGATCTGCGCGGGCCGGGGCTTCCGGTCGGTGGTTAGATCCGCCACCAAGTCCGGATCCACCACTTCTTTCTGGTGATGCGGCGGCTGGTGGGTATGGTGATGCGGGATTTATGCCGTGCCTGATCCGGCCGGGCATGATGCGGTCCGGGACGGCCGGCTCGCGCGGAGGATTCGGCTTTCGTGGAGAGTTTGGGCAACCGGGAGGGACCGAAGTTCCCGTGAAAGCCGTATCTTCCGCGCGTTTTTCGTCCTGGCGGGTGCGGTGGGCCTGGAGTGCGGGCAGATCGGTGTGAGCGGGACGTGACGGCTGGGGGTGCGGGCCAGGGGACCGCCCGCTCAGGGCCGGTGACCGGGCGGGTTGACCTGGCGTTAGAACGTGACCGTCGCTTCGATGGTCAGCCGCCGCTCGGGTCGGACATTTTCGGACTTGGCATGCGGCACGGGCGCCACACCGACGGACCATCGTCGTGGTCAGGTTCGGGGTGTTCTGCCCCGCGGAGCTGCTGGAAGCGGGGCGAACGTTACCTGCCGCGGGTACTGTTCCAGCTGAACACGCGACCCTACAGCGGCGTCACGTAGGCGCCGGAGATGCCGCCGTCGACCAGGAACGTCGAGGCGGTGATGAACGAGGCGTCGTCGCTGGCCAGGAAGGCGACCGCGGACGCGATCTCCTCCGGCTCGGCGAACCGGCCCATCGGCACGTGCACCAGCCTGCGCTGCGCGCGCTCCGGATCGGCCGCGAACAGCTCGCGCAGCAGCGGCGTGTTCACCGGGCCGGGGCACAGCGCGTTGACCCGGATCCCCTCCCGCGCGAACTGGACGCCGAGCTCGCGGGACAGGGCGAGCACGCCGCCCTTGGAGGCGGTGTAGGAGACCTGCGAGGTGGCCGAGCCCATCACCGCGACAAACGAGGCGGTGTTCACGATCGCCCCCTTGCCCTGCGCCCGCATGTACCCGATCGCCGACTTGCAGCACAGGTAGACCGAGGTCAGGTTGACCTCCTGGACCCGCCGCCAGGCGTCAAGGCTGGTGGTCAAGATCGAGTCGTCGTCGGGCGGTGAGATGCCGGCGTTGTTGAACGCGACGTCGACCGAGCCGTAAGTCTCGTGCGCCGCCCGGAACGCTGCGGTCACGTCCGCCTCAGAGGTCACGTCGGCGTGCACGTACAGCCCGCTCACCTCGGTGGCCGCCTTCTCCCCGGCGTCGTCGTCGATGTCGACCGCGACCACGTGAGCGCCGTCCGCCGCGAACCGCCGTGCCGCAGCCAGCCCGATCCCGCTCCCCGCCCCGGTGATGACGACCGTCCTGCCGGCGAAACGCATACTCAGCCCTCCGTCGAGATGAACACGTTCTTGGTTTCTGTGAACGCGTTCGGCGCGTCCGGTCCGAGTTCGCGGCCCAGGCCGGACTGCTTAAACCCGCCGAACGGGGTCCAGTACCGCACCGAGGAGTGCGAGTTCACCGACAGGTTGCCGCTCTCCACCGCCCGGGCCACCCGGATCGCTCGGCCCACGTCGCGGGTCCAGATCGAACCGGACAGGCCGTACGGCGTGTCGTTGGCGATCGCGATCGCGTCCGCTTCGTCGGTGAACGGGGTCACGGTCACCACCGGGCCGAACACCTCCTCGGTGTAGGCCGGGTCATCCGGCCGCACCGGGGCCAGCACGGTCGGCGGGTACCAGTATCCGGGCCCGGAAGGCGCGTGCCCGCGGAACGCCACCGGCGCCCCGTCCGGCACGTAGGAGGCGACGTGCGCCCGGTGCGCGGCCGAGATCAGCGGACCCATCTCGGTCGCCGCCGAGGCGGGGTCGCCGACCGCGACGCCCTGCACGGCCGGCTCGAACAGCGACATGAACTTGTCCAGCACCGAAGCCTGTACCAGGATCCGGGACCGGGCGCAGCAGTCCTGTCCCGCGTTGTCGAACACCGCGTAGGGCGCGGTCGCCGCGGCCCGTTCCAGGTCGGCGTCGGCGAACACGATGTTGGCACTCTTGCCGCCAAGCTCCAGCGTGACCCGCTTCACCTGCCGCGCGCAGTCCGCCATGACCGAACGGCCCACCTCGGTCGACCCGGTGAACACGATCTTGCGTACCGCGGGGTGATCCACCAGCCGCTGCCCCACCACGCTGCCCCGACCCGGCAGCACCTGGAACACTCCCTCGGGCAGTCCCGCCTCCAGCGCTAGCTCGCCGATCCGCATCGCGGTCAGCGGCGTGGCCTGCGCGGGCTTGGCCACGACGGCGCAACCGGCGGCCAGCGCGGGCGCCATCCCCCAGGACAGGATCGGCATCGGGAAGTTCCACGGCACGATCAGGCCGACCACGCCGACCGGCTCACAGAAGGTGATGTTCAGCCCGCCGGGCACCGGGATCTGCTGCCCGGCCAGCCGTTCCGGCGCCGCGGAGTAGTAAAGCAGCACGTCGCGCACATGCCCGGCTTCCCAGCGAGACTGCCCGAGCGGATGACCCGAGCCGGCCACCTCCAGGTCCGCCAATTCGCCAACGTGGGCGTCCACGGCGGCGGCGAAGGCCCGCAGCAGAGCGGCCCGGTCCCCGGGTGCGACGTCGCGCCAGGTCACCTGGGCCGCGGCGGCGCGGGCGATCGCCTCGTCGGCCTGCTCCGCCGAGGCCTGGGTCACCGTGGTGACCGGCTCCTCGGTGGCAGGGTTAAGCACGGTAAATACAGACATGCGCGGCTTGTACCCCCTAAAGGCTAAAGGCGCTCGAAGCAGCGCCGCAGCTCCCAGTCGGTCACCGCGGCATCGTAGGCGGCCAGCTCGACCCGGGCGTAGTTGGCGTAGTGCTCCACCACCTCGGCTCCGAACGACCGCTGGGCCAGCTCGCTCTTTTCCCACAGCTCCAGCGCGTCGCGCAGGTGAGCCGGAACGGTCGCGCTGGTGTCGGTGTAGGCGTTGCCGGTGACCGGCGGCTCGAGCGGCAGCTCGCGGTCGACGCCGTCCAGCCCGGCGGCGATCATCGCGGCCACGGCCAGGTAGGGGTTCACGTCGCCGCCGGGCGTCCGGTTCTCCACCCGCAGCGAGTGGCCGTGGCCGACCAGGCGCAGCGCGCAGGTGCGGTTGTCCGGACCCCAGCGCACCGAGGTGGGGGCGAAGCTGCCCGGCACGTACCGCTTGTAGGAGTTGATGTTCGGCGCGTAGCACAAGGTCAGCTCGCGCATCCCGGCCAGCAGCCCGGCCAGGAAGTGCTCCCCGAAGGGGGACAGCCCGTGCGCGGAGTCCCCGGCCATCACCGTCGCGCCGCCTCCGCCGTCTCCGCCGCCCCCGCCGTCTCCGCCATCGGAGTCGGTGCCCCGCACCGACAGGTGGATGTGACAGGAGTTGCCTTCGCGGGCGTTCGGCTTGGCCATGAAGGTGATGCTCATGCCCTCCTGGGCCGCGATCTCCTTGGCGCCGGTCTTGTAGATCGAGTGGTTGTCGCAGGTGGTGACCGCCTCGGCGTAGCGAAACGCGATCTCGTGCTGGCCCAGGTTGCATTCGCCCTTGGCCGATTCGACGTACAGGCCGGCGCCCGCCATCTCGTTGCGGATCCGGCGCAGCAACGGCTCGATCCGGGCGGTGCCCAGGATCGAGTAGTCCACGTTGTACTGGTTGGCCGGAGTCAGATCCTGGTACCCGCGCGCCGCCGCCTGCTCGTAGGAGTCCCGGTAGACGACGAACTCGAGCTCGGTGCCGGCCAGTGCCACCAGCCCGCGTTCGGCCAGCCGGGCGGTCTGGCGAATGAGGATCTGCCGCGGCGAGGCCACCACCGGCGTGCCGTCCAGCCAGGTCAGGTCGGCGGTGACCAGGACCGAGCCGGGCTGCCACGGCAGCCGGCGCAGCGTGGCCAGATCGGGCGCCAGGACGAAGTCGCCGTACCCCCGGTCCCAGGACGACATCGCGTACCCGTCCACGGTGTTCATCTCGACGTCCACCGCGAGCAGGTAGTTGCAGCCCTCGGAGAAGTGCTCGGCCACCTCCTCCAGGAAGAACTCCGCGGACAGGCGCTTGCCCTGCAGCCGTCCCTGCATGTCGGTGAAGGCCAGCACCACGGTGTCGACGTGGCCCTCGCCGACCTCGACCCGGAGCTGCTCCAGGGTCAGAAAGCCACGCCGCGCCCGGCCCCGGCCGTTGCCGTCGAAGCCCGCCATCAGGTGGACAGCTCTTCCTCGATCGCGGCCAGTTCCGCCGCCGAGCCCTGCACCTTGGGCCCGGTGAACCAGTTCTTCGCCGAGACCAGCCAGTAGATGCCTGCGAAGCCGAGCACCACGAGCACGGCCACGACCGTGTAGTTGAAGTTGTCCACGCTGATGGGGTTCGCGGTCGGCAGCATGAACAAGATGGTAATGAAGATCACCCAGATGACCGCGATCGTGCCGACCAGGTAGCTCCACCGGCCCAGGTGCCAGGGCCCGCGCTGGAAGTTGCTGCCCTGCCGCAGCCGCAGGAAGGTGGGGATGACGTACGCGATGTACAGGCCGATGACCGCGATCGAGGTGACGGCGGCGTAGGCCGCGCTGTTCCACAGGTACGGCAGGCCCAGGATCAGCGCCCCGGCGGCGGCCAGCCAGATCGCGTTGGTCGGCGTCCTGGTCCGCTTGTTCACCTTGTGCCACAGGTTCGAGCCGGGCAGCGCCCCGTCCCGGGAGAACGCGTAGATCATCCGGGAGTTCGCGGTGACCGACGACATGCCGCAGAACAGCTGGGCCCCGATGGCCACGAGCAGCAGCAGCTTGGCGCCGGTGCCCCCGATCGCGTCGGCCCAGATCTGGGCCGGCGGCACCAGGGCGGCCGTGTCCGTCGCGTAGTGCGTCTTGGCGATCGCGAACGTGACGCCGATCAGCAGCACCCAGCCGGCGATCAGCGACACCACGATCGAGCTCACGATGCCGCGGGGCCCGCTGCGCGCGGCGTTGTGGGTCTCCTCGGTCATGTGCGCCGACGCGTCGTATCCGGTGAACGTGTACTGGGCCAGCAGCAGGCCGATTAGCAGCACGTAGAACGTGCTGTGCCAGCCGGTGTTGTTGACAATGTCCGTGAAGACGTAGTGGGCCGACGCGTGGTGCGAGGGCACGAACACGAGCACGGCCACGATGAGCAGGACGCCGAAGATGTGCCACCAGACGCTCACGTCGTTGAGCATCGACACCAGCCGGATGCCGAACTGGTTCAGCAACCCGTGCACGGCCAGCACGACCGCGAAGATCAGGATCGTCACCCAGTGCGCGGTGCTGACGCTCCACTCCAGGTTCAGCAGCGCGTTGATGAAGAACGCGGCGCCGAAGTCGATGCCCGCGGTGACCGCGACCTGGCCCAGGAAGTTGAACCAGCCGGTGAACCAGGACCAGGCCGGCCCGTTCCTGCGGGCCAGCTTGGCCGACCAGTAGTACAGGCCGCCCGCGGTGGGGTAGCTGGAGCAGACCTCGGCCATCGCCAGCCCGACCAGCAGGGTCATGCCTCCGACGATCGGCCAGCCCCAGACGATGATGGCGGGCCCGCCGGTGTTCATGCCGTACCCGTACAGGGTCAGGCAGCCGGACAGGATCGAGATGATCGTGAACGACACGGCGAAGTTCGAGAACCCCGACATCCGCCTGCGCAGCTCCTGCGCGTAACCCAGGGCGTGCAGGGTCTCCTCGTCGCTGGACAGGGGCGCGGATTGCTCGTTGACCGCCACGGCACGCTCCTCAGGTCGGCAAATGGATGAAAGTGATCCATTGAATGAAGGTATTGACCCACTGCGCCGGGGAGCGTGTCAAGAGGGGCTGGTGGGGTTTTTGCCCAGGTCGTAACGCTTGCGCTACGCGCTTATTACAGTGCGGGTTCGGTCTCGCCGAGGAAGCCGTGCAGCAGCGCCGCCGTCCCGGCCACGTGCTCTTCCATCGCCTGTCTGGCCTGGTCGGGATCGCCGGCCAGGATCGCCCGGACGATGCCGGCGTGCTGGGTGTTCGCGTGCTCCAGGTTGGTCTCGAGCATGGGGATGGCGTTGAGCAGGTCGACCAGGCGGACCCGGGCCTCGACGACGCTGGCGGTCAGCAGCGGCGAGCCGGCCGCGTCCGCGATGGCCAGGTGAAGCCGGGTGTCGGCCTGCCGGTAGCCGAACGCCCCGCAGGCCTGCACGGCGGCCAGTGACTCGGCCAGGCTTTCCCGATGCTGCCTGGTCAGGCTGGCCCGGGCCGCCATCTCGGCCGCGCCGGTCTCCACCACGCGGCGGAAGGTCAGCGCGTCGTCGAGCTGGCTGCCCATGTCCCGCGCGGTCCTGGTGACCTCATCGGGCACCAGCGGTTCGGGTGAGCGGATGACGAACGTACCGCCGAACCTGCCCCGCTTGGTCTCGACGTAGCCCGCCGCAGCCAGCTCGCGCAGCGCCTCGCGCAGGGTGATCCGGCTGATCCCGAGCCTGCGGGTGAGCTCCCGCTCCGGCGGCAGCCGGTCGCCGGGTGCGTACACGCCCAGCTTGACCCCCTCGAGCAGACGCTCGACGGTTTCCTCGAAGGCATTGCCCGTCCGCACCGCGCGGAATACCGCGGCGGTGATGGCGGGCGAACCTCCTGGCACGGTCTTCCTCTCCTGATCGCCGGGCTACCGGAGCGGCACTTCCGCAGAAAGACTAGATCATGGGCGCAAGTGCCGACGGCCTGACGGCGGCCCGCTCGGTGGCCGCGCTGACCAGGGCGGTGAACAAACGCGGATCGCTGCCCTGCTCGGGATGCCACTGGATACCAAGCACAAAGCCGGACAGGCCACCGAGTTCAGAGGTGCCCACCTCGACGGCCTCGACGGTGCCGTCCTCTTCCCACGCCACCGCCTTCAGCCCCTCACCCAGCAGGTCAACGGCCTGATGGTGGCGGGTGGGTACCTCCAGATAGCCGTCTTCTGGCAGGATCTGAGCCAGCATGCTGTCCGCGCTGACCCGGACCTTGTGCAGCCCGAAGCCGTTCGGTGGCCCGCTGTGCCGCCCGTGGCCGACCATGTCAGGTATGTGCTGGTGCAGGGTTCCGCCCCGGCAAACATTCAGGATCTGCATACCGCGGCAGATGGCCAGCAGTGGCACGCCGCGCCGCAGCGCGTGGCCGGTGACGGCGAGATCCCAGGCGTCCCGCAGCGTCACGGGGATCTGCGTTTGCTCGTGCCTGTCGGCCCCGTACCTGACCGGGTCGACGTCCGGGCCACCCGATACGACCAGCCCGTCGAGGCCCGCGACGGTGGCGCTGGCCTCGGCGTCGTCCCCGCCCGGCGGCAGCAGGACGGGCCGGCCGCCGCTGCGCCGAACGGCGTCTACATAGACCCAGGGAAGCATGGCTGCCCGGGCTGACCAATTACGCCAGGAAGCCTGATCCTCATATGTGGTTATCCCGATGACGGGTGTCATAAGTTTCCCCTTTTGGACCGCGATACCCCTAATGCCCGCTACCCGAGAAGATCTCGGTCATTCCGAACGGGCCGTGGTTTCTGTCACCATCTGTGTTCACGCCGCGTGTTGGCTGACGGGGTGACGATAACCAGCGGTGTGAAACAGGTTAGCAGTGTTTCATTCGGTGTTCTGGAACATAATTTAAGTCACGCTTCGTGTTTACACGAACGATGATCGTAGACCAGCTGCCGGTGCCTTGCGTGTTGAACGCCAAAAAATGGTAACGCACAGTATTTTTGCGCGGTCTTATTCAGTTCTGCAGTTTTTTGTCTACATACCGCCGGGTTAGGCCCAGCCCGGACCCTGGCCCAGCCCGGACCCTGGCCCAGCCCGGACCCTGGCCCAGCCGAGTTCGCGATCAGCCCGCCTGCGCGCCCTACCCCGCCTGCGCGCCCTACCCCGCCTGCGCGCCCTACCCCGCCTGCGCGCCCTACCCCGGCTGCGGCATCAGGTCCCTGGTGCGGGCCTGGTGAGCCGGCCGGCAGGGGAAGTGATGCCTGGCCGGATCGAGGCTGACCAGCTGCGCCATGGCCGCGCGGGTCCCGTCGTCGGCGGGGATGTAGACCACCAGCCTGGTTCCCGGCGCGGCCTGCACCGCAAAGCTGGTGGAGGTCATCTCTAGCCGCGGGTAGAGCGGGTGGCGGAATACCTTGGCATGCGACGCGGGCTGGGCGACATCCTGGGTCGCCCACATGGCGGCGAACTCCGGGCTGGCCGCCTCCATCCGCCGGATAAATCCCGTCCAGGCCGGATCCCCCACGTGCTGGCCGTAGGCCGCGCGCAGCTGAGCGACCAGCACGGCCCGCTGGTCGCCCTGGTTGTCGATGGCGCTACAGCAGGCCGGCCGGATGAAGCAGTAAAGCAGCGAGTTGCGTTCCGCGGGCTGGATCTCAGCCATCTGCGGGAAAAGCACGGCGTAGGCGGCGTTCCAGGCCAGGATGTCGAACCGCTCGGTCACCACGCTGGCCGGCATGGGGTTCAGCCCGTCGAGGATGACCTGGACCTCCGGCCGCAGCAGCGGGACGCCGTGCTCGGGCGCCGCCTTCTCCGGCAGCTGCGCCAACCGGAACAGGTGCTGACGCTCGACCGTGTCCAGCCGCAGCGTCCTGGCCACCGCGTCGAGCACGCTGGCGCTCGCCCGGATCGGCCGCCCCTGCTCGAGCCAGGTGTACCAGGTCACGCCCACCCCGGCCAGCTGCGCCACCTCCTCGCGTCGCAGCCCGGCCGTTCGTCGCCGCAGCCCGCCCGGCAGCCCGACGTCCTCCGGCGTGATCCGTTCCCGCCGGCTCCGCAAAAACGCCGCCAGCTCGTTGCGCCGCAGTGCGACGGCACTGTGTGCCTTCGGCTCGCTCATGGTCTCCATCCTGACTCTTGGCCCGCCGGGGTGCCAGGTGCTTCTAGTACCAGGATAGCTATGCCATCAGTACCAGTATCGCGGTGGCAGATCCGGACCATGGACGGCTGGGGCGCACCGGGGTACCCTAAGGATGTTGCTCCGGACCCCGGCAGGTGCGCCTCGTTATTAGCGGGCGCAGCTCAGGATCCGGAGTTTTCGCGTTCGGGAGTCGGTTGTCGTGGGCATCATCGCAGGTCCAGGTCTTACCGCGGTTGCGTCCCCGGATTTGCTCGCCGCTCCTGAGACCGGGGTCGACCGCGACGCCGGCCCGCGGCCGGAGCCCGTCCAGCCGCAGACCGTCCTGTCGCAGCCGCAGACCGTCTTGTCAGAGCCCGTTCTGTCGCAGCCGGAGCCCGTCCTGCCGCGTCCGCGAGTCGTCAGGAAGATTCTCCGCACCTTGCTGCCAGTTGCCCTGGTCGCAGCAATTTTCTTGTTCGCTCTCCCGCGTTTCGCGTCCTATCGCAGCGTGTGGGCCAGCGTGCACGCGATGACGTGGCCGCAGGTCCTGCTCGTCGCCGCCGCGGCTGTCGCCAGCATGGTCTCGGTCTGGTTCATGATCTGCGCGGTATTGCCGTCGGTTCGGCTGCGCGAGGCGGCGGTGGTGAATCTCGGTTCCAATGCGGTGGCGAACACCTTGCCCGCCGGCGGGGCTCTCGCCATGGGAGTCAGCTGGGCGATGCTGTCAAGCTGGGGTGTCGGCACCGCTGAGTACGTGCTCTACACGCTGGTGTCGGGCATCTGGAATGTGTTCGCCCGGCTGGGCCTGCCGGTGCTCGCCCTGGTGGTCCTGGTGCCGGCCACCCGGCCCAGCGCCGGGCTGATCGCCGCCGCGGCCGTGGGCCTGGCCCTGCTCGCCGCGGCCGCGGCCGGGCTCAGCCTCCTGTTGCGCAGCGAGTCGTTCGCGTCCGGCGCGGGTCGCGTGCTGCAGTACGTGCTCGTCAGCGCGTGTCGGCTGGTCCGTCGGCGCGCGTCCTTCGACGTTCCCGGGTCGCTGCTCGACTTCCGTAACCGAGCCGGCGCACTGATCGCGGCCCGCGGATGGCGGATCACCGTGACCACGGCGGCGAGCAACCTCACCTTGTGGCTCGTCCTGCTGGCGTGTCTGCGCGGCCTAGGTCTGTCCCAGGCTCAGGTCTCCTGGCAGACTTCCCTGGCCGCCTTCGCGTTCGTCCGGCTGCTGACGGTGCTGCCCATTACCCCCGGCGGTCTCGGCATCACCGAACTCGGACTGATCGGCATCCTGGCCGCCGGTGCCGGCCACCAGGCCAGCGCGCAAGTAACAGCCGCCGTGCTGCTGTACCGGGCCGTCACCTACCTGCCCCCCATCCCCCTCGGCGCGATCGCCTGCCTCACCTGGCGGCACGCGCCCGCGCTGATCCATGCCAGGGCTGTCCCAGCCGCCTGAGCACGACGGGAACTCACCCTGGGCCGTCTTAGCACCACGCAAACTCACCCCCGGCCGGCCTTGCCGCCTGCGCGGCCTCACCTTTCTGGCTCACCCGGCACTCGGGGGGTGCTGTCAATACCAGGATAATCAGGCTCTTGGTACCTGGATAAATATGGCACCAGGCTGGGTGACATGACCAACATCGTGACCCGCGGTGTCCGCGCCGGCGAGTTTGTCCGCCGCGAGCGCCCGATACGCCCTGGACTCGTCCTGGCCGTTGTTCTCCTCGGCCAGTTTATGGCCGTCCTCGATGCCTCGATCGTCAATGTGGCCGCCCCTTCGATTCATGCTCACCTGCGCGTCTCCGGCGCGGGCCTGCAGCTCGTCGTGGCCGGATACACGATCACCTACGCGGTGCTGCTGGTGACCGGGGCCCGGCTTGGTGACATTCTCGGCCACCGGCGGATGTTCATGACCGGGCTCGTCGGTTTCACCCTCGCCTCGCTCGGCTGCGGGCTGGCGACTTCGGCCGCGTTCCTCATCGCGCTGCGCTTCGTGCAAGGGGCCGGCGCCGCGCTGATGATCCCGCAGGTGCTGAGCCTGATCCAGCGCACCCACGCGGGGCCGGCCCGGGCCCGCGCGATGAGCAGGTACGCCGCCGTTCTGGCCGGCGGCGCCGTGGTCGGCCAGGTCGCCGGCGGCCTGCTGATCAGCGCCAACCTGTTCGGCCTGGGCTGGCGGCCGGTCTTCCTGGTCAACGTGCCCATCGGCGCGGTGCTGCTGGCCGTCGGCGCGCGGGCGCTGCCGCACGGCCGCGGCGAGCCGGGCCGGACCCTCGACCTGCCCGGCCTGGCCTGGCTGACTCCGGCCGTCCTCGCCTTCGTGCTGCCGCTCGTGCTCGGCCAGCCCGAGCACTGGCCCGTCTGGGGCTGGATCGGCATGGCAGCCAGCCTGCCTCTCATCGTCGGCTTCGCCTGGGCCGAACGACGGGTGGCCCGAGCCGGCGGAACACCACTGATCCCCGGGCGGGTGCTGCGCGTGCCCGGTGCGCCGGTCGCGATCGCCGGGCTGGGCGTGGTCATGACCATCTTCAGCGGGTTCTTCTTCACGCTCGCGCTGCACCTGCAGGATGGACTCGGCTACTCGCCGCTGCGCGCCGGCCTGACGTTCGCCCCCGCCGCGGCGACCTTTGCCCTGGTCAGCCTGAACTGGCGGCGGGCGCCCGCGAGCTGGCATGGCGCCTTGATCATCGGCGGCTTCGTGGCCTTCGGGGCGGCGCTGGCGGCGCTGGCCGAGGTGCTGCGCGCGGGCGGCACCGGGGGGGTGGCCTTGTACCTGATCGGCGCCTTGAGCGGCGCCGGGATGGCGGCCGCGTTCGGTCCGCTGATGACCCGCGTGCTGCTGCGCGTGCCGGTCGAGCTGGCCGCGGACGCGACCGGCGTCGTCGTGACCGTGAATCAGATCGGTCTGCTCGTCGGCGTGGCGGCATTCGGCACGCTCTACCTCAACCTGGCCGGCCGGCTGCCCGCGCACGCCGCCCTCGGCGCGTTCCGGCCCGTCTCCGCCCACGCCGAGGCCATCACCCTCCTAGCCCTGGCCGCCCTGGCCGCCGTCGGCGTCATCCTCGCCATCGCCCACGTCCTCGAACGCCGCACCCCCCAGCCGTAAAAGCCGTCCCCAGCCCGGATCGCCCGCCCAGCCCAGATCACCCGCCCGCAGCCTCGCCAACCCATCCTGTCCCACCAGACCCTCAGCTTCCAGCCCTGGCCGCGCCGCCACCAGCACGATGGAACGGAGAGTTAGCCAGATAGCCGGCCCGATGCCCGCAGTCGCGCGGCGACAAGCATGCGCGGGGCACCCGCGGTCGGTCCGCCGAACCTCTGATGCCTGGGTAATGAAAGCTACGAGCGTTACCCGTGGTGCGGTGAGCCAGGGAGGGATTGTGGTGGATCCGGGCTACGTGGTGGATCTGGTGCATCCCCGTGCACCGGATCCACCGCAACGCCCGGATCCACCACGCAAATGTGGTGGCGGTGGCGGGGAACGGCATCTGGTGAGGCAGTCGGGATAGGTGCTACGAGAGGGGCGCCAGGGATCGCGGCCGGGATGAGGGGCACGCCCGTGCCGTGTGCCAGCACCCAGCCT
>JBEKKH010000065.1:0-19388 GCA_050010815.1 Streptosporangiaceae bacterium | reverse complement strand
GACCCGAGGTTCACAAGCCGGTTCAAGCCGACCTGACGGCCGGCCCGGCGATAACAGCTGGCGGCGGATGTACAGGGCCCAGCCGCCCTGCGGCAGCTCGGCGTGGGCGACGAACTCGTGGGCCTTCATCGTGCACCAGGACGGTATGTCGGTGTAGGCCGCCGGGTCGTCGGCCAGCACCGCGATCACCGCGCCCAGCGGCACGTCCCTGATCTGCTCGGCGAGCATGATGATGGGAATCGGGCACTTGCGGCCGAGGGCGTCGATGACCAGGGCTGCCGTCGGAGGAGGAACGGAAACCGCGGACCGTTCGGCCTCCATCGACCGAACGGGTGCGGTCTCAGCGGCCGGCCGGTCCGTGCGGCCGCCGGCCGGCGCGCGCCCGAACAGCCGAGCCCGGCGCCCCGTCACGCGGTTTCTCCAGCTCGCGCACGCACCCTCACGCCCTCCATCATGCCCGCAGCGGCGGACGGTACGCGCGCGCCACGCGAAGATGACCCAAACATGCGGGGTCCTAGCTGCCTCGCGGCCGGAGCGCGATACTGTTTGCACGACACGTTGTAGCAGAACCGAGGAAGGCCCTCGCCTTGACTACCGACCACGCCGAACAGGGCTCTAGAAAGCCCCGTCCGGTCCGGGCCCGCGCCAAGCGCGCGGCCGGGCTGACGGCCGCGCTTACTCTCACAGTCCTCGGCCTTACCGGGTGCACGAACGACACGTTCACCCGGCTCGGGTTCCCGCCCCCGATCACCAAGCAGGGCAACACCGTCCTGACGCTCTGGCAGGGGTCCTGGATCGCGGCCATCGCGGTGTGCTTGCTGATCTGGGGCCTGGTCCTGTGGGCGGTGGTCTTCCACCGCAAGCGCGGCGACAAGCTTCCGATGCAGGCGCGTTACAACATGCCGATCGAGATCATGTACACGGCGGTGCCGTTCGTGCTGATCGCGGTGCTGTTCTACTTCACCGCGAAGGACGAGAACTACATCGACAAGCTCCCGGCCAAGCCTGCCGTAACGGTGGACGTCCTGGGGTTCCAGTGGAGCTGGCAGTTTCACTACCCGCAGTACGGCGTGACCAACATCGGCAACATGTGGGGCGAGGGTCCGCTCCCGGTCCTGGAGATCCCGACCGGGGAAACGGTCCAGTTCAACCTGACCTCATCGGATGTCATCCACGCGTTCTGGGTGCCCGAGTTCCTGTTCAAGCGCGACGTCATCCCCGGCCACCCGAACCACTTCACGATCACCGCCACCCAGACAGGGACCTTCATCGGGCACTGCAGTGAGCTGTGCGGCCTCTACCACAGCCGGATGCTGTTCACGGTGAAGGTAGTGACACCGCAGCAATTCCAGGCGTACATGGCCGCCCAGCAGGCAGCACAAAGTTCATCCGGGAGTACGCAGTGAGCACGATCGAGCAGTCGGCCGTCGTTGGCTACCAGGCGCCCAAGACGGAGCGCAAGGGGTCGATCCTGGCGGACTGGCTCTCCTCGACTGATCACAAGATCATCGGGCACATGTACCTGATCACCTCGTTCTTCTTCTTCCTCTGCGCCGGGGTCATGGCGCTGATCATGCGGATCCAGCTGCTTGGCCCGGACAACCACATCGTGTCCGACCAGCAGTACAACGAGCTGTTCACCATGCACGGCACGCTGATGCTGCTGCTGTTCGCCACCCCGCTGTTCATCGGGTTCGCGAACGAGCTGATTCCGCTGCAGATCGGCGCGCCGGACGTGGCGTTTCCCCGGCTCAACCTGCTGAGCTACTACCTGTTCACCTTCGGCGGCCTGATCCTGCTGGCCAGTTTCCTCACCCCGGGCGGGTCGGCCTCGTTCGGCTGGTACGCGTACTCCCCGCTGACCAGCGCGCTTTACTCGCCGGGCATCGGCGCCGACATGTGGATCATGGGTCTGGTGCTGTCGGGTTTCGGCACCATCCTCGGCGGGGTCAACTTCGTCACCACGATCTTCTGCATGCGCGCGCCGGGCATGACGATGTTCCGGATGCCGATGTTCACCTGGAACGCGCTGCTGACCTCGATGCTCGTCCTGATGGCGTTCCCGGTGCTGGCCGCCGCGCTGCTCGTGCTCGAGATCGACCGCCGGCTCGGCGCGCACGTCTTCGACGCCGCCAGCGGCGGGGCGATCTTGTGGCAGAACCTGTTCTGGTTCTTCGGCCATCCCGAGGTCTACATCCTCGCGTTGCCTTTCTTCGGCATCGCCACCGAGATCATTCCGGTGTTCAGCCGTAAGCCGCTGTTCGGGTACAAGACGCTGATCGCCGCGACGATCTCCATCGCCGGCCTGTCGATGACCGTGTGGGCGCACCACATGTTCACCACCGGCGCCGTGCTGCTGCCGTTCTTCTCGTTCATGACGTTCCTTATCGCGGTGCCCACCGGGGTGAAATTCTTCAACTGGGTCGGCACGATGTGGAAAGGCCAGCTCACCTTCGAGCCGCCGATGCTCTATACCGTCGGCTTCCTGATCACATTCCTCTTCGGCGGTATCACCGGCATTATCCTGGCCTCTCCGCCGCTCGACTTCGCCGTGTCCGACTCCTACTTTGTGGTCGCGCACTTCCACTACGTGCTGGCCGGCACGGTGCTGTTCGAGATGTTCGCAGGATTCTACTTCTGGTGGCCGAAGATGACCGGCAAGATGCTGAACAGCCGGATCGGCAAGCTCCAGTTCTGGGTCATGTTCATCGGGTTCAACATGACGTTCCTGGTCCAGCACTGGATGGGTGTCGAGGGGATGCCCCGGCGCATCGCCAACTACCCTGACCTGCCCGGGAACGTGACCACGCTCAACGTCATCTCGACCGTCGGGTCATGGCTGCTCGCCTTGTCCGTGCTCATGTTCTTCTGGAACGTCTACGTCACGTGGCGTTATGGCGAGACGGTGACCGAGGAAGACCCGTGGGGCTTCGGCAGCTCGCTCGAATGGGCCACATCGTGCCCGCCGCCGCGGCACAATTTCTATCGGATCCCGCGGATCAGGTCCGAACGGCCCGCGTTCGAGGCGCACTACCCGCACATCAAGTGGGGCCGTGAATCACATGGGGTCGACCAGGAGATCCCGGCTATCTCCAATGCGCGGAAGTAGGGTTTTGCCATGAAGGTCGAAGGCTGGCTGTTTCTCGGCTGCGGGATCTTTTTCGGCGCCGCGGACATCGTGTACTGGTACCTGTCGAAGGATCCGACGGGGACCACCGCGCTGGCGCTCGCCGTCGGTCTCGCGGTGCTTACCGGTTTCTACGTGCTGTTCACCGGCCGTCGGCTGCCTAGGCGCCCGGAGGACGACAACCTAGGCGAGATCGCCGAGGGGACCGGCGAGATCGGCTTCTTCAGCCCGCACAGCTGGTGGCCGCTGTTCGTCGCGGCCGGCTGTGCCGTGGCGGCGGCGGGGCTGGCGATCGGCTGGTGGCTGTTCCTGATCGGGATGCTGTTCACGGTGTTCGCCACGATCGGGTTCGTCTTCGAGTACTACCGCGGCAACTTCTCCCACTAGACCCGCTAGCACTTCGCCAAACCGCACCGGTACGCCATGATGACCAGCTGGATCCGGTCCCGGGCGTCGAGCTTGGTCAGCAGGTGAGCCACGTGGGTCTTGGCCGTGGCCGGGCTGATCGTCAGCTCTTCGGCGATCTCGGCGTTGGACAGGCCGCGGGCGACCATCATCAGGACCTCGACCTCGCGGTCGGTCAGCCCTTTCAGTAGCTTGCCGCCTGCGGCGCCGGGCTGGTCCGGCTGGGCGGCGGGCCAGGTGCCGCGCGTCGTGCGGGCGAACTCGCCGATGAGGCGGCGGGTGACGGTCGGGGCGAGCAGCGCCTCGCCCGCGGCCACCACCCGGATGGCGGTGAGCAGCTCGGCGGGCACGGTGTCCTTGAGCAGGAAGCCGCTGGCCCCGGCCCGGAGCGCGGCGAAGACGTACTCGTCCAGGTCGAAGGTGGTCAGGATGAGTGCGCGCACGTCGGTGCTCTCGGTGATCCGCCGGGTGGCCTCGATGCCGTTCATCACCGGCATTCGCACGTCCATCAGGATGACGTCAGGCTTGGCGTGCCGCGCGGCCTCCACCGCTTCGGTGCCAGTTCCGGCCTCGCCGACCACGACGAAACCCGGCGTCGCGGCGATTATCCCGCAGAACCCCACCCGGACCAGGGCCTGGTCGTCGGCGACCACCACTCGCAGCGGGCCCGTGTCGGCCCGGCTCATGAGCTCAGGGGGATGTGCGCGACGACACCGAAGCCGTAGCCGGGCCGCGGGCCGGCGCTGAATTCGCCGCCGAGCAGCGTCACCCGCTCCCGCATCCCGATGATGCCGTGCCCGCCGAGGCTGTTCTCGGACGCGTTCCAGCCCGGCTGGGCCAGCCCGGCGTGGGCCATCCCGGCACCCGCCATGGCCGGCACGCCGGCCCCGTTGTCGGCCACCTCCAGGATCAGCTCGTCCCGGCCGTAGGCGATGAGCACCTGGCACGAGCTCGTCTGGGCGTGCTTGACCACGTTCGTCAGCGCTTCCTGCACGATCCGGTAGGCGGACAACTCGACGCTCGCGGGGAGTTCTCTTCGCTGCCCCCGGCGTATCACGTCGACCCGGACACCCGCACTCGCGGTGCGCGCAAGCAGCCGGTCCAGGTCAGCCAGCCCCGGAGCGGGAAACGTCGGTGCGCACTCGGTGTCCCCGGCTGGCGTAACCTGGTCGGCGGGGCGCAAGGCTCCGAGCATCCGGCGCATCTCATCCAGAGCCTCCCGGCTGGTCGCCTGGATGGCCCCGAGAGCGTTGCGCGCGCCGGCGGGCTGGGTGTCGATGACGTACTGCCCGTAGCCCGCCTGGACGGCGATGACGCTCATGCTGTGGGCCACCACGTCGTGCAGTTCCCTGGCGATGCGCAGGCGCTCCTCCGCGACCGCCTTGCTCGCCGCCTCGTCCTGCAGGCGGACCGCGTACTGGCGCCGCTGCCGCACGATATAGCCGGTGAACCAGGCGATGATCACGCACAGCGCGACGGGTATCAGGCCGCCGCGCAGGAAAATTCCGCCCCCGGTCAGCGACGCGACCACGGCGTCGGCCACCAGGGTGGCGAACACCGCGACCAGCACGCCGGCGGCGGCCCGCCTGCGCTCGTAGGTCGCCGCGACCAGGTACAGCACGTAGGCGACGGGCAGGAAGTAGGTGAGGGAGCCGTCCACCGGGCCGGTCAGCACGGTGATGACGACCGAGCCGGCCAGCAGCACGCCGAGCATGAGTGAGGGCTGACGGCGGCGCAGCGCCACCGCGATGACCGCCGTGAACACCAGGAACACGGCCAGCGGCCTGGCCAGCGCGAGCGGCCGGTAGGGCAGGGCGCCGAAGGGGCCGCCCATGGCGGCGATGACGCTGTGCCTGATCGACGCGAAGAGGATCACTCCGAACAGCGCGCCGACCGCGTAATCCAGTGCGGTCCAGTGGCGGGGGCTGAGCCGCATCGTCAACGGCGGCCGCTGCCGTGCAGCCGGGACGTCCGAGATGGTGCGCACGAACCCACCGTAACCGTCTTCGCGCGCCGGTGCGTCATCCTGCAGGCGTACGCCCCGGATCCCCCAGGAGGGTGATGACGGGCCCGTCGCGCACTGGCACGGTATGACCATGCCATCCATCCAGGACGAGGCCGGCCCCGTCATCGAGACCCGGGCGCTGACCAAGGTCTACCCGGGCGACGTGACCGCGCTCGACGGTCTCAGCGTCGATGTCGCCCCCGGCATTACCGGCCTCGTCGGCGCCAACGGCGCGGGTAAGTCCACGCTGATCAAAATATTGCTCGGCCTCCTGCGGCCGACACAGGGCCACGCCCAGGTGCTTGGGCACGACTGCGAAGCCGAGGGCGAGATGATCAGGACGCTGCTGGGCTACATGCCGGAACATGACTGCCTGCCGCCCGATGTGACCGCCACCGAGTTCGTAACTCACCTGGGCCGGATGTCGGGCCTGCCGCCCACGGTCGCCAAGGAACGCGCGGCCGAGTCGCTGCGCCACGTCGGGCTGCACGAGGAGCGGTACCGCCAGATCGGCACCTATTCGACCGGCATGAAGCAGCGGGTGAAGCTGGCCCAGGCGCTGGTCGGCGCGCCCAAGCTCCTGCTGCTTGACGAGCCGACCAACGGGCTCGACCCGGCCGGGCGCACCGCGATGCTCGAACTGATCGCCAGGATCGGGCTGGAGTTCGGCATCTCGATCGTGGTGGCCTCGCACCTGCTCGGTGAAATCGAGCGTATCTGTGACCATCTGGTCGCCATCGAGGCCGGGCGGCTGCTGCGCGCCGACACGATCACCAGCTTCACCCAGATGAGCGAGGTCCTCGCGGTCGAGGTCGAAGAGGGCCTGGCCCAGCTGCAGGCGGCGCTGGCGGGGCACGGCCTGACGGCCACCGTCCAGGCCAGGACGCTGCTCGTCCCGCTCGGCGGTGACGACACCTATGACGTCGTGCGCGACTGCGTGGCGAGTCTCGCCTTGCCGCTGTGCCGGCTGGAGCAACGGCGGCATCAGGTGGAGGAACTGTTCCGCGACGAAGAAGGAGTGCCTCATGCCTGAGGGGCAGGCCAGCGTCATCCACGACCTTGGCTACCGCGGCTACGACGGGCCCAGGCTGGGCCGGGTGCAAATCGTCAGGGCGCTGGCCTGGCACAGCTTCCGCTCGTCGTTCGGCATCGGCCGGGGCGCCAAGGGCAAGATCATCCCGGTGCTCGCGCTGATCGCCATGTGCCTGCCGGCCCTGGTGAACGCGTTCGCGGTGGCCCGCGGTAACGCCCGGCTCTTCGGTTACGACGTCTACGTGCCGGGCCTGCGGGTCGCCGTGGTCACGATCTTCATCGCCGCCCAGGCCCCCGAGCTGGTCTCCCGCGACCTGCGCAACCGCGTCCTGCCCCTGTATTTCTGCCGGCCGCTGCGGCGCGGAGATTACCCGCTGGCCAAGTACCTCGCGCTCACCGCGGCGCTCCTGGTCCTGATCGAGATACCGCTGGTCATTCTCTACGTTGGCACGATCGCCTCGGCCAAGGGCGGCAGCGCCATCTGGGACGAGACCAGGGCGCTGATCCCCGGCCTCGGCGTGGGCCTGATGTGGGCCGTGCTGATGGCGGCGATCGGCCTGGTCCTCGCGTCCCTCACCGGGCGGCGCGCGTACTCCACCGGGATCGTGGCGATCACCTGCGTACTCACCTTCATCTTGTCCCTGCTCCTCATCCAGGCGGAAGGGGGAACGACCGCCACCTCGACCGGGGCGCGCATCGCCGGGCTGTTCAGCCCGTTCACCCTCCTCGACGGGGTCCGGATCTGGCTCGGCGGCACCTCGCCAGGGACAGATGCCAGTCCCGGTCATTTCGGCCCGCTCTACGGAATCCTCACGGTGATCCTCCTCGCGGCCTGCCTCGGGGGCCTCGCCGCGAGGTACCGGAAGGTGAGCCAGTCATGACCATCGAACTGCGCGGCGTCTCCCGCTGGTACGGCAACGTGGTGGCGGTCAACGACGTGACCATGTCCATCGGAACGGGTGTGACCGGGCTGCTCGGGCCGAACGGCGCCGGCAAGTCGACCATCATGCACATGATCGCCGGCTTCCTGCCGCCCTCTCGCGGCGACCTCACCGTGAACGGACGGCCTAGCTGGCGCAACGCGGCTATCTACCGCACCATCGGCCTGGTCCCGGAACGGGACTCGGTCTACTCCTTCCTGACCGGCAGGCAGTTCATCACGGCCACCGCCAAGCTGCACGAGCTCACGGACCCCGGCGCCGCGGCTGCGCGGGCGATCGCCACGCTCGACATGGCCGACGCCGCCGATCGCAAGATCGCGACCTACTCCAAGGGCATGCGCCAGCGGATCAAGGTGGCCGGAGCGCTGGTCCACGATCCAGAGGTGCTGCTGCTTGACGAGCCGTTCAACGGGATGGACCCGCGCCAGCGCCTGCACATGATGGACCTGCTCGACAAGCTCGGCAGCGAGGGCCGGACGATCCTGTTCAGCTCGCATATCCTGGAGGAGGTCGAGCGGCTGTCTGGCACCATCCAGGTGGTGGTGGCCGGGCGGCTGGCCGCCTCCGGCGATTTCCGCGCGATCAGGCGGCTGATGACCAGCAGGCCGCACGTGTTCACCGTGCGCTCCTCGGACGACCGCCTGCTCGGCGGTACCCTGATCGGCCGCCCGGCGGTGACGGCGGTGGAGCTGACCCGCCACGGCCTGCAGGTGCGGACCTCGGACTACGGCGCGTTCTGCCGTGAGATCGCGGTGCTGGCCCGCGAGCACGACATCCGGCTGCGCGGGGTCCTGCCCACCGACGAATCCCTGGAAAGCGTCTTCGCTTACCTGGTCTCCAACGAAACATCCAGCTGAGGGGCGCACATCACATGTCTGGCTTCTTCAACCCGACGGTGGCCGGGATCACCCTGCGGGCCACCCTGGGCCGTAAGCGGGCGCTGCTGTTCGCGGTCCCCGCCCTGATCCTGATCTTGTTCACGGTCGCGCTCAAGGCCACGCATCCGCCGTCGAGGCCGTGGCCGTCGCACGTGCTCGGCACGTTCGGATTCTCCGTGCTGCTGCCGCTTACCGCGCTGATCATCGGCACCAGCGTGCTCGGCGCCGAGATCGACGACGGCAGCATCATCCACCTGCTGGCCACACCGGTGCGGCGGTCCTCGGTGATCATGACGAAGTTCGCCGTCGCGACCGCGCTGACGGTGGTCTTCGCCGCGGTCCCCGAGCTCATCGCCGCGCTGATATCGGGCGGCGGGAGTGCCCCGCCCCAGGCCAGCAACGGCCCGGGCGGCGTGATCCTGTACGGACCTGGCGCCGCCATCAGCGGTGGCAAGTTCGCCCTTGGCCTGTTCGTCGGGGCGCTGGTCAGCTCGATCGTCTACAACGCGATCTTCGTCATGGTCTCGGTGGCGACGACCAGGGCCATCGCCGTGGGCCTGTTGTACGTGCTGATCTGGGAATCACTTCTGTCCAACTTCGTCAGCGGGGCCCGGCTGCTGTCGGTGAGCCACTACGGCCTCGGCATCGCCAACGGGATCGCGCACGACCCTGGCCTCGACGCAGGCCTGGGCGTGCCGACCTCGGTGGTGATGGGAGTCATCGTCACCGTGGCGGCCCTGGCCGTGGCCGTCAACCTGCTGTCGTCCTTCACCCTCAAGGGTGACCCCGCCTAGGGGGCTCACCCGCCGTCGCTGCCGTCCATCCCGTCGTCCACGGCGTCGCCCGCGGGGAGCTGCGCGGCGCCGGCCGGGGCCGATCCGACCGCGGCGGGCTCCTCGCCCGCTTCGACCGCATGGCCGTTGCCGTGCCCGTTCTCCAGCTCGCCGTGCCCGTTGCCGTGCCCGTTGCCGTGACCGTTGGTCTCGATCACGATCGTCTCGGCGAAGGCACGGTTGGCCCGCGCTCTGGCCTTGCCCAGAACACCGCGGGCGGAAGGAGCGGGGATGCCGTTGACGTCCTCGGACCCGGGAGCCGGCAGGAGCGCGGGCACCGTCTTGGCCTCAAGGACCGCCCGGGCCTCGTCAGACAGCGGTTTGTGCACCTCGATGAACTCGCCGTTCGGCAGCTGCCGGATGATGCCCGACTCGTAGCCGTGCAGCAGCATCTGCTTGTCCTTACGCTGCAGGCCCAGGCAGATACGCTTGGTGGCGACGTAGGCGATCGCGGGTCCCACGAAGATCATGACCCGCGCGATCCAGGTAATCGTGTACAGCGGTATCTGCAGCTTGTCGGCGATGACGTCGTTCGCGCCCTCGGCCCACATGACGCCGTAGAAGGTGATCACCGCGAGGCCGGTCGCGGTACGGGTCGGAGCGTTCCGCGGCCGGTCGTTGATGTTGTGGAACGACCTGTCCCCGGTCGCCCACTGCTCGAAGAACGGCCAGGCCGCCGCGCCGCCGAGCACGAGACCCAGCGGCAGCAGGGCCGGGATCAGCACGCTCAGCGTCAGCGTATGCCCGAAGCCGTTGATCTCCCACGCCGGCATGATGCGCAGCGAGCCTTCGAGCAGGCCCATGTAGAAGTCAGGCTGCGACGCCGACGAGATCGCCAGCGGCGTGTAGGGTCCGTACAGCCACAGCGGGTTGATCTCCGCGAAGGTCGACAGCAGGACCAGCGCGCCGAAGATGAAGAAGAACCACGCCCCGCCCTTGGCCAGGAAGTACGGGAAGAACGGCGCCCCGACGACGTTCTTCTCGGTGTTCCCCTTGGCCGGCATCTGCGTGTGCTTCTGGTGGAACATGATGAACAGGTGCGCGGTGATCAGTCCCAGCAAGATGCCCGGGATCAGCAGGACGTGGAGGATATACAGCCTGGGCACGATGTCGTGACCGGGGAACGGCCCGCCGAACAGGAAGAACGCCAGGTAGGTACCGACGATCGGGATGCCCTGCAGGACGCCCTCGAGGATCCGCAGGCCGGCGCCGGAGAGCTGGTCGTCCGGCAGTGAGTAGCCGAACAGTCCCTCGAGCAGCCCCAGCGTGAACAGGCCGATTCCGATCAGCCAGTTGATCTCGCGCGGCTTGCGGTAGGCGCCGGTAAAGAACACCCGCAGCATGTGGATGATGAGCGAGGCCATGAACAGGTCGGCGGCCCAGTGGTGGATCTGCCGCATCAGCAGGCCGCCCCGGACGTCGAAGCTGATGTTCAGCGTCGACTGGTACGCCTCGCTCATCTGGATGCCGTTGAGCTTGGCGTACGAGCCGTGGTAGATCACCTCGTTCATCGACGGGACGAAGAACAGCGACAGGAAGGTCCCGGTCAGCAGCAGGATGACGAACGACCACAGCGCGATCTCGCCGAGCATGAACGACCAGTGGTCAGGAAAGACCTTGCGCATGAGGACGCGGAAGCCGCGCGCCCCGTGGAACCTGTCGTCCAGCCACCCGCCGGTACCGTCCAGGGCCTTCGGGACCTCGAAGTTGTCAGTAGTGCTCATCCGCGCTCCCAGAAGCTTGGCCCGACCGGCTGGGTGAAGTCGCTCTTGGCGACCAGGTAACCCTGCGCGTCGGTGGTCAGCGGCAGCTGCGGCAGCGGCCGCGCCGCCGGGCCGAAGATTACGGTCGCGCCCGTGGCCGCGTCGAACGTGGACTGGTGGCAGGGGCACAGGATGTGGTGCGTGGTCTGCTCGTACAGCGCCACCGGGCAACCGATGTGCGTGCAGATCTTCGAGTAGGCCACGATGTTGTCCACCGTCCAGTTCATCGTGCCTATCAGCGTACTTCCCTGCGTTCTGGTGGGAACCTGCAGCTCGCCCGCGTTGAACTTGATCAGGATGACCCCCGCCTTGACCAGCTGCTCCGGGTCGTCGGTGTAGCCCTCGGGCACGATCGTGATCATGCTTCCCGGCGAGCTGAAGTCGGCCGGGGTGATCGGCGTGTTGGTGCCGTAGACGAGCAGCCGCCGACCGGGACTCCAGACGGTGTGCCGCAGGTAGGTGCCCGGCAGCGGGCCCATGTCGCGCAGCAGCACCAGCGGCGCGGCGACCAGCGGCAGCGTCCCGAGCAGGAGGGTGCGCCGGACCAGCGGCCGCTTGACGACCTGGCTGTATTCGGCGCCCTGGACGAAGGTCTCCTTGAAGGCCGCCCGGTCCGCCGGCTCGGACCGCAGTTCGTGCCGCTCCTCGATCACCTCGACGTCCGGCATCAGGTGCCGCACCCAGAGCAGCATGCCCAGGCCGAGGGCGAGGAGCGTGACGGCCAGCGAGGTGCCCAGGGCCAGGTTGGAACGGAGGGCCTTGTCGACCGAGTGGACGCCGAGACCGATATAGGCGGCGATGAAGCCGCAGCCGGCGATGAACGCGATGATGAAACAGGCCGCGACCACCTTCTCGGCCCGCTTGCCGTGCGCGATCATCCTCGGATCGTCCGGCGGGAGGCCGAGCACGTGGTCCGCCGGGGCCGAGTGCTCAGCCTGCGCGACCTCACCCGGGCCACCGTCCTCGTCGACAACGGCGGATCCGAGCAGAAGCGGCGACGGCGAGGGAGTACCGATCACCCGATGCGGCGCCGACGGGTGCCCCTCGGTCTCTTCCATGTCGCTCATGATTACTACTACTCCGTCCGGGTCGAACTTGGATCACGCCGCTTGGCGGTAATCCACATGGCGATGATCACAAGGAAACCCATCCCGCCCAGGAATATGAGCAGGCCCTCGGTGACGGGACCGGTGCGGCCGAGCGAGAAACCGCCGGGATTGGGCTCCACCCGCGTGTCCACGATGTAGGCGATGATGTCCCGCTTGGCCGACGGGCTGACCGCGCCGTCGCCGAACACCGGCATCGCCTCGGGCCCGGTCAGCATCGCCTCGTAGATCTGCGTCGGGGTCGCCTGGGTCAGCGGCGGCGCGTCCTTGCCGTAGGTGAGCGCGCCGCCCGCCCCGGCGAAGCCGTGGCACTGCGCGCAGTTGGCGCTGAACAGCTGCTCTCCGAGCGCGGTGTCTGCCCCGGAGGTGGACACCTGCTGGGCGTCGGGGATCGCGGGGCCGCCGCCGAGGGAGGCGATGTAGTCGGCGATCTGGTAAATCTGCTGCGCATCGAATTCCGGCGGCTTGCGATCGTTCTCCGCCCCGACTTCCTTGGCCGGCATACGGCCGGTGGACATCTGGAAGTCGACGGCCGCCGCGCCCGCGCCGATCAGGCCCGGGGCCTGGCTGGTGCCCTGCGCTTCCAGGCCGTGGCAGCTCGAGCAGTTCGCTTCGAACAGGTCCTTGCCGGTGTTGATGTCCGACTGCGACGCGGCAGGCGCCGACGCCTGCGCGGCGCCGCCGCTGCGGCTGAAGGCCCCGTAAAGCAGGCCGGCCATGACAAGCCCGAGCAGCAGTGCCGTGTAGCCGGCGACCGGGCGCCTGCGCCTGGCGTTAAACCAGCTCACTCTCGCGTCCCCTGACTAATGGATGAGGTAGATGGTGGTGAACAGGCCGATCCACACGACGTCGACGAAGTGCCAGTAATACGACACGACGATCGCGCTGACTTGCTGCTCGTGCGTAAAGGTCTTAGCGGCGTAGGTCCGGCCGAGAAGGAAGATGAACGCGATCAGGCCGCCCGTGACGTGCAGCCCGTGGAACCCGGTGGTCAGGTAGAACACCGAGCCGTAATTGCTCGACGCCAGCGTCAGGTGCTGCTTCCTGATCAGGTCCAGGTACTCGTAACCCTGCCCGCAGACGAAGTAGGTGCCCATCAGGAGGGAGAGCACGTACCACTCGCGCAGGCCCCAGCTCATCGGGTGGAAGAGCCCCTTCACCCGCCTGATCTGGCCCCGCTCGACCGCGAACACGCCCATCTGGCAGGTCACGCTGGATAGCAGCAGGACGGTGGTGTTCACCGACCCTAGTGCGATGTCCAGGTGCGCTCCTGGCCAGGCAAGTCCGGAACCCTTGTCCACTGATCTGATGGTGAAGTACATCGCGAACAAGGCCGCGAAAAACATCAGCTCAGAAGACAGCCAGACGATGGTGCCCACGCTGACCAGGTTGGGTCTGCTGGCCGGCGTGCGGGGGGCCGTCTCAACGGTTGCTGTCGCCACGAGGTAATTATTACGACAACCTGTAGGCGATCGCCACGCGACCCCCCGCGTTGGTCACCGTATCGGTACCATGCAGTGTCATGAAGGTCGTTGTGTACAGCCACGACGCCGATGTCCGAGCCCAGGTAAAGCTCGCCATCGGACGTCGCCCCGCGATGGACGTGCCGGACGCCGAGGTCATCGAGGTCGCCACGCAGCCTGCGCTGTTCCGGCTGCTCGACGCGCGCGGCGCCGACGTGATGGTGCTGGACGGTGAGGCCCAGCCGGCCGGCGGGATGGGCGTATGCCGTCAGGCCAAGGACGAGGTCTACGACTGCCCGCCGGTGCTGCTCATCATCGGCCGCCCCGACGACGGCTGGCTGGCCACCTGGTCGCGGGCCGACGCGGTGGTGAGCCATCCCATCGACCCGATCGCGCTGGCGCACGAGCTGGCCGGGCTGATGCGCCAGCGGCCCGCGGTCACCAGCTAGGCCCCGCCGTGGATGCCCGTACGACCTGGCCCGCGCTGCTCGGTGCGCTCATCGACGGTGATTCGCTCACCGCGGATGAGAGCGAGTGGGTCATGAACGAGATCATGGAGGGCGCGGCGACGCCTTCCCAGATCGCGGGCTTCGGGGTCGCGTTGCGGATCAAGGGCGCGTCGGTGGCCGAGATGACCGGGCTGGCCCGGTCGATGCTGGCCCACGCGACGCCGATTCACCTGCCCGGACACCTCACCGACCTGGTCGGCACCGGCGGGGACGGGGCGCAAACGGTCAACATCTCGACCATGGGCACGATCGTGGCCGCCGCGGCCGGGGTCCGGATGGTGAAGCATGGCAACCGGGCGGCGTCCTCCGCGTGCGGAGCCGCGGACGTGCTCGAAGCGCTCGGCGTGGTGATCAGCCTGCCACCATCGGCGACCGCCGAACTGGCCGCCGAGGTGGGCGTGGCCTTCCTGTTCGCGCCGCTTTATCACCCGGCGCTTCGGCACGCGGGCCCGACCCGCAGCGAACTCGGCGTGCCGACCGTGTTCAACTTCCTCGGTCCGGTGGCCAATCCGGCCCGCCCGAGCGCCCAGGCGGTCGGGGTGGCGGATCCGCGTATGGGCGAGATCATCGCGGGCGTGCTGGCTGGGCGCGGCTGCTCGGCGCTGGTGTTTCGCGGCGAAGACGGGCTCGACGAGCTGACCACGACCGGACCGTCCTCGCTGTGGGTCGTTCACGACGGCGACGTGGCTCAGACGGAGTTCTCCCCGGCTGGGCTCGGGCTGCCCCGGGCGTCGCTGGCCGACCTGCGCGGCGGCGACGCCGAGTACAACGCTGCCGTCGTCCGCGCGGTGCTGGCCGGCGAGCGCGGCCCGGTGCGCGACATCGTGCTGCTGAACGCCGCCGCCGCTTTGGCGGCCGCGGCGGGCGTGCCGGGCCCGGAGGCGGTCATTCCGGCCCTGGCCGACGGCTTTGCCCGCGCCGCCGAGGCCGTGGACTCAGGCGCCGCCCGCGCCTTGCTCGACCGCTGGATAGAGGTAAGCCACAGGCTGGCCGCTTAGGGGGCCAGGCCGAGGGAGAACGCGGCCTCCAGGTCGTGCCTGCTGTAGGTGCGGAACGCAATGTGGGTCTCGGTGTGGGTGACGCCGGGGACCTTGTTCAGCCGGCCGGGAATGACGTCGGCGAGCTCCTCGTGCGCGCGGACCCGGACCATGGCCACCATGTCGAACTCGCCGGTCACCGAGTACACCTCGCTGACCTCGGGGATCCGGGAGATCGTCTCGGCGACCTCGGGAATGCGCTGGATCTCTGCTCGCACCAGAACGATCGCGGTGACCACCGGATGCCTCCCAGGATTTGCCGGGGCCAGCTGGCCGTGCCCCTCAGGTGAGCGCTTACGTTACTACGTCGGGCCAGGCGCTGAGCTCGCCGAGGGTTCGCACGCCGCGGTGCGCCAGCCGCCTGATCAGCCAGCCGAGCACGTCGGCGGTGGCCCGCGCGTCGGCCAGCGCGCGGTGGCACGGCGCCGTGCGAGCCCCGAAGAACCTGGCCAGCGTGCCCAGCTTGCAGTCCGGGATCTCGTCCGGACTCATCACCCGCCTGGCCAGCATGACCGTATCGAGCACCGTGAAGGCCGGCCAGGCCAGGCCGCAGCCGTCGCATCCGGCGAGCAGGAAGCCAAGATCGAACGGCGCGTTGTGCGCGACAACCACGCAGTCCTGGGCGAAGTCGAGCAGGCCGGGCAGCACCGCGCCCAGCCGCGGGGCCCCAGCCAGCAGCCCGTCGGTGATCCCGGTGAGATCCTCGATGCCCGGCGGGACCGGCACGCCCGGGTTGACCAGCGAAGCGAACTCGCCCCGCCGCATGCCGCCACGCACCCGTACGGCCCCGATCTCGGTGATCGCCGCCGCCTCCGGCGACCAGCCCGTGGTCTCCAGGTCAACGACGGCGAACTCAAGCTCGGCCAGCGGGACGCCGCCATACCTGCTTGCCGTCTGTGCCGTCGGGGCCGGGCTGATCACGCTCACCAAGGTAAGTCCGCCCACTGACATTTTCGCCACCGCGCCGCCCCTCGCGGAAATGTCAGAAGCAGACCGCTGCCTGCCCCGCCCGTCCCGCATACCCCGGCTGTCCCATCCGTCGGCTCCCTGCCCGGGCTCTGCTGGGATCGTGGATCGCTACTACCCTCATAGGGCAGGTAAGTATCCACAATAATTCGAATTCCTGGACGAGAGTTAGGATTGGCGCGTTTGTCCGGACCGGGGGGCGGGGGGCGGGGCCGGCACACGCCGCTGCGATATCCGGTGGCCGGCCTGGTTCCGATCTGGTTGCCGGACGCGCAACCAGATCCGAAGCCACTACCAGCGCGAAACTCGCTGGGCCCTGCATACTGTCGCGCACCCGCCCCCGAGGGCCCCGGTCGCAGGGCCCACCGGGCCTCGCTGTCCCGATCCGCTTCCCGCGGAAATGTCAGAGGCCCTCGTTAACGTGTGGCCGTCCATTCACCCAAGGCACGGGAGGCGTCATGAGGGTTGACTGCGGCCGATGCGCGATGCGCGGGACCGGCTGCCGGGATTGCGTAGTTGCCGTCATTATTCGGCCGAACGTGGCCGGGTATCCCGCGCAGGGTTATCTGGACGAAGCCGAAGTGCGGGCGCTTGGTGTCCTTGCCCACGCGGGCCTGGTCCCGCCGCTCCGGTTTTCCCTGCCAGGTTCGCAGCTCAGGCCAGGTGAGCGGACCTGGATCTTTCCTGATACAAAAGCATCGTGATGGTAGCGCGGCAATCTCGTCTCCGTGGGGGAATCGGGGCATCGTAATGAAGTAGTTGGAATTGGGTGAATCGGTTGTATCGCCCATTTCCCTTCACTACGCTGGCCGAAGCTGCCTGGCCCAGTAACCGCAGTCCAGGGACCTGGGCGAACATGCAGGTGACCGGGACGACAAAGGAGCGTGGTAGGCACGTGGATACGCGGCTATGGGATATAACGTCCCGCCTTCGCCGCGGTGTCGCGATTGCGACGGGGCTAGTTGCGGTCGGCGGCCTCGCGGTCTTTGCCACCAGTGCTGGCGCTGCTCCACAGCCGACCGTGGGTCAGGTTCAGGCCAAGGTCAACCAGCTGACGTCGCAGTTCGACAAGGTCAGCGAGCAGCTCGACCAGGCCGGCCAGCAGTTGTCCGCCGCCCAGTCGAAGCTGTCCCAGGTGCAGGTGCACCTCAAGAACGCCAACGCCGAGTTCCAGGCGGCGCAGGCGAACGTGGCCCAGAACGCTGCCGCGGCGTTTGAGGACACCGGGGCGACCTCGGTCGCGGGCGTGCTCACTTCAGGTGATCCCTCGGTCGTCTTGCAGCAGGGCTCGCTCTTGCTCGAGCTGTCCGGCAGCCGAAGTGCCGAGACCCAGCAGCTGCTCACCGCGGCCAGCCAGCTCACCGGCGTGGAGCAGGAGATGCAGCGGACCGAGAGCGGGATCGCGACGCTCAAGAGCCAGCTCGTGACGCACAAGAATTCCCTGGGCAAGCTCATCACCACCGAGAAGGCCACGCTGGCCAGCCTGACCACACCGGAAGAGCAGCAGGTGGTGGTGAGCCATTCGGTCGGCGGCAACGGCAGCTCCGCACCCGCGCCCGACCCCAACCCGGTCCCGGCCAGCTCGCAGGCGGGCAAGGCGATAGCGTTCGCCTACGCTCAGCTCGGCTGCCCGTACGTGTACGGCGCCACCGGTCCGTGCCACGACGGATTCGACTGCTCCGGGCTGGTGCAGGCGGCGTGGGCGGCCGCCGGGGTAGCGATACCGCGCGACACCTATGAGGACTGGGCCGAGCTGCCGCATGTCTCGCTGGCCGCGATCGAGCCCGGTGACCTGATTCTCTACGACGGCGAGGGTCACGTGGCCATGTACGTCGGCGGCGGCTACATCATCGATGCGCCGCAAACCGGGCTGGACGTCGAGAAGATCCCTATGAGCACGGCCTGGTACGCCGACAGTACGGACGGCGTGGTGCGGCCCTAGCCGAATGGCTCCCACTTGCTAGCAAGGTGCACGGTGAGCAGGGCGATCACCAGGCCGGCCAGGAGCGAGGCGATCAGCAGGGCCAGCCGGGTGCCACGGCCGCCGAGGAGGGCGGTACCGCGCGCCTCGGCGGCGAGTAGCCTCGGCAGGCGCGGCACGTAGGCGAGCACGTGGATGACGATAAAGAAGGCCCAGGCGAGGAACGAAATCCTGTGCACCACGAGCCACCCGCTAGGCCCCCCGTAGCCGTAGCTGGGGCCGGTGACGGCAAGCATGATGCCGGAGCCGAAGACGCACGCCGTGAGCAGCACGATGACCGGCCCGATCAGCCGCAGCAGCGGCGCGGGCGGGCCCTTGCGCCGGTACGGTTCGCTCTTGGTGTAGTAACGGGCGAACCGGTAGATGACTGTCGCGGCCTTGAGGGTGACCGGGCCAAGGAGCAGCATGCCGAGGAAGACGTGCAGGGTGAGCAGACGGCCGATCCGCAAGATCGTGTAGCACTCGACTATCAGCAGGATCAGCAGCACCGCTCCTGTGATCGCGGTCAGCCGCTCGTTGCCCTCGGGGCCGTCGGTGCGCTGGGCAGGCAGGGATGGGATAACCCGGCTCATTATGCGTCCCTCCTGCGGACCACGGCGAACGTGACCGCGATAAGCGCCGCGGCCAGCAGGACGTAGATCCCCGTCTCGATGCCCTGGAACGGCCAGTATCGGCTGCCGGGCTGATAGGTGGCGAAGCCACGCCAGCCGTGAACCTGCATACAGGAAAACACGCCGGACGTCCCGGAGCCAGACTTGGTCTGCGGGGCCGCGTTGAGCAGTTTCTGGCAGGAGGCCGGAAGCGCGTTGCCCAGCGCTCCCCATCCGATCGGCACGACTACCCCGGTCCTGCTGACCGCGCCCTGGGCGAGCACCCAGGCCTGCCCAGGCGGCGTGAACGAGCTCGTCACGTTGTAGTAGGTCGTGACCGCCGCCATGTAGTGCTGCCGGAGGAAATCGCTGATCACCAGGCGCAGCGCGATGAACCCGCCGAGCGTGACGGCTATCGCGGCGAGGGTCCGGCGCGCCACGGTGCCCGCGGCGATGCCGAGCGCCATGGCGAACACCGCGTACCCGATGGGCACGATGCCCTGGGTGTCGAACTGGCCGGGCATGAACGCGCTGGCGGACTGCGCGTTGGCCGGGCCTGACCACCAGGTAGTCAGGGCGGCGATCGCACCGCCGCAGGCGGCGGCGGTGAGCAGCAGCCAGCCTGCCTTGGGCGAACTTCACCACCATGGCCCGCCAGCTCGGCTCCGCCCTGGCCGCCGAGCGGCAGCGCGCCAGCGGCGATGCGCGCGCCGCGGAGCGGGCCAGGATCGCGCGGGAGGTCCACGACGCGA